>DUQQ01000093.1 GCA_012837705.1 Hydrogenispora sp.
GACGCATGTCTTGTTTGTAGGGTACCAGGCGGAGGGGACCTTAGGAAGAAGGTTGCTGGACGGGGCGAAAGCGGTGAAAATCTTCGGCGAGGAGATTCTCGTGAAGGCGCAGATCCTGAAGATCGAAGGGTTCTCCGCCCACGCGGATCAAGAAGAGATGCTACGTTGGTTACGGGGCTTTGTCCAAAAGCCGACCGCTGTATTTCTCGTCCACGGGGATGCCGATGTTTTACCGGTGTGGGAACAGAAAATTCGGGAAACACTGAACTTGACCACGATCATCCCTGAGCTAGGACAGCGTTTTGATCTGGCGGAGACGGCCACGGAAGAAAGAAGTATAATCACCGTCCCCAACTCCCAGGAGCAACTACGGCAGCTTCTGCTCATGTTGGACGAGAAGTATCTGGATTTTCGTGGACGTCTGCGGCAGCAAGCCAATCAGATCGGACCCGATGGCTTGGTGGCATTAGCGCAGGAACTTGAAAAGTTGAACAAGCTAATTGAAGAGAAATCCTTATCAAGCTAGCGAAAAAAGGAGGGAATTATTGATGGCTTTTCACGAGGAACGCAGTCAATGGAACCGGAATCGTTCTAACCGGGTGGTGATCATCGGCGCCGGGATGGTGGGCTCCACCTATGCTTATGCCCTGTTGATCAGCGGCTTGGTCTCCGAGATCATCATCATTGATCTGAACGAGGAGCGTGTACAGGGCGAAGTAATGGATCTTAACCATGGGGTCTCTTTTGTGCGCCCGGTGATTGTCCGTGCTGGTGATTACGATGATTGCCGCGACGCCGACTTAGTGGTAATTACGGCCGGAGCAGCGCAAAAAGTGGGCGAAACCCGCCTCGATCTGGTCCACCGAAACGTGGCGATCTTCCAGGACATCGTCCCCAAAGTGGTGGCCAGCGGGACCCACGCGCCGTTATTGGTGGCCACCAACCCGGTCGATGTGATGACCTATGTGACGCTGAAACTGTCTGGATTGCCCAAGAACAAAGTGCTCGGATCGGGGACGGTTTTGGATACGGCCCGTTTCCGTTATCTGCTCAGTGAGCACTGTCAGATCAGCCCCGTGAATGTCCATGCTTATATCCTGGGTGAACACGGTGACAGCGAAGTACCGATCTGGAGTCTGGCCAACATCGCTGGTCTCCGGTTTAACGAATACTGTCCCGTCTGCGGGAAAGACTGTGGACCGATGGCTAAGGACGAAATCTTTGAAGAAGTTAAAAATGCCGCTTACAAGATCATTAAAGGGAAAGGGGCCACCTATTATGCGATCGGGCTTGGGTTGGTCCGGATCACCGAAAGTATCCTCCGGAATGAGTATTCAGTGCTCACCGTCTCCTCGCTTCTGGAAGGGGAACATGGGATCAATGATGTCTGTTTGAGTGTTCCCACGGTCGTAGCCCGGGATGGGATTAAAAAGCGGATTATTCTCAATCTGTCGCCGGAGGAAGAACGCAAGCTGAAAAACTCCGCCGGCGTGATTAGACGGGTCTTGAAAGAGATTAAGTTCGTGAAAGACTGACCGGAGCAAACGGTCATGAAAGTCTGGTTCCAGTTTAGAGGAGGCAGAGGATGAAGGAAGTAGAGATCTATACCGACGGGGCCTGCAGCGGTAATCCGGGTCCCGGCGGGTGGGGCGCCGTCCTCCTTTACCAGGGAAGGCGGAAAGAACTATCTGGCGCCGAAAAGGAGACTACCAACCAGCGCATGGAATTGAAGGCAGCGATCGAGGCTTTGTCCCGTCTGAAATACCCGTGCCGGGTAAAACTGTACTCTGACAGCGCCTATCTGGTGAATGCCTTTAACCAAAACTGGTTCCGGAATTGGGAGAAAAACGGTTGGGTGACCGCGAAAAAAACCCCAGTGGAAAACAAGGATCTTTGGCAGAAACTTCTGGCGCTCAGCCGGATCCACCAGATTGAATGGATCAAGGTTAAAGGCCATGCCGATTCGGTTGAGAACAACCGCTGTGATGAGCTGGCGAGAGCGGCGATTAAGCAAAACACTTAGTGCTTTATTTTATGGTGTGTCCTGGGTCTCTCGATATTTCCGGATCTCGCGGTAAAGGACACGGGCGACAACGTAAAAGGGAACCGCAAAGAGGGCACCCAGGAAGCCAAAGACTGTCACAAAGGCCATGACGAGGAGAATAACGATCAAAGGATGGATTTTTAACCGGCTCCCATGAAGCCGGGGCGCGATCAGGTTGTTTTCCAACTGGTTAACTACGATCAGGACGATAACCACCTTCAGAGCTTGGGAAAAGCTGCTGGTGATCCCGATTAAAATTGCGGGTAAAGCGCCGAGGATCGCACCGATAAAGGGGATAAAAGCGGTTACTGTAATCGTCAGCGCTAAAATCAAGGCATTGGGGAGCCCGATGATGAGGTAGCCAATCAGCGCTAAGCTTCCCTCGATTAAGGCAATGATCAGTTGACCGGTGATGTACTGGGCAAGGGTTTGGTCGGCTTCGACCAGGATCGCACTGCCCATTTTTCTTATTTTTGCGGGCAGAAGCCCCATCAACTCGTGGTAAAATGTGCGGTCGTCTTTGAGAAAGTAGTAGACAATAACCGGGATGAGGATAATAATCGTTCCGGCGCTGGTGATTTTGGAGAAAAGACCAAAGAAGTTATTTTGAAGCCCCGTGAACAATCTGGCGACGAAGGAGGAGAGTTTCTCCTCGATTTTATACTTCTCAATATAGTGGGCAAGCAACTCGTTATCGGCGTTACGCAGGCTGTTGCGGATGGAAGTATAATAATTTGAGAACAAATGGGTTAGATCTCTGATCTGTCTTTGAATTATACTGCCACCAAAGTAGCTGACGGTGATGATGATAATGGCAATCACCAAGAAGGTGATGAGGATGGCCAACCCTTTATAGCGCAGATATTTTGTTAAAAAGCGGACGATCGGGCGCAAAAGGTAGTAGAAAAGGACACTGATCAGCAAGGGCGTTAACAAGACGGCGATCACCGAATTAAGCGGTTCGTAAATATAGTGTACTTGCTTCCAGAGGAAGAGAATTAGGAGAATCAACAGGATCGAAATGGCAATTTTAAAAAACCTGTTCTCAAACATAGCCCGACCTTCCTTTCGTCCGCAGTAGGGTTTATTTCCACAAAAAGAGGTTAATTCCTTTCTCGCGACTGTTTACAGTCTGTTTCAACCCTTACTCCAAAGGAGTAATAACAAACGAGCCTGTAAGACTACAGGCTCGTTTGTTATTATGAGGTTGGCAGTGGTTTTTTTATTTCTGGAATTTATCCGGAGTGGCGATGTCACCGTAGGTGGCTTTAGCCTCCTCCAGCCGTTTAATCTGTGCTTCCATTTCGGCGGCAAACGCCTCAGGTAATTTAATATGGCTGAAAGCCTTGGTCATCCGGTCCATTTTCTCCAAGTACTTGGCAATCCGGATCGAGAACTGCTCGTTATACTCTTTTTCCGTATAATCGTAATCCAAGTGCTCTTTAAACAGGGCTTTCAGATCCGCATATTTGGGAATCCGGCCGATTGGCGTCTCAAGTGCTTCGTAGTCGCCGTTGACCCGGCCTTCGGCCCAGAGGATCCAGATCAGTTTATCAAGTTTACCATTGAGGTATTTACCTTCGTGGTTCTTTAAGAAGTAGTTGGTGGCGAAAATGGTCGGAACCTCTTTCAGCCCGGATGCAAATTTGATGTGGTTTTCCAAGTAGGTGGCAAGGGGTACAGAGATAAAGTCCTTATTGGCCATCGGATCATGGGTACGTACCCCTTCCTTACCAATGGTGGCAGCAGTGGTCTCGGATTCGACCGTAGCGCCCAGGAAGACCCCGTGCTCCCAAGTGAGGGATTCAGCAACCGGAACCGTGGTATAGGAATCGCGGCCACCATAGACAATAGCTTTGACCGGGACACCCTGCGGTTCATTCAAATTGGGGTCGGCGTTATCCAGCTCACTGATGGCAATGGTGTAACGGGCATTCTTCGATGCAAAGGGGATCTCATTACCTTTTTCGTCTTTTTTCCCTTTGTACCATTCCCCACTAAAGTTGATGCCTTTGGCCGGGGGTTCTTGCCCCATTCCTAACCAATAGGGGGTGCCTTCATTGACCAGTACGTTGGAGAAGATAACTTCCCGTGGGGTCGTCAGCGCTTCATAGATTAACGGGTCATCAGCGGGGTTAACATCCTGGATAATGCCGAAAATACCTTTTTCCACGTTAACGGCGCGGATTTGACCGTCGATTTTGCGTAGATAGGCGATGTCGTCACCGACAATCGACTGTCCAGGAAGCATCGCGGTACTGGTTTTACCGCAAGCACTGGGGAAGGCACCGGTGAAATAGGTGGTGCGGCCCGGTTTCCCCTTGACACCCATGAGGAACATATGCTCAGCCAGCCAACCTTCGCGTTGCGCTTTCTGGATCGCAAGGCGGAAAGCCAGTTTCTTCAGGCCGACGCTGTTACCGGCATATTGGTTATTAACCGTGTAAACCCGGTTTTCTTCCAGGTCAATGTAGATGCGGCGCTTATCAATATCAGCAGTGACGTTGTTGACCAAGCGGCCGGCGGAGTGTAAGAAGTAGAAGAAATCATCGGAACCTTCCAGACGTTTAAACTCTTCATAACCACTGCGGTACAGGATCTTTTCGCTATGGGTGACATAAGCGGAATCGGTGATCTGCATTGCCGGCAGGGAGAAAGGAGAGTTGGTCGGCCCCAGGCAGAAGAAACTGATCAGCATCTCCTTGCCTTCCATGATCCCATCGAGGAACGAACGGATCTCTGGCAAACCTTCGTCTTTAAGGATATAATTGATGTTCAAACCCCAATCGACTTCTTTAGACAATAAATACTTTGTGTTTGCTTTGTCCCGGGCTTGGTCCAGCGGGCTGTCGAAATGAACGGTATGTCCTTCTAAATTTAACGGTGTTTCCTCTTTGTTTTTGAGGGCCAATTCCCGAATATAGTTGTTGTCTTCTTCGGAATCGGTGATCACCGTGACTTTAGCCGGACGGCACAGTTTAATCGCTTCCTCTACGTACTCCATAACTTTTGGGTTGTTCAGGGCCTCAAGTTTGGCACGGCTAATGTTGTCCATGGTATAATCCTCCTTATACTATATTATTTGTCGCGACAACCTGTCTGCAGACCAAAGAAAATAAGGAGAATTCGGAAGATAATTCCGCTGCTAGAGTAATTGCCATATACTAAGTTTCTTCACTGTTCGATTCGAAAAAAATCGAATTCTCCCCATAATACCTAATTAATTACACTTTAACACAACCGATGGTAAAAAAAAATCCTTTGGACTTGAACATTAGGTAAATATCTTGTATACCTGATACAGGTAAGTAGTCTCGGGAGGGAGTTTAAGAAATACTCTGTCAATAGTCTATGAAAATGTCAGTAAAAAGCCTTAGTTTTATTCCGTGAAAATGTCACCATGGGTTTTTTGCAAGAATTAGATTTCCACGTACAAGATCCTATTGTAAAAACGGGCCCAA
>DUQQ01000092.1 GCA_012837705.1 Hydrogenispora sp.
GAAAATGATTTCGATTTTATTGCCGCTTCCTTTGTGCGCACACCTGCTGATGTTATTAATATCCGAAAGGTCCTCGAGGAACACGGTGGGGCTGATCTTAAGATCATCGCGAAAATCGAAAACCGGCAGGGGATCGAGAATTTTGATCAGATCTTAAAAGTCGCGGATGGGATTATGGTTGCCCGTGGTGACCTTGGCGTTGAAATTCCCGTTGAAGAAGTACCGATTGTACAAAAAGCCTTGATCGAAAAATGCTACCGCTACGGTAAACCGGTGATTACAGCGACGCAAATGTTAGACTCGATGATTAGAAATCCCCGCCCAACCCGGGCGGAAGCCAGCGATACAGCAAATGCAATCTTTGATCGAACAAGCGCCATTATGCTTTCGGGCGAAACGGCGATGGGGCAGTATCCGCTCGAAAGTTTAATCGTGATGAGCAAGATCGCCGAGAAGGCCGAGAAGGCGATTGATTATTGGGCGGCGATTTCACAGTCCAAGTACGACACAATGGGTAGTATAACTGATGCGATCAGCCATGCCACTTGTACGACGGCGATGGATCTAAATGCTGCTGCCATCGTAGCCTTCACGCAGTCGGGTCATACGGCGAAGATGATTTCGCGCTTTCGGCCTGCCTGTAATATCATCGCGATTACACCGGTGAAAAAGGTCTGGCGTCAACTTGCTTTATCTTGGGGTGTTACTCCTTTCCTGATCGATGAGGTATTTACGGCCGACGCCCTGTTTGAAATTGGCGAGAAGAAAGCTTTAGAGTCGGGTTATGTCCATAACGGCGATTTGATTGTGATCACTGGTGGCGTGCCGATTGGGGTCAGTGGGACAACCAATACAATGAAGGTAAATGTAGTGGGGAATCTTGCGGGAAAGTAAACTGATGACATCAGACTCCAACCCTGATCAAGATTGACTTTCCCCGTGGTCAATGGTATACTGTTTTCAGTATTATCCGGTCTAACGTGAGGATGGGAAGAGTACCCCGGATCACCTTTGCCAGAGACAGGGGGTTGTAGCTGGAAGCCACCTGAGAGGAACCGTGGGGAAGACCACCCCGGAGCGGCTGTGATGAGCAGCCCGGTGGAACCGTTATCGCCAAAGAAGTGCACCGGTGTGCCGTTGTCGGATGCCGGTGAAAAAAGGTGGAACCGCGGAACCCTCCGTCCTTTATTGGGATGGAGGGTTTTTTGTACGAAATAAATGGGTAGAGGTGAGCGGAAATGGAGAAAGCAATTAACGTCGGCATTGTGGGTATGGGTGTGGTTGGCACCGGCGTTGCCAAAATAATTCTGAACCAAGGCCATTTACTTAGTGAACGCACGGGTAAACGCTTTGTGTTGAAGACCGCTGTTGATCTCGATTGGGAACAGGAGCGGGGGGTGGACCTGGCGGGTGTGCAGACCACCACCGATTTTGAAGCGCTCGTGACCGATCCGGAGATCGATGTTGTTGTGGAGACGGTTGGTGGAATCGAACCGGCTTTTACTATGGTCCGGCGGGCGCTGGCCACCGGGAAACATGTGGTGACCGCCAATAAAGCCCTGCTCGCCATGAAAGGAAGAACCCTCTTTCAGGAAGCGGAAGATCATGGGGTTGAGCTGCGATTTGAAGCCAGTGTCGGTGGGGGAATTCCGATTATCAAAAGTTTGAGGGAAGGCTTGGTTGCCAACAAGATTATGAATATGTATGGGATTATTAACGGAACCTCCAACTATATTTTGACCCGCATGCACCGGGAAGGACTAGATTTTGACGCTGCCCTCCGGGAGGCACAGATCCAGGGCTTTGCCGAAGCCGATCCCACCCTGGATGTGGGCGGGGGTGATGCCGCGCACAAACTGACGATTCTCGCCTCATTAGCTGCGGGCGGTTTCGTTGATTTTAACGCCATTCCGGTGGAAGGGATTACCGAGTTGACGACGTTGGACATCGATTTCGCCAAGAACTTTGGCTATGTCGTAAAACTACTGGCGATCTACCGTTTTAACGAAGAAAAACTGGATTTACGGGTTCATCCCACTTTGGTCCCGGGTGATCACCTGTTGGCGGCGGTCAATAATGAGTTGAATGCGGTCTTTATCACCGGGGATTATGTGGGCGACACGATGTTTTACGGCCCGGGTGCGGGTCAAACACCGACCGCCAGCGCCATCGTCAGCGATTTGGTGGATCTAGCCTCGATCCTGCAGGCGGAGAAAGTGGCTTCCATCCCGACGATCAACCCGGAGAAGACGGTCAATCTTTTCTCCCTTGAAGAGATTACAAACCGTTTTTACCTACGCTTGTTCACTCTAGACCAACCGGGAATCCTGGCGCAAATTGCTGGTGTTTTCGGAAAATACGGCATCTCCATCTCTTCGGTCGTGCAGTTAGAGACCCATGGTGATGAAAATTACGTACCGATTGTCCTCTTGACCCATGAGGCGTCGGAAAAAGCTATGTTCAAGGCGATGATGGCGATTAAGGAGTTTCCGTTCGTCCGGCCGGATATCTTAAGATTACGACTTTTTAAATAAGGTTTTCATGACAAGGGCCGCTTTTCGGGTTATAATAAGAACAAGATTATGATCTCGGTAGTCACCCGCGCTGGTAGGCGGGTAGCGAGAGGAGGAGAATAAATGAATAAAGAACGGGTACAGGAAGTGCTGGATAAAGTCCGTCCTTCCTTACAAGCAGACGGCGGCGATGTGGAACTGGTTGCGGTGACGGAGGACGGTGTGGTCCAGGTGCGGTTGCAAGGTCGTTGTGCCGGTTGTCCCATGTCGATGATGACTTTGAAAAACGGAATTGAAAGATATTTAAAAGAGGAGATTCCAGAAGTGAAAGAGGTTCAACAGGTCTAGCCTTCTTTCCGCCATATACAGATAGCTTTGAAAAAGCCGTTTAGCTTTCATGCTGAGCGGTTTTTTTATATTTATGAACTGTTTTCAATTCTGTAATTTACTTTTTGGGTAAAAGCGGTATAATAAGAGCCAAGGAATCGTTATTTTTTTAACATAGATTGTTACCAAAATAACGATCTTAGTTAAAATTAGAACAAAATATTTAGGAAAATTGAAGAATAGGGGGGGTTTAAAGGTGAAAAAGGTAGAATTAAAGGTAATCGAGAAGGAAAAAGGAAAAATGAGCGCAGAACAAAAACAGAATAAAGAGATCTTGAAGCCCGCGGATGCTTCTCCATCTACGGTTACCGAGGAAGTCAACGCTCTAGTGGCGAAAGCGGTGGAAGCCGGGGAGAAAATGCGCGGATTTGCTCAAGAACAGCTTGATGCGATCGTCAAAGCCATGACCCTAGCCGGTGTGGATAACCACGTCGAACTTGCGAAATTAGCCTGGACCGAAACGGGAAAAGGGGTATATGAAGATAAGATCACGAAAAACCTCTTTGCTACCGAGTACATCTACAATAGCATTAAAGATGCCAAGACCATTGGTGTGGTTGAGGAGAACCACGAAGAGGGTTACATGAAGATTGCCGAACCGATCGGGGTGATTGCCGCCCTCACCCCGGTGACCAATCCGACCTCAACGACGATGTTTAAATGCTTGATTGCCTTAAAGAGCGGTAACCCGATTATCTTTAGTTTCCATCCGCAGGCCCTGAAAGCGAGCGTTGCGGCGGCCCGAGTGATGTTGGATGCGGCGGTGGCCGCTGGCGCACCGGAGGGCTGCATCGGGTGGATTTCCAACCCTTCTGTTGAGGGCACAAATTGTCTGATGAAGCACGATGATGTCAGTTTGATTCTGGCTACCGGTGGTGCGGGGATGGTCAAAGCCGCCTATTCCAGTGGAAAACCGGCCTTGGGCGTTGGCCCGGGGAACGTTCCGTGTTACATTGAGAAAACCGCCGATTTACGGCAGGCCGTTACGGATTTAATTCTAAGTAAGACCTTTGATAACGGTATGATCTGTGCTTCGGAGCAGGCGGTAATTATCGACCAGGAGGTAGCGGCGGAGGTTAAGGCGTTAATGGCCGCCAACGGTTGCTATTTCTTGAAACCGGCGGAGATTGAAGCTTTATCCAAAGTCGCGATTGACGAAAAAAGAGGGGGAATGAGTCCGGCGGTGGTTGGACAGCCGGCGGTGAAAATTGCCGAACTGGCCGGGTTTAAGGTCCCAGCCGAGACCAAAATCCTCGTGGCGGAATTAGAAGGAGTTGGCCCCGAATACCCCCTATCTCGCGAAAAGCTAAGTCCCATTTTGGCTTTGTATGTGGTGAACAATGCCCAGGAAGGGATTAAACGTTGTATCGAGATGACCGAGTTTGGTGGTCTGGGGCACTCGGCGGTGATCCATTCCACTGACCAAGCAGTGATCAATGAGTTTGCCCGGCAGGTCCGGACGGGACGTTTACTGGTGAATTCGCCATCGAGCCACGGGGGGATTGGCGATCTTTACAACTCACTTACACCTTCCTTAACGCTGGGCTGTGGTTCAATGGGGAAAAACGCAACCACCGATAACGTGAGTGTGGGCAACTTAATTAATATCAAACGGGTGGCGTTACGGCGGCCCCGGATGAAATGGTTTAAAGTACCTCCGAAAGTATACTTTGAGTACGGTTCTCTCCAGTATCTAGCCAAACTAAAGGGGAAACGGGCGATCATTATCACCGATCCGTTCATGGTTAAACTGAAGTATGTTGATAAAGTGCTCTACCACCTTAAAAAGACGGGGATGGATTATGAGATCTTCTCCGAGGTGGAGCCCGATCCATCGGTGGAGACGGTGAAAAAGGGCTGCCAGGTCATGAACGAATTTCAGCCGGACGTAATCATTGCTCTGGGTGGTGGTTCGGCGATGGACGCCGCCAAAGGGATGTGGCTTTTCTACGAAAATCCGGATGCGAACTTTGGGGATCTGCGTCTCAAGTTTGCCGATATCCGTAAGCGGGCGTTCCGTTTCCCGCATCTAGGCAAAAAAGCAACCTTTGTGGCGATTCCGACCACTTCGGGGACGGGGTCGGAAGTGACGGCCTTTGCCGTTATTACCGACAAAACCAAGGATATCAAATACCCCTTGGCGGATTACGAATTAACACCTGATATCGCTATTCTCGATCCGGAGCTGGTTCGGACGGTTCCGAAATCGGTGACGGCTGATACGGGGATGGATGTGCTGACTCACGCGATTGAAGCCTATGTTTCCGTAATGGCTTCCGACTACACTGATGCTCTGGCAGAAAAGGCCATTAAGCTTGTGTTCAAATATCTACCCCTCGCCTATCAGGATGGTAATAACAAAGAAGCGCGGGAGAAGATGCATAATGCCTCTTGTCTGGCGGGGATGGCCTTTACCAACGCCTTTTTGGGCCTAAACCATAGTATGGCCCACATCCTGGGCGGGAAGTTCCATGTGCCCCATGGCCGGGCGAATGCGATTTTGCTGCCGTATGTGATTAAATACAATGCGGAAAAACCCAGTAAGTTTGCGGCTTTTCCCCAGTATGAATCCTATAAGGCTCCAGAACGCTATGCCGAAATCGCCCGTTTCTTAGGGCTCCCGGCCGCGACTACCGAAGAAGGCGTTGCGAGCTTAATTCAGGCCATCCAAGACTTGGCGCGCGAATTGAATATCCCATTATCCTTGAAAGAGGCCGGGATCGATAAAACCGAATTTAAGCGTGAAGTCGCGGCGATGGCGGATATCGCCTTCAATGACCAGTGCACAGGGGCAAATCCCCGGATGCCTTTGGTCCACGAGATTGAGGCTCTCTACATGGAGGCCTACGAAGGGAAGGCCGTTGCAGTAAAACGGGTTAGCTAACCGTCTTCGTTTGGCCATGGAATAAATGGTTTTGGATAACCGGGTTGACCGTATCATGGTTTTCGGCAACCCGGTTTCTTGTTTTTGCTTGTTTTTTCGGATAAAGAATATTATGATAGTAATATTAGCAACGAAGCATTACATGGCCAACAGACGAAGAAGGTTACGGGGTGATACAATGAAAGTTAAAGTCATTATGAATCCGGTTGCCGGTCGCGGACGTGCTTTAAAGGCGAAACCCCAGATCTTAAAGGCGTTATTAGAGTATAATGCCGAGCTTCACCTGGAAGAGACGAAAGGACCTCAGCATGCTACGGAGCTCGCCCGTCAAACGGTACGCGACGGCTTTGATCTGATTATTATTGCGGGCGGTGACGGTACGATCAATCAAGTTGTCAATGGCATGGGTGACGAGCGGATTCCGCTGGGGGTAATTGGTTGCGGTACGGGTAATGATTTTGCTAGGGCTTTAGGGATGCCGACCGACCCGGTGGCAGCAGTTCGCCAGATTATGGCCGGTGAAACCCAGCAGATTGATCTTTGTCGTGTCAACCAGAGCTATTTTGTATCTTCGGTGGGTGTTGGTTTCGATGGCGAAGTAGCCTTCCATGCTAACCAAGGTTTCCGTCGGGTCCGGGGAAAAACGGCCTATTTGTGCAGTGTTTTCAAAACCCTTTTTTCCTACCGGTCCCAACGGATCAAGTTAACCGTGGATGGTTTGGTGATGGAATTCAACAGCTTACTGGTGGCGGTTACCAACTCACCCACCTACGGTGGGGGTTATAAAATAAATCCCGAAGCCCGGATCAACGATGGGTTATTTGATGTCTGTGCTGTACAGTATATGAGTAGGCCGGAGATTTTAGCCTATCTTCCCTTGTTGCTCCCCGGCTGGCACCAAAATTTAAATAAGGTGCGGATGATGAAAGGGCGTAGTATTACGTTGGAAAGCAATGAGCCCTTTTACTATCAGGTAGATGGCGAAATTTTAACCGATAAAACCCTTCGTTTTACTATTGTCCCCCGGGTATTAGCGATCAAAGGGGCACAAGTGGAACCCGTTCGCGAGTTTGATTTGGCCGTAGAAAAACCGGCGCGGGCGCAGGAAGCTTGAAGCTTAGTTCTCCACGCCCAGACTGGCAAATCCTTGCTGCCGGAGGGCTTCATAGAGTACGATCGCCACGGAGTTGGACAGGTTGAGGGAACGGGCGGCGGCCCGCATGGGAATGCGCAGGTTATGATGGGGATTTATCGCGAGAATCTCCGGCGGAAGGCCGCGGGTTTCCGGACCGAAGATGATATAGTCGTTGGGTTGAAAGGGGACTTCCGTATAGAGCCGCGGAGCTTTGGTGGTCAGGTAATAGTGGTTGCCTTCCGGGTTTGCTTGGACGAACGCTTCAAAATCCAGGTACCTTTGAATATCGGCCAGCGCCCAGTAATCGAGGCCCGCCCGTCGTAAGTGGCGGTCATCCCAAATAAAGCCGAACGGTTCAATTAGATGGAGGCGGCAGCCCGCCGCGGCGCATAAACGGGCGATGTTACCGGTGTTTTGTGGAATTTCGGGTTGAAATAGAACGACATTCATAGCTTAAACTCCTTTTTTTTATATTTTCTTCAATTTTAACCCTCCCGTTACCCTTTGGCAATCTTTCTATGTTAGTTTTTGGTAAAGAAGCGGTGGAACAAAAGCGGCACAAGATTTACCGGGTCCTGGTCCGGTCTTAAAATGTTATAATAGTAATCCGAGAGGTGCTAGTCTTGAACTACGAGCAAGCATTGGCGTATATTCATAGTCGTAATCGGTTTGGGATCAAGTTGGGGCTGGACCGGATGCGGGCACTCCTGGACATCTTAGGAGCGCCCCAACGCCAATACCCGGTTATTCATATTGCTGGAACTAATGGTAAAGGCTCAACAACCGCGCTGGTGGGTGCGGTGTTGAAGGCGGCCGGTTATCGGGTGGGGGCTTTTACCTCGCCACACCTGAGTTCCTATTGTGAGCGTCTGGCGATTAACGGGCACCCGATCCCACCAGAAAGGTTGGCGGCACTGGTCGGTACGGTCCGGCCAGTTGTCGAGGAAGCCGCTTTGGATCCACTCGTCGGACATCCGACCGAGTTTGAGTTTGGGACCCTTTTGGCCTTAAAATATTTTGCCGAAGAACAAGTTGATCTGGCTTTGATTGAAGTAGGGATGGGCGGTCGTTTGGACGCGACCAATGTTTTGACCCCTTTGGTCGCTGGGATCACCCATATTGCCCTCGATCACCAGGAGTTTCTCGGGGCCGATCTGGTTTCAATTGCCCGCGAGAAAGCCGGGATCATCAAACCCGGAATTCCGGTGGTGTTTGGGCGACAAGCAACGGAAGCTAGCACTGTTTTGGAAGAAACAGCCCGGTCGGTGGCGGCACCCTATTTTCGGGTGGGGAAGGAGATTGGTTATGAGCTCACCCGGATGGATTTATCCGGGACCCATCTGAAACTCCAGTGGCAGGACGAACCGCCATTTGCGGTACGGGTTAACCTTTTGGGCACCCACCAAGCCGCCAATGCAGCATTGGCCTTTGGCCTGCTTCAACTGGTGAAAACGCAGGGTTTTCCCTGGAGTCAAGACCACTTGGTGGCAGGTTATAACAGGGTAACATGGCCCGGCCGGATGGAGTTTTTACCAGGGCCGCCTCCTTTAATGCTTGATGGGGCTCATAATCCGGACGGAGTCATGAATCTTGCCCATGGACTGGTGAAACTCTTTCCTAACCATCGGATCCGTCTGGTTTTGGGAATTCTAAATAACCGGCCGGTGGAGATGATGGGAACACTCCTCACTTCGATTGTGGGGGAGAATTTGCACCAAGTTTATGCCACAACGGTACCAGATGCAAAAACCGCCCCCAGCGTGCGGCTGGTCCGTTGTTTTCAGGATTTGGGCGTAAACACCATTGCAATCGACGATCCACTAGCGGCGCTCCAAACCGCCCTGGCCGAGGTGGAGCAGGACGAGTTGTTGGTGGTAAGTGGCTCTTTATATCTAGTAGGTTATTTACGCCCCTTTATTCTTGACTTTTTTGCGGAGACGCCGAGGGGGAAGCAGCGTGGAAGCTAAACGCATCACCATCTTTACCGGTCCCTTCGGGAGCGGGAAAACGGAAATAGCGGTTAATTATGCCCTACATCTTAACCGGCACGGAGAAAAGGTCGGGCTGGTCGATTTGGATATCGTCAATCCCTACTTCCGTTCCCGTGCTTTATCCCAGTGGTTAAAGGAAGCGGGGATCGATTTGGTCTCTACCCAACCGGGCTTGGAGATGGCGGATCTACCTGCCCTTTCTCCCCGGATTTTCAGTTTTTTGCAAAGCCCGGATCACCAAGTGATCTTTGACGTTGGTGGGGATCCGGTCGGCGCCCGGGTCTTAGGTCGCTTTCAACCCTATTTTCAGACCAACCCGTACCGGCTATGGTTGGTGGTCAACCCGTACCGGCCGGGTTATGAGGATCCGGAACGCATTGTCGACCTGGCCCGGGAAGTGGAGGCCGCTTCCCGCCTCGAGATTGCCGGTCTGATCGACAACAGTAATTTGGGGAAATTGACCGACCAGAAGGTGCGGACGGAAGGCGCCGCGCTGGTGCAGGCGGCGGCTACACGGT
This sequence comes from Hydrogenispora sp., assembly GCA_012837705.1. Classification (GTDB taxonomy): domain Bacteria; phylum Bacillota; class UBA4882; order UBA10575; family UBA10575; genus Capillibacterium. The sequence continues at coordinate 9,429 of DUQQ01000092.1, forward strand.
TGGAAGTACCGGTGGTGTTCCGTACCTATACGGATCAAGCCTTCCTTACCGAGCTTGAACAGGCCGGGGCGGAGCGGATATTTCCGCTTAATTTGTATATGCTCCCGCCTTGGGAAGTTGATTAAAACTTTTGCGTGTAAATGAGGGACAACGCAAAAGGCTTGTATAAATGGTCAGTCGGCTTTGGGAACTGACAATAACAAGTTGGAGAGGAGATGGAGTTTTGGCGCGGATTACAATTGATGAAGAACGTTGCAAAGGTTGTGAATTATGTGTTTCGGTTTGCCCCAAGAAGATCCTGGGGATGTCGGAGCGCATCAATAGTCAAGGGTATCATTTTGTCGAAACAATTGGCACCGATTGTATCGGCTGTACTTTTTGTGCACGAATCTGCCCGGATGTGGTGATTGAAGTCTACAAATAAGGGCTTAACATTAAACGGTAAAGAATAGGAGGTAGGGTCTTTTTGGAACGAGTGATGATGAAAGGGAATGAAGCGTTGGCCGAAGGGGCGATTCGGGCCGGCTGTCGGTTCTTTTTTGGCTACCCAATCACTCCTCAGAATGAAATCCCAGAATACATGGCCCGGCGGATGCCGGAAGTGGGCGGTGTTTTTCTGCAGGCAGAGAGTGAAGTCAGCGCTATTAATATGGTCTACGGCGCCGGCGGTGCCGGCGGGCGGGTTTTAACTTCCTCCTCGAGTCCGGGGATCAGTCTGAAGCAGGAGGGCGTCTCTTATATGGCTGGGGCGCAAGTTCCTTGTGTGATTGTGAACGTTGCCCGTGGGGGTCCGGGTTTGGGTGGTCTGACTCCATCCCAATCCGACTATTTCCAAGCGACCAAAGGAGGCGGCCACGGTGATTACCGCTTATTAGTTTATGCCCCTGGTAACGCCCAGGAGATGGTGGATTTGATTGGGTTAGCCTTTGATAAGGCGGAAGCATACCGGAATCCGGTCATGATCTTGTCCGACGCCATCATGGGCCAGATGATGGAGCCGGTTGTTCTGCCCCCGTTACGGGAAGTAGCGCCGGATAAACCGTGGGCAACCACGGGAAAACACGGACGAAGCACACCCAATGTCATTAATAGCCTGGGGATCGTTGGCGAAGACTTGGAGCGGATCAACATTGAGCTCCAGGAGAAATATGCCCGGATGGCGGCGGATGAAGTACGCTATGAGGCCGATGGCGTGGAGGACGCGGATCTAGTAGTGGTTGCTTACGGAACCAGTTCCCGGGTGGTGCGTTCGGCGATCTCCCGTTTGCGCCAGGAAAAGATGAAAGTTGGCCTGTTGCGTCCCATTACTTTATGGCCTTTTCCACAGCAAGTATTGGCGGAGCTCGCGGCGGCGGGAAAGCGGTTTTTAGTTGTTGAAATGAGCACCGGTCAGATGGTGGAGGATGTCATCCTCAGTGTTAACGACCGTTCGAAGGTGACGTTTTTCGGTAAATTGAACGGAACGGTGCCGACGGTCAAAGAAGTTTATGACCGGATCCGGTCATTGCTGTCGGAAGGAGGAGAAGGATGAAGAAGATCTTTGCGTACCCCTGCGCACTAGCTAAAAAGCGCACCCATTACTGTCCCGGCTGTACCCACGGGATTATCCACCGTTTGGTGGCTGAAGCCATTGATGATTTAGAGATTCAGGAACGGACCATCGGGATCGCTCCGGTGGGTTGCGCAGTTTTGGCCTATGAATATTTTGATGTTGATTTTCAAGAAGCCGCCCACGGTCGGGCCCCAGCGGTGGCGACCGGAGTTAAGCGGGTCCATCCCGAAGCCATCGTCTTTTCCTATCAGGGCGATGGGGACCTGGCCTCGATCGGGATGGCTGAGATCATCCATGCGGCGACCCGGGGTGAGAATATCACGGTGATTTTCGTCAATAACACCGTTTATGGGATGACCGGAGGTCAGATGGCACCGACGACCCTTCCGGGACAGAAGACAACAACCTCTCCTTACGGGCGGGATACGGCGACCGTTGGTTACCCGATCCGCGTCTGTGAGCTTTTAGCAACTTTGGATGGACCGGCCTATTTAGAACGGGTTAGCGTCCACGATCCGCAGCATATTATTAAGGCGGGACGGGCAATCCGCAAGGCCTTTGCCACGCAGGTCGCGGGGAAAGGCTTCTCTCTGGTGGAAGTCTTGTCCTCCTGCCCGACGAACTGGGGAATGACACCAACGCAGTCGCTTAATCATATCAAAGAAACACTTGTCCCTTATTATCCATTAGGCGTCTACCGCGCCCCTGAGGAGGTGACTGGTGATGACGAATGAGATCGTCTGTGCCGGATTCGGCGGACAAGGGGTAATGTTGATCGGGCAATTGCTGGCATACGGAGGGATGCTGGAAGGGAAAGAGGTGACCTGGTTTCCGTCCTACGGGCCAGAGATGCGCGGCGGTACAGCCAATTGTTCAGTGGTCATCTCCGACCAGCCGGTCGGCTCACCGATCGTCGCCGAACCCGATGGCTTAATTGCAATGAATGGTCCTTCGCTGGCCCGGTTTAAAGCAGCCGTGAAACCCGGGGGAGTAATTGTTTACAACTCGTCGTTGGTCACCGAGACTCCGGAGCTTCCTGGTGTCAAGATCTGTGCCGTGCCGGCCAATGAGTTAGCCCGGGAGCTGGGGAACGATAAAATCGGTAATATGGTAGTTTTGGGGGCTTTTTTGGGGCTCACCAAAGCGGTCGCGGTGTCCAGTATCGAAACCGCCCTCCAACAGGTCTTACCAGCCCGGCGCCACCATTTAATCCCCTTAAACAGCGCGGCTTTGCAGAAAGGGTTCAGCATAGCCGAAGCTTAAAAAGCTGAAGATTAGAAGACTATATGAAAGGCAGTTGTGCACGCACCACTGCCTTTTTTTAATGGCACATAAACTTTGTCCGGATTAGGAATAATATGTCTAATATTCCTAAAGGAGGACAAGGGGTGAAAAAGAGACAAAGCGCCAAAACCGAAACAAAAAAGAGCAGTTTTTGGTCCGGGCTCTGCCTTGGGGTATTTTGTTCCCTCTTTCTGGCCACGGTTCTGGTTTATACTTATTTGAGCGTGGGTGGATTCCAGATCCAATTGGACCGGGACCGGCCGGCCCGGTTGATCCGTGACCAAATCAAAGCAGAGGCTTTTGCCGAATTTAATCTGTTCGTGGAGAAATTAAAGCGGGAGTTACCGGTCGCAATTAAACGGGCCTTTCAGGTTCCGGAAAGTTTATTCATTCCCTATGAGGATGGTGCGGTTAGTCTTCCGCGGGAAATTGGTACGGCCGCACGGGAACAATTTCAGAATTTGGCCGTGGAAACCGTGCTTGAATTTTTGCAGCGGGTTGATTTAGCCCCCTATGTGGAAGAAATAGGCCAGGAAGCGCTGGCGAAAGCGCGGCAGGTTTTCAATCAAGAGGTAGCCGGGAAAACCTTTTACTACGATGCCCATCCCTTGCTGGCCATTCCGGTGCAGGTTGCATCGGAGTAAATAGGGGGTTAGGCGGTGCTGGAGATGCATGTAACGAAAAAATGTGTTGACATGGGTTATTTCTTCTGCTATTCTAACTTAGAAAGGATTACCTTTAAACTGGTCCCGTGAGGCCGGTAAGGGATTATTCTTATGCTTTAGTTGTTTAAAGATAAGAACTAAACCTTCCTGCCTTGCGGCGGAAGGTTTTTTCATTTGGAGGTGACCGGGGTGGGAAAAGTAAAAGCACAGGTCATGGACGGCGAGAATATCCGCCGGGCTTTATACCGACTCTCCCATGAGATTACCGAGCGGAATAAGGGCGTCAAGGATCTGGTTATTATCGGCATCCGGACGCGGGGGGTTCCGCTGGCCCAACGGCTGGCAAAGCTGATCAATGAACACGAACAAACCGCGATTCCCGTTGGTACGCTAGACATTACGTTTTACCGGGATGATTTGACCTTAATCTCACCCCAGCCGGTAGTGCACCGGAGTGATGTTCCCTTCGATATTAACGGACAAAAGGTTGTACTGGTTGATGATGTGCTTTATACCGGCCGGACGGTCCGCGCGGCCCTGGATGCTTTGATGGATTTGGGTCGGCCCAGCATGATCCAACTGGCGGTGTTGATTGACCGTGGACACCGGGAATTACCGATCCGTGCCGACTATATCGGGAAAAACGTCCCAACCTCGCAACGGGAGTTGATCCAAGTCAAATTAAAAGAAACCGATGGTGAAGACCGGGTTGTAATTGAAGAATTGAAGAAAGAATAGAGCAATAACCGACTTTAAATTGATCCTGTGAGGTCAATAAGGCGGAAAGGTTAAACTTACCCCTGATTGGCCTTGAATCAGGGGTTTTTTGTGTAATACTAAGAAAAAGGTCTGGGGTAATCCGGCGGGAGCTGAAGAAGATAGATTCTGAAAAAATGGAGGGATTAGTTTGGAACGATTAATCGGTGTAACAGAAAAGCCAAAGCTCAGTAAATGGATTCCGCTCAGTCTACAACATGTTTTTGCGATGTTTGGCGCGACGGTTTTGGTTCCGTTCCTGGTTACGATTAACACTCCGGAACATACCGTAATGTTGACTTCAACCGCGCTTTTTACTTCCGGAATCGGAACCTTGCTTTACATCCTGATTACACAAGGGAAAGTCCCTGCTTATCTCGGGTCATCCTTTGCTTTCATTGCGCCATTAATCTCGGTTTCGACGGTTTATGGTTTTCCTTACGCCATGGGTGGCGCCTTTTTTGTGGGTCTAATCTATGTGGGTTTTGCTTTAATCATCAAGTTTTTTGGTCTGCAATGGTTGGACAAGCTTTTACCACCAGTTGTAATCGGGTCAATTATCGTCACAATCGGTTTAAACTTGGCACCTACCGCCATGGACATGGCGATGAATGGGTCAGGGGACACTTACAATCTTTACTATGTCCTGGTCGCGACGGTAACCTTGGCCATCGCCATCTTTGCCTCGGTGGTGTTAAAGGGCTTTTTTACGGTGATTCCGGTCTTGATCGGCATCATTGGCGGCTACTTGTTCGCCCTGATTACCGGGTGGATCTTTCCGGAATACGCTTTAATCGACTTTTCGGCAGTGGTAGCGGAGCCGTGGTTTGGCTTTCCGAGGCTGGTTAAGCCGCAGTTTGGGTTTGTGCCAATTGCGACCTTTTCCTTAGTTTCCTTGGCAACCATTGCCGAGCATTTGGGTGATACCTTGGTCATTAGTAAAGTGGTTGGCAAAGACTTTTACAAAAATCCAGGACTTCACCGGACGTTGGCTGGCGATGGTCTTGCTACCACCTTAGCAGCCTTTTTTGGCGGTCCTCCTAACACCACCTACGGCGAAAACATCGGCGTTATGGCCATTACTCGTGTTTATAGTGTTTGGGTAATCGGTGGTGCCGCCGTTATTGCTATTCTCCTCTCCTTTGTAACCAAGTTCGGTGCTTTGATTCAGACCATTCCCGTCCCGGTGATGGGGGGGATTAGTATGATGCTCTTTGGAATCATTGCCAGTAGTGGAATTCGGACCTTGGTGGAGAGCGGGATTGACTACAGTGACAAAAGAAACCTTATTATCTCTTCCGTTATTCTCGTAATCGGGATCGGCGGTGGCAAGCTCTTCTTTCCTCTGAATGACGAGCTAAACTTTAACTTAGAAGGGATCGCTTTAGCGGCTTTGGTGGGGATAATCCTTAATCTCATTCTGCCGAAATCCTTGGACCAAGGAGAAGAAGATGCTTCCATGGAGGCAAAGCGCGAGGTCAAAGCTGGTAGCTAACAAGCAGCCGGTCATTTTTAACTTAAATAAATAACTTAAGTATATAACTTAAGTAAATAAAAAAAGCGGCCGTGGAAAAGCCGCTTTTTTCATTGCTCATTTTTGTATTTATTTTTTAATCCCGGCCCAGCGGTGGATTTCATCGGCAATGTTAGGCAAAGGTACTTGTTTAACAGCTGCTTTGTACTCCCAGGCTTTCTGGGGCATGCCGTAAATAACCGAAGTCTTTTCGTCTTGGCAGATGGTGTAAGCTCCTTTATCCCGCATCGCTTTTAGTCCGGCCGCTCCATCGTCACCCATTCCGGTAAGAATGATCCCCATGGCGTTAACTTGGGCCACTTCCGCGACGGAGAAGAGCGTGTGGTCGATGGAGGGGTTGTAAATCGAGTCTTTTAGTTTGGGCCCCACCTTGGTTACGTATTTGGCTCCGCTTTTTTGAATGGTGAGGGAGCGGTCTCCCGGAACGATCAGGGCTAAGCCGGAGGTGATTTGTTCGCCGTCTTCAGCTTCTTTTACGCGGATCCGGGCAACTTGGTTGAGGGAACTGGCAAACGACGGCGTAAACATAGCGGGTAGATGTTGGATAATCAGCAAGCCGGGGACATCCGGGTGTAATTGCTTACAGATCTCAGTTAAAGCGACCGTTCCTCCCGTTGATGCGCCGATGGCGATGATTTTATCGGTTGTAATCTTTAGCCCCTCGCTTTTTGGCAGGAGGGTGGGGGAGTCCGGCGGTTCCGCCGCCAAAGGGGTACGGGCCACGCTGGCTTGAGCTGCCATGCGGATTTTGGTGATGATTTCGGTTTTGATCTTCTCCATTCCGCTAAGCAAACCTAAGGTGGGTTTGGCGACAACGTCAACCGCCCCCAAAGTAAGAGCTTGGACCGCAATGTCACTGTTTTCTTGCGTCCAGGAGCTGATCATAACCACCGGTAAGGGACGGAACTTCATCAGATACCGGAGGAAATCCAGCCCGTCCATGTTGGGCATCTCCACATCCAGGGTAATAACATCCACTTCCGTTTTTTTCAGGATCTGGATGGCTTTTAAAGGATCTGCTGCCGTCGCAACGACTTCCAGATCCTCCGTTTGGTTTAGAATTTCCTTAAGATACTGACGGATAAAGGCCGAATCATCAACCACAAGAACTCGGCGAGGTGTTTTTAGCTTCATGAGAATACCTCCCTTTTTTGGTAAATTGATTTTCCCAGCGAAAGCCAGCGGTGGTCGGAAGTTGTATCGATGGATTCAGAATGGCCGAGAAAAAGATACCCTTCGGTGTGTAAACGGTGATAAAAGTAGTCGAGGATTTGCGTACGGGCCTCTTTTGAAAGATAAATAAAGACATTCCGACAGAAAATGATATCCAACCGGATCCGGGACGGAAGAGAATCATTGTCCAATAAATTGGCTACGCGAAAGAGCACATCGTTTCGGAGTTCGGGAATGACTTGGAAGTGGTCGGGATTGGCTTGATCGGGACGGAAGTACTTTGCCCGCCACTGGGGGGGCACGGAAGCCAACTTTTCCCGAGGGAAACTGCCAACACTACCGATCTTTAATTGCTCGACACTGATGTCCGTGGCTAAAACTTTTACATCCCAGTTATTACCGAGAGTTTCGCGGCAGGTGATGGCAATACTATAAGCTTCTTCCCCGGAAGAACTCCCGGCCGACCAGCACCGAAGCTTTTTCGGGCCTTTTTTTTCGGTGGCAAAACGAGGCAGCAGAGTATCGGCTAAATATTCGAACTGGACCGGTTCACGGAAGAAAGAAGTTACGTTCGTGGTCAGGAGTTCGAAGAGGTTATGTCGTTCATTCCTATCCTGTTTTAGGAGGTCAAGATAGGATTGGTAATTGTCGATCTCCAGTTGGAGAAGGCGTTTGTTTAGACGGCTCTCAATTAAATACTTCTTTTGAGAAGTGTAATTAAAGCCTAATGTTTCATTGATAATACGGCAAATTTCTTCAATTTCTTGGTCCGTAGGTGGTAAAACAGGTTTGATCAGCATCGTGTTCCCCCCGTGTAAAGATGTTTATTCGATGTTCAGTATTTGCTGGGCAATTAACTGGTGATTAAGGATGAGTCCAATCTGCCCGCTACCAAGAAGGGCAGCGCCGGCAATTTGGTGGAGTTCACCCATGGCTTTGTTGATTGGCTTAATCATAATATCTTCTAGTCCAATCAGGTCTTCAACGATGAAACCGACATGACCACGCCCGCTGTTTATGATGACGACGGGAATGCGGTTTTTATCCTGCGCAAAGGGGAAGCGGAAATGTTTCCCTAAATCAACCAAAGGAATCGTCTCGGGATAGCGGTAATAGATCAATTGGTCGCCGACCGTATGAATCTCCTTTTCTTTGATGACAATACTTTGTACCACGTCGGTCACAGGAATGCCAAAGATTTGGCCACCGACTTTAACCATAAACGATTGGATGATAGCCAAGGTTAAAGGCACGCGGAGTAAAAAGGTCGTCCCGCGGCCCGGTTCAGTCTGCACATCGATATCGCCTTGCAGTTTCTTCAGGTTGGTCTTGACCACGTCCATCCCAACGCCCCGTCCGGAAATCTCACTCACTTGCGCAGTAGTGGAAAACCCGGGCGCAAAGATGAGCCGGATGACTTCTTCGTCGCTTAGATTATTATCTTCGTCGATTAAGCCGGAGGCGAGGGCTTTTTCTTTAATCTTTTCCAAGTTAAGTCCCCGTCCATCATCGGTGACACTGATGACGATATGGCTGCCTTCTTGACGGGCACCGAGGGTGATATGGCCGGTCGGATCTTTACCAAGCTTTTTCCTGGTCTCCATATCTTCGAGCCCGTGGTCGGCCGCGTTGCGGAGGAGATGGGTTAAGGCATCGATTAGCTCTTCGGCGATATGTTTATCGATCTCCGTATCTTCCCCCACAAAATGCAGTTCAACCTTTTTCCCCAGTTGTTTTGTGATGTCCCGAACAATTTTGGGAAAACGGGAAAAAAGCTGCCGCACAGGGACCATCCGTAAATCCATGGCGCCAATTTGGAGGGTGGAAACGGTTTGGTCAAGCTCCTGGACGATTTTGGAAAACTGTTCCCAGGTTGGTTTCCCTTGATACCCGTTTTGATAAAGGTGGGAGAGGCTGGTTTTTATGGTCAGCAGTTTCCCCAACTGATTGATGACCGTATCAATGCGTTCTGCTTTTACGCGGATTGTCTGGCTGGTGGCTAAGCTGTCGCCAGCGCTCAGGTCGATTCCCTTCTGGTCGTCCTTTCGATAATATTGCCATTTGCGAATGTTAATCTCTTCAACCCCGTTATTGAGGGGGTAATTAAGGATTGATTCTTCCACTTCCGGGGTTAAATCTTCTTCGGTGAACAGGACCACCCGAAAGGAGGCATAGTTCTCTTCCGGAATTAAATCTTCAGTTGGCGCTGTGGTAAGAACATTACCGAGGGTGCGCACAAAACGGAGAAAGATGACCGCGGAGACACTGCGCATCTTCGCTTCCGGTGAAAAATGAACGTTGATCTCATAAACGCTCTTGCCCTCTTCTTGCCACGAATTGACCTTGCTTTTATCTTCTTCACTAAGGATCAGAGTAGGTACCGGTAGCTGGTTTGTTTCGTGCTTAGGGGATTCTTTGTTGGCGATTGCCCTAATCTTTTCCAACCATTTTTCGCCAGCAAAAGAGGTGGCCATTATGTTTTTGGACATATAGTCGCTGAAATCGTCGGTGAAGGAGATCAACAGATCAACCGCTTCATTGTCTAAAGCATACTGTCCGTTTCGAACGGCGGAGAAAAGGTTCTCGATTTCGTGCATAACCTCTGTTACTTCTGTTAGTCCAATTAAGCCGGAGGACCCTTTTATATTATGGGCAAGACGAAACATCTCGTCAATAAACTCCGACTGACGAGCGGTATTATCCTCAATTTGCAGTAAGATCAGGACCAATCGTTCAATTTGTTCGCTGGTTTCTGCGATAAATGTAGCCAAAAGATCACTATCAATTAAATTACTATCTTTGCGGTCTGTCATCTTTACTCAACCCCTTAAAATAACCCTTTCTTCCGGAATTTAGAACGGCCAGACTGGGTAACCAATCGGCCGTTCAGCTATTGTTTACAGTATTATTCAGTAACAGGCGGGTTTGTTTCGGCAATGATCTGCTCCAACTGCTCTTGACTACTAATAGACATGATTTTGTCGAGATCAAGAATCATGATCAGACGGTCACCCAGTTTCCCCATCGCCTTGAGGTATTGTGTTTCGGGGCGGGCAGAGAGCTCCGGGGTGACTTGGATCCGATCACCGGGGATATTAAGAATATCAGAAACCTGATCAACAGTAAGCCCGATGATCTTCCCGTTCATCTCAATAACGATAATCACGCTAAATTCGTTGTCAGGACGGGCGGGGAGGCCAAACCTTTTCCTCAGGCAAATGGTGGGGATCACATCACCACGGAAATTGATCACACCTTCCACAAAATCTGGAACATGGGGGATTTTGGTTGGCGCAACATGCCGGATGATTTCTTGAACCCGGAGCACGTTCAGACCATACTCCTCATTACCAACGGAAAAGATAATAAGCTGTTCCTCCGCTTCGGAGCCGGTGAGTTGTAGATTTAAGATATCCATGGTGTTATCTGTTTTGGCCATGGTGCACACCTCCGCTTAAAATTGGTCAATATTATCTTCCTTGAAATACTGCTGTTTTTGTGCTGTGTTAAACGATGATAACCGTTTGCTGGATTTACGGGAATCTGTTTGCGAATCTGCTTCGGACTGCTCCTTTTCGAGTTTAAAGAAGTCAACTTGCTTGTTTAGGGTTTCCGCTTCGGCATAAAGTGCTTCACAGGAGGAGGTTAACTCTTCGACCATCGCCGCATTTTCTTGGGTCACCTGGTTCAATTGTTCAATCGAAGCCTGAATTTGATGGGAAGAACTGGACTGTTCCCGCATTGCGGCGGCGACTTCCATGATAACGTCGGAAGTCCGCTTGCTATTGATCACGATCTGTTCGAGCATTTCTGAAGAGCTATTGACTAATTCATTTCCGATCTCAACCCGGTTGACGCTTTCGTTAATGAGTTGCTCAATTTCTTTGGCCGATTCGGCGGTCCGGCCGGCCAAATTTCTGACTTCGGCGGCGACAACCGCAAACCCCCGGCCTTGCTCTCCAGCGCGGGCGGCTTCGACCGCGGCGTTTAGCGCCAACAGGTTGGTTTGGAAGGCGATATCATTGACGACTTTGATGATCTCGGCAATCTGTTTGCTACTGTTGGTGATGTCGGCCATCGCATTGATGGTATCTTGGATCTTTTGTTTTCCATTATTCACTGCCTCTAAAGAGCTTTGCGAAAGTTCATCGGCCCGCTCCGAGTTGGCAGCCACCTCTTGAATGGAGGAGTTCATCGCTTCAATGGTGGAGGAGATCTCTTCTAAAGTAGAAGCCTGTTCCTGAGTGCGATGGGATAGTTCCTGAGTCCCGGCGGCGATTTGTTGCGAAGACCGATTGATCCGTCCAGAGGACTCGGCGATCTGTGTAATTAATTGGGCGGTTTGCTGCACCATATTGTTCTGCTCGGTGGCTAAAATCCCTAGTTCATCGTGGCGGTTTACATCGATCTGGATGGTCAGATCGCCTTGGCTAATATGTCTTATGCCCTCGTTGATAAGTAGAATTGGTTTTGCTAACGAATTAGCGAGGAAAAACCCGAGGACCAAAACGGCGACGTTAATCAAAGAGAGAAATGCCCGTAAGATCCTTCGGAAGTTGTTGACGGCGGCAAAGACCTCGTCATAATCGATGGCGGTGACAATTCCGACCGGAAAAGCTCCCAGGTGAAAAATTTTTAGGCTTCCGAGGACTTTCTTTCCTAAGTGATTTTGGAAGACTAAGGTCTCGTCATAACCAAGATCCCCCCGGCGCAGAGCCGCCGTCAGGTTGTTAATTGCCACGTTATCAATCCGGGTATTCAGGACTTCCATCCCGCGCGCATCTTTGGGCAACGTTAAAATGAGGCCGTTGCCATTAATCAGAAAACTATCCGCGCTTTTTCCGATGTTGTCCAACCCGTCCAGGGTCATCTCGGTAATCTGGTTACTATCGTAAAAACCGCAGATTACCCCGATAATATCCCGGTTCGTGTAGTCTCTGTAAATTGGTGCGCTGATCACGATGACATTGCTCTCGACCAAATCCGAATAGTAGATTTCGGAAGTCGTCACCTGTCCACTTAAACTCCGTTGAATGTAGTCGCGGTGGGCGACGTTCTGATCTAGGAGGGCTTCATTGGTGGTACTGATGATTACACCGTCTAGATTGGTGATAAACAGATCGCGAAAGTTGCTTTTGTTCTTGATCCGTTCAAGTAGGGTGAGGACAACGGTTTCATTCTGGTATAGCCATTCGCCAGTGCCACGGAAAATATAGTACAGATTTAGGTTTTCATATATATCTTGAACTGAAGCTACAATGCTGATGGTTTTTTGCTGATTTTCAAACCAGGTCTCCAGGAGATTTTCTTTTTCGGCAGTAAAGATGTTGAATTTGGTCTCAATTTCTGCATGGAGTACATTGTTGGAGGCGACAAACGCAATTGCCGCTAAGATTGTGACCGGAATAAGGCCGATCAACAGGAAAATAAGGATAAATTTTGACCGGAGATTTAATTTGTTAAAGATCATTGCCGGCTACCTCCTGGTTTTTTAAAAAGGTTAAAGCCCTCCTGAACTGGGCTAATAATAACAGGGGAAATATAGATAATAATCAACATCTTACAACATAATATCGGTCTTTACAGAACATACTTTATACTAGTTCGATAAATTTAACGTACTTTCGAAAAAAAACACCAAAATTTACTCGTACTTTTGTTCTCGCAACAAAGGAGCATAAAAAATAAGAGTCGGGAAAAGTGAAAAGCATGGGGGCGAGAAGGCAGAGCAATTTTCTCCAAAAGCCGTGTCATCCAAGGCGTTATTAAAAAAGCTTGCGGAGAAACGACTGCGGATGTAAAGATGGGATAAAAATTTCGGAGAAAATAGAGGAATTAGGACCAGGTATCAAGAACTAGTACCAATATAATTGAACGAGAGGTCTAGTTGGGAAAAGATTAGCAAAGGGGGAGAATGATTTGCTGGATACGACAGAAATCAAAAAAGTTTTACCACATCGTTTTCCATTTTTGCTCATTGACCGTGTGATCGAGATTGAGCCGGGGAAAAGAGTGGTCGCGATTAAAAATATTACCGTCAATGAAGTTTTTTCGCAGGAGTATTACGGTGGACTCTATCCAATGCAGGGTGTTCTTCAGGTGGAAGCCATGGCGCAGACGGCTGCCTTTTTAATTCTCAACTCCGAAGAGAATAAAGGACAGCTCGCTTACTTCTCCAATATTGAACATGTCCGTTTCCGCACACCCGCCCTTGCCGGAGATCAACTCCGGATCGAGGTAGAATTGGTGCGCTTACGCGCGCGCGCCGGCAAGTTTAAAGGCTGTTGTTATATTGGTGACAAGAAAACCTGTGAAGCAGTCTTCAGTTGCATGTTGGCGGCGGATCAGAAATCTTCATTTCTTTGATGAACCAACTTTTTCACCAGGTTGCCGGCGCAGGTGACCAGCCGTAAAATGGAGAAGGGGACATGATCGTCCGTGATCAGGGTGATTCCTTCGTTTTGCTTTAGGACCCGGACCAACGCACGGGTGTCAGCAACAGCTTCGGGGAGGATCAGCCCACCGCGGGCCAAGTCGGGGAGACGATGGAAATCAGAACCGGAGATCATGCGCAGCTTATTCTGCTGGGCAAAAGCGAGTGCCATCTGATTGTTGGAATTTTGTCGCGGATTACCATTATAGACTTCAATGCCGTCGATTAGATCCAAGGGGGCAGGTGAGATCCCCGGTCGAAAAGGATGGGCTTGGTAGATCAGGATTTCCTTACCGGAGGGAAACTGCGTACTAAATTTCCGGAATTCGGCGAGACCCATCTGGTATAGTTCGGGGTTTTGTTTGAGAAAAGTTTCGTCGATACCGTACACTAAAAACTCCCGGGGCGAGTCGACAAACTTAAGTTCAATTCCTAAGAGAACGGTTAACCCGATTTCTTCCCCTTCTTTCCGAGCGGCGCGGTAGCCCCGCAAAAAGTGGTCAATCCGGGCGGACCATGGTACGGACTTGGGGAATTTGCGGAAATAACTCCGGTTATAATGGTCGGTGATGACGATTCCGTCATAACCGGCTTTTTTGTATAATTGGGCGACTAAACGCCCTTCGGTACGTCCACAAATACTAGATTCCCGGGTGTGGACGTGGAGATCAATCCGAAAAGACTTCATCATTTCGCTCCTGAGTCAATGAGGTTTATTTTATTATAGGCCATTAGGGGTAAAATATGAGGGCGTATGCCCTGTGGTTTAATGGTTTTGGTTGTTAGGAGGGGAAAAGAAAAGAGCCACCCGAAACGGTGGCAAAAACTAAAGTGTATCTTAACGATTTGGGATAATAATTGGTTTCACTCTCTCTGACTGCCGGCGTGGTCAAGAGGGAGGCGAGCTGCTCCAGTACGTAGGGCCCTTACGCCTGAGGCGCTCTCCATTCTTTCATGTTGAAGACTCAACACTGAAGAATGTACCATTATATTACCACAGAAAATATCCAAATGCAATAGGATTTGGCAAAAAAATTATAAAAAATTTTCGCGTCGTGATGGTTAGTTGCTAAATAAGTCTGTTTTTGTTATCATAAAAAAATGTTTAAGCTGTCTTTTTTCTTTAATTACCAGGATAATACAAGAAGGGAAGACCGGAATGAAGATCGGAATTGTTGGATTACCAAATGTCGGAAAAAGTACGTTGTTTAATGCGATTACGAAAGCGGGGGCCGAATGTGCCAACTACCCTTTTTGCACGATTGAACCGAATATAGGGGTGGTTGCGGTTCCCGATGAACGGTTGATGGGCCTTGCGGCGATGCACCAGCCGCAGAAGGTGACCCCGGCGACGGTTGAGTTTGTGGATATTGCCGGGTTAGTTAAGGGGGCTAGTCAAGGGGAAGGGTTAGGCAATAAGTTTCTCGCCCATATCCGGGAGGTGGATGCCATTCTCCATGTCGTCCGTTGCTTTACCGAAGATAATATTGTTCATGTGGAAGGTTCCCTTGATCCCCGCCGTGATGTGGAGATAATTAATTTGGAGTTAATCTTGGCTGATCTGGAGACACTGGGTAAAAGGATCGAAAAGACTCGGAATATGGCGAAATCCGGGGATAAGAAGCTCCTGGCCGAATTAGAATTATATCTGAAAATCCAGAAGGGGTTAGAAGACGGGCTGCCCGTCCGTGCGCTGTCTTTCAGTAAGGAGGAGCAAGAAATAGTTCGCGACCTCTTTTTACTGACGGATAAACCAGTGATTTATGCCGCTAATATCTCGGAACAGGAACTAACCACGGCAGCGGACGAAAATCCCTCGGTTGCCGCCCTCCGCGAATTTGCCGCCCAGGAAGGTTCAGAAGTTCTTCTGATCTGTGCGGCGTTGGAAGAAGAGATTGCCCAGTTGGACGAGGAAGATAAAAAGGTTTTTCTGGCCGATTTAGGACTCAAAGAATCGGGATTGGACCGGTTGATTAAGGCCGGTTACGATCTCCTCGGTTTAATTAGTTTTCTCACTGCTGGCCCCCAAGAAGTGCGGGCTTGGACCATCAAAAAAGGGACAAGGGCCCCGCAAGCAGCCGGTAAGATCCATAGTGATATTGAACGCGGTTTTATCCGGGCTGAGATTATTGCCTACGAGCAGTTAATGGCTTGCGGTTCCTATGCCGCCGCGAAGGAAAAAGGGCTGGTGCGGTTGGAAGGGAAAGATTACGTGATGAAAGACGGGGATGTGACGCTTTTTCGGTTTAATGTTTGAGGGCATTCTGCGCCCGCTCGAACCTTCCTAGGGCAAAATCAACGCAACACACCGAAACCCAAAAAAAGTCCGGTCGGGCAGGGCCCGCCGGACTTTTCTGATCAGCCGTTTCGCAGGTAAAGCGTTTGGGTGGGATACGAAAATTCAATCCCGCGCTTGCTGAATTCCTCAATGATCTTCAGATTAATCTCCTGTTGGATGTCCATATACCTAATATAGTCGCGGGTGAGGACATAATAGACCACGTCGAAGCGGAGACTGTACTCGCCGAAACCACTAAAGTGGGAACGGTTAAGTTCGGTATCGGGAAGGCTATTGACAATATCGGCGAGAATTTGGGGAATCTCTTTGACAAGCGCGGCATCGGTTTGATAGCTCACGCCTATGGTAAAGGAGATACGCCGTCGTTTCATTGTTTTGTAATTACGCAGGCGGGAGCTTGTTAAGTCCGTATTCGAAAACACCACTTCTTCCCCGGTTAGGCTGCGCAGACGGGTGGTTTTTAACCCGATATTCTCGACGGTTCCAGAGAAGCTATCAATGATGATAAAGTCACCAACTTCGAAAGGGCGGTCAAAATAGATGGTAAAGTAACTGAATAAATCACCGAGGAGGACTTGGGCAGCAAGGGCGACCGCAATACCACCGATCCCAAGCCCAGCGACTAGAGCGGAGATCTCGACTCCTAAGTTGTCAAGGAAAACGATAAAAGCTAATAGCCACACCAATACGGTGAAAAATTTGGTGACGATCTGGAAAGCGTATCGTTTAGTTGCATCGGTTTCGTGCTTGAGGAAATAGTAATCCAGGCCGCGATTGAGCAAAGAGAGCAGAAAACGGACCCCGAAAAACACCAATAAAGAGAGGCAAAGACTATTAATGATTCTATTCCAGAGCGGCGAAAGGGTTAGGCGATTAACGCTCAGGTAGAAAACGCCCAAGTAGATCAGGGGCAAAAGGTTCTGTTCTCCGCAGTTAACTAGGAAAGAAATCAACTCTTTTTTTCTCCGCGCTGCCCAGCGGCCCAATCTCGACAGTAAGAATTTCTTGATCAATCGCAGGACCCAGGAGCCAACCACAAAGATGATTAGCGAAAGTAAATAATCTAAGATACTATTATGGAAGAAGGTGTGCTCGGCAAGGAAAGTCCACAAAAAAATCACTTCTCCGTTTCGGTTAGAATTTGCAATGTTTAGCTCTATATTATCATACTTGGTCTGCTTTGCGCAGCCGAAAGTTGGTGGAAAGGGTTACCGTTCTACTTCTACCACATCGCCAACTTGGACCGTTAAACCACTCACACTCGTTAGAACCTGCGTAACAGCGGCCTTTTCATCGACACTTACCACCTGCAAAGTGCCATTCGGGAGCCGGACCGGTTCTTGTAACCCGGCAATTTTTTCTAGACGAAAGACAGAAAACTTTGTTGTTGGGGTGATTCCGTCTTGCGAACCCAAGTTGACAATTATGTAATTGCCGGTGATCGCAATAACTTCTCCTTTTAAATCCCCGCCCGTTACCAGCCGCGCTTTGGCCTTGTTTAACGACTTTTCAAATTGGGTGGTGAAGTCCTCGATTGCTGCTGATAAAGCTTTGCCGATAATCGATTCTTCAAATTGTTTACTCCCAAAAGTAAGGCCTTTTAAACGATCAATAGTAATATCAAAGCCGGTTTCTTTCCCTTCGGCCTCGATTGAGCCTAAAATTTGTCCTTTTTCCACCCCAACCAGGCGCGCGGACAAAACAGTTCGCGCTGTGGTTCCACTTAATTGTAACGGTCCAAACCCCACTCCGCTTCTGCCTGTGAGCGAAAACTCATTCAGGCTCCCTAACAGCAAGATATCAACGCCCAATAACCTTCCTATTTGCACGGCCGAACTAAGATCGACCGCTCCGGAATGTTGAAAACGTTGTTCGGTGATTATATCCTTGACGCGGTTTCTTTCAATCAAAACCAAATCAGGGTAGTTGGCTAAACGATCGGTGATCATTTGGGTAATACCATCAAGGAGTTCCTCGCGCTGACCCCAACTTAACTGCAGATTGCCAGCAGCTTCAAAAGGGAGGATGGCGACGGAAAATGTCTTTTGGGCATAAGTCGGAAGCGATAAGGCAAAAACGAAGCAGAGTAGGGTAAGGATCATTGAAAGGAGACGTTTTTGTTGCACTGTAATCTTCCTCCTTGGCTTGTTCACTTTTAGACTGAGGGTCCTCTTTACTTTAAACCCCTCATCCGTGTTGCTTACTTTTGATAAGGGAATTAATCTGGATAACCAGACCAAATATGTTTTATTTATTGTTACAACTAATTAGGAAATATTCAACAATTAACCATTAATTCCTCTAATTAACTAAAAACCTTAACCATAATGTGTCATTATTTTAAGGCGAACTATACAAAAAAACCCTGCTTCTGCAGGGCTTTGTTTTAAAATTTGGTGGAGATGAGGGGAGTCGAACCCCTGGCCTCTTGAATGCCATTCAAGCGCTCTCCCAACTGAGCTACACCCCCACGTCTTGGTGACAATCATTAGGATACCTCGAAATTAAGCTTTTGTCAAGGGGTTTTTCCAAAAATCATTCTTTACCAGCCTTGAAATTGTATATCGGTTTTACGAAGTCATTAATCTCCACCGTTTCTCTGATGTTCTGGATGATCAGCTCTTTATCTTTATACGCCCCAGGTGCTTCGTCGAGGGTATCCCGGTTGGCGGTGGTGGTGTAGACCCCGGCTTTTTTCATGCCCTGCGCAAAGTCGCTTGCGGAAAGCACCTGCTTGGCCTTGGTCCGGGATAGGATCCGCCCTGCACCGTGGGGGGCAGAAAAATTGTACTGGGCTGAACCTTTACCGGTACAGAGGGCGAGACCGTCGCGCATATTGAAGGGGATAATGACCCTCTCACCTTTCCGGGCGGGTGTTGCTCCTTTACGGATAATGTTGTCGTCACCGATGAAATTGTGAACCGATTCGATGGTTTCGACGGGTGCACGACCAAAAAAGCGGGTGATCTCCTTGAGCATAACTTGGCGATTTAACGAAGCATAGTTTTGGGCGAACCGGGCGGCGCGGAGATAATCCTGGCCGTCCGGGCTCTCGACCACGAGGAATTCCAGGTCTTTCTCCTGGTTGCCGGTGGTTTTTCGCGCCATGTTTTGCCGGGCTTTGCGTTGAAAATAGTTGGCAATACGGAGACCGAAATTGCGACTTCCCGAATGGATCGTCACCCAGGTGTTTCCCTTTGTATCTTTTCCGGCTTCAATGAAATGGTTTCCTCCGCCCAGTGTGCCAATACTCCGGAGCGCTTTGGCGTAATCCATACCGATCACCTCTGTCCAGTGGCGAAGGCTCGGATCGTCTTTAACTTTGGCTTCGCGGTGGATGGAAAACCCGGCGGGAATATTTTTCTTGATAAACCTGTCGAAAGCGGGTAGATCAAGATCATCGACCCCAAAACGGGCGGCCAAAACCCCGCACCCGATATCGACACCGACGATGTTGGGGATGATATAGTCGTTCATCTTCATCGTAAAACCGATGACGGCACCTTTCCCCGCGTGACAGTCGGGCATAATCGCAATATAGGTATTGGCGAAGGCAGGGTGATCCAACATTCTCTGAATCTGCTGACGGGTAGTATCATCGATCTCGTCGATCATAATGTTTGCTGAATTGTACTGCCCTTTCAGGGTAATCAATCTTTACTCTCTCCTTTTGAATGCCCATATCTAACCCGGAAATTCCGTACCAACACGGAAAATCCTTTCTTCCTCCCTCTACGCCGGGGATACCGTGCAAGGGAAAGGCTTAACGAATAGCTGTTCGCTTTGCGCGGACAAGGCCGCTGAGCAAGAGGAGGGGAAAGAGAATGGCTGCAAACAGTCCAGTTTTAAGGTTGTCACCAGCGGCACCGGCTACCAGACCAACCAGTGTTGGTCCCGCGACGCAACCCACATCACCTGCCAGAGCAAGCAAGGCAAACATGGCGCTGCCGCCCCGTGGACAGTTTTGGGCGGCGAGGCTTAACGTCCCAGGCCAAAAGATGCCAACCGCCAGACCGCACAGGGCACATCCGAGTAGACTGAGGAGGGGGAAGGGTGAATAGGCGGCCAGCAGGTAGCTGACCAGGCAAAGTAGACCGCTGCCGATCATGAAGTTGGTCAGGGTAATATTTTCACTCTTTTTCGCGTAGAAGACACGGGATAAGCCCATTAACACCGCAAAGAAGCAAGGACCAGCCAGGTCCCCCACGGCTTTCGAGACACCTAACCCGCTTTCGGCGAAGGCAGAGGCCCACTGGCTCATCGCCTGTTCCGACGCGCCCGCGCAGACCATCAGTAAGAGAAAGAGCCAGAACATTCGCAAGCTAAACAAATTACCAAGGGACAAGCTGTTTTCCTGATCGACCAGACGATTAATGGGCACTTGGGTAAAGTAAAGGGCATTTAAAAGCGGGATAATAGCCCAAAGGACGGCCAGGACCCGCCAGTTTTCGATGCCGCTCAAGAAGAAGAATAATGTGGAAGCAAGAACAACAAAGACCGAGCCCCAACAGTAGAACGAATGGAGGAGACTCATATTTGCCGACTTCTTTTCCGTGGGACAAGCTTCGACAATCGGGCTGACTAAGACTTCAATTAAACCACCGCCAATGGCATAGCAGGCGACAGCGGCCAATAAACCGTAATAGGGTTGGGAAAACCATTGGGGAAAGACGCCGAGGCCAACCAGTCCAACGGCGGAGAAAATGTGGGCGGCCACAATCGAGATCCGGTAGCCAATCCGGTCCACAAACAGGGCTGAAAGCATGTCCACGACAAGCTGAACCCCAAAATTAGCGGTGACCAAAAACGTGATTTTTTCTAATGGAATTTGGTAGAGCCTTTGAAAAGTTAAAAACAGAAGGGGTGCAAAGTTATTAATGATGGCTTGGGTGACAAAACCCGTATAACTTGCTAGCAACGTATGGTTATAGTTGTGGCGAATGTTCATTAAGATCCTCCGTTTCAAATCAATTGTTTTGATCGTGATAGGGCCATTGGCTTTTGTATTTATGGCATAACATTGCTATTATATCATGTTCTATGGAAAAGATGGTTATGGAAGAAACGATTGGTAAAACGACCCGGTTTCTAAGCCGGGTTCTGTTATTAGCAATTTATGCTTTATAAAGGAATATTTGTAATATTACAAAGAAAGTATTATAATTATAGCAAATAATTAAATATGGAGGAGTGAGAAGAGGTTGAACAGGTTGAAAAGAATGCTAATGGGTCTCCTTGTCTTTCTAATGTTGGTTTCCTTGTTGGGCGGTTGTGGTAAAAAGAAATCGCAGCCGTATGTTTATAAGGGAGTGAATATATTGGTGAATGGGGATATGGAAATAGGAGACCCAGATGGCGAATTTCCCCTGGGCTGGACAAGATGGGGGCAATATTTTGAAATAATAGATAATAAAATGGAATATGGTAATGTATTCAAAGAAGGCGCGCTAATTGAAGATATAAGTTGGGTACCTGTCGATGGGAATGACGGGAATAAATGCATAAAGATACAGACAGAAACGGGAGACGTTTTCCTCTGTATACACCAGGTGGTAAAGAAAAATATTCCGGTCGGGAAAAAATCAAGTTAACGGTTAATATTAAGACGGAGAATTTGGAGGGCCCCGGAGTGGCAATTGCTTTACGGTGTGATGGCCCTGAGGTTAATGGACAAATTCAATTTAGTCAATTTGTGACATCACAAGGTACGATTCCGATAAAAGGGACAAAAGACTGGACCAAATATACCGTTGAATTGGATCAAAAGGTGCGGCCGGGTATTGAAACTATAAACGTGTACTTTCTTTACTTAGAAGATACTAGTGGTACCGTGTATTTCGATGATGCTTCCTTAATATACTAAAAAAATATATGTAAAAATCTACTGGCTAACGGATCTACTTAATCGAGATAGAAATAGAAATATTAAAATTAAAACCCGGTTTCTCTTCTGAGGAACCGGGTTTTATACCTTCTTAATCTTTTATGGGATTGTTTATCCGTTCTTGGCCAGAAAATCCTTCATGAAGTCGGCCAGGGCTTTACAGCCTTCGTAGCTCATGGCGTTATAGATGGAAGCGCGGAGACCGCCGACGGAACGGTGGCCTTTAAGGCCGACCAGACCTTGGTCGGTGGCTTCGCGGACGAATTTCTCTTCCAACTCGGTACTGGGGAGACGGAAGGTGACATTCATCAGCGACCGGCTGTTCTTTTCGGCGTGGCCTTGGTAGAATCCGCTGCTTTGGTCAATAGCGTCGTAGATTAAAGCGGCTTTTTCTTGGTTGTGTTTATAAATGGCCTCAACGCCGCCCTGGTCCTCCAGCCATTTCAGTACGAGCGAGACCATATAAATGGAGAAGGTGGGCGGGGTGTTATAGAGCGAGTTGTTTTTGGCAAAGGTTTCATAGCGGTACATCACCGGCAGGTTCGGATTGGCCTTGGCCAGCAGATCCTCGCGGATAATGACGATGGTTACTCCGGCTGGACCAAGGTTCTTCTGGGCGCCGGCATAGATCAGACCGAAGGGTTTAGCGTCGAAGGGACGGGAAAGAATATCACTGGACATATCGGCTACCAGGGGAACATCTCCGCAGTCGGGGAAGGTTTGCCACTGGGTACCGTAGATCGTATTATTGCTGGTGATGTGGACATAAACCGGGTTGGGGGAGAATTTAAGCTCCGCCGGGTCCGGAATACGCCGGAAATTTTCTTCTTTAGTATCAACCGCCGTATGTACCTGTCCGAAGTACTTCCCTTCGGCCGCCGCCTTTTGGGCAAAACTACCGGTTACCAGGTAGTCAGCGGTTTTTTCCGGGGTAAGAAAGTTCATGGGGACCATGTCAAACTGCATGCTCGCCCCGCCTTGTAAAAAGAGGACTTTATAGTTGTCGCCGATCTTGAGAAGGCGTTTCAGGCGGTCGGCCGTTTCGTTCTGCAGCCCTTCATACTGTTTCGAACGATGGCTGATCTCCATAACCGACATCCCGGAGGATTGAAAAGCAAGTAACTCTTCCCGTGCTGCCTCTAGAACCGGGAGCGGAAGAGTAGCCGGGCCGGGATAGAAATTGTAAACCCGTTCATTCATTGTATACAAGACCTCGCTTCCGATGAAGATTTATTAGAGCAATTATACTACCAATTTTCTGAAAGGACAAGGGGAAAACCGGTTCTGAGTAGCGCCAAACCATATTTTGGCACAATGCTGTCATCGATCCTTTATTAAAGGAAACAAATGTAGAGGGCAAATCAACATAAAATGAACCCGGCGTTGAAATGACGCCGGGTTCTTTAATTGGTTTTAAATAGCAAATTTCTAATCATGGTTTCTAATCGTGGCTTGAATGTTTTATTCATCATGCTGTAGGGGTGGGACTTGAATAATCTTGACGCCACGCCGCGCTAATGAGTCTAAGACTGTCTTGTTCGCTTCGGTGTCCGTGATCACACAGGAGATCTGTTCAGGGGAACCGGAAACAAAGCTATGTTTCTTGCCGATTTTGGTGTGATCGGCCAGGATAAAACGTTCACCAGTGACACGACTTAGCATTAATTGATTGATGGCAACTTCGTGCATATTAGCTGTGGTAAAACCTTCTTCTGCGGTAAGACCACTACAACCCAAAAAGGCTTTGGTCGCATTTACCCGCGATAAATTATTCAAGGCAAATTCGCCAACCATGGATTTTTTAGAAATTTGTAGTTCGCCGCCAAGTAAAACTATTGAAACGTCTTTTTTAGCATCGCTGAGAATTGTTCTTCCGTTGTTGGTAATGATCGTGACGTTTTTAGCGGTGATATAATTGAGCATCAATAGCGCAGTGGAGCTACTATTGATAAAAACGGTATCACCGTCAACGATAAACTCAACGGCGCGCTTGGCAATGGCCTGTTTGTAGCGGATAACATCGTCGTCCAGATCCAGACCCAAAGAATTTGTTTGGATCGGATTCTCGCGTAAAGTTGCCCCTCCATAAAAACGCTCGATGAGACCTTGCTCTTCTAAATGTTCTAAATCACGTCTAATTGTTAAAGGGGAGGTGTTTAATTGCTCGGCTAGGTCCTTAACCTTGATCGAGCCGTGTTGCTTTAGGAGTTTATAGATCTTATTACGGCGGGTTTTAATAAAAGCATAACTGTTTTTCATCGCAAGTCTCCTTAAAAAAATATATATAATTTGCTTATTCTCGCTTATTATATAGAACTGAGTTACGAAAACTGAATATTGTCACCTTAATTATACGTTCATATTGAACGTTTGTCAAGCAATTAAGAGAGAAAGATTAAAAAGAAGATCAAAACATGAGCGTTTCGACACAAAAAGACTTGTATTCATATAAAAAGAGTGCTATAATGAACCCGAGCCCGCTAAGATGTGATAAATCGTTCACTATTACGTACATAAAAGCGTTAAAACGTTCAACAATCATGAAAAGTATCAAAAAGAGTCACCATTATTAAGATAAGTTTGTTGGAGGACTCATTTCTAATAAATGATATATTGTGAATAAGTGAGATTTTAAGAGAAAAATGAAGATCATAGAGGGAGGGTTAAAAATGTTGCAAGAGCTAGTGCAGATGGATCGGTATCAATTTTGCGATCGCATGGAAAACTGGCAAGAAGCACTGCGGATTAGCTGCCGACCACTAATAAAGGATGGCATCGTTGATGAAACGTATGGGGAAGAGCTAATTCAGAATGTGAACAAATATGGTCCTTATATTGTCCTTGCGCCTGGAGTGGCAATTCCTCATGCCATGGAAGGAGCAAAGGGGGCGAAAGGCACCGGTGTTTCTTTTATGAAAGTTAATGAACCCGTTCAATTTGATCCGGAAGATCCGGAAAAGTATGCTGTTATTTTTTTCACGTTAGCTGCTACTGATTTTGAAGCCCATTTAAAAAACATGGGACGTCTATGCAAAATACTTTCTAATGAAGAACTGCTTGGTGAATTAATGAATGCGACTTCTCCCGAGGACCTTATCCTCCTTCACAATAAATATTGCGTGGAGTTGGGTGAATAGCAGGAAAAGAGGATTATTATTTCATTTTCGAGGAGCGTTATGTTGGTTAATGAGAGCAAAGGACGAGAGTTTCGGAAGAAAATAAAGTTGGTGGTTTGTGATCTGGATGGAACCTTGCTAAATGAACGGCATGAAATCTCTGAGGAAAATATTGAAGCGATTGAACAAGCCCGTCGGCAAGGGGTCTATATCACTGTTTGTTCCGGACGGATTGTGTCAATGTTGGAACATTACATAAAACCGATTGGGATTCGTGGCCCATTGATTGCTGCGAACGGAGGACACATTATTGACACGGTTTCCCAAGAGACGCTTTGGGAGAAGACGTTAAAAGGTGAAGAAGTTATACCAATACTAGATTATTGCCGTTATGCCGGTCTGGACTACGGTGTCCTGGCGCGGGAAGCTTGTTTCTTTTCGGACAATAGTATCCGGGTGCAACGTTTTTACCGTTACAACCAGCTTGCGCGCGAAAAAGGTGAACGGGAGATCCCGATCGAGTTTTTTGAGAAAGACCATGATTGTGTTCGGAAGATGAAAATCGATAAGGTTTTAATACAGCAACTGCGTCCAGGCCAGTTTGAGCAGGCTAAACGGTTTATTACTACCCATACTAAATTAGGGTACACCTCATCGGAGCACGGTTTATTAGAAGTTTCCGCACCTGGTATTAGTAAAGGAGAAGGAGTACGCCGCTTAGCGCAGATGATGAAGATTCCGCTTGAACAAACCTGTGCCTTTGGCAACTATGAGAATGACATATCAATGTTTTCTGTGGTCGGGTTGGCCATTGCC
>DUQQ01000112.1 GCA_012837705.1 Hydrogenispora sp.
AAATTGCGCCCAGTAAAAATGTGTATGGATAGAGAAAAGTTGACAAACCATATGTCAGCAGCTCTAGATTCAAGAGCAATGGATAACTAGATAAACGTGAAGAAGCCCTTGCCCAAATTATAAAATGAATTTCATTGCAACCTGCTAAAAATAAGGCAGCACTAAACCAGCGTTGTGCCCGGCTTTTATAATCTAAGAAAAGGATAATGACAGCAATTAGCCAGAGTAAAATAAAGGTAACCATGTCTAGGGACTCCAAGTAACATAATGTGTCCTATATATACAATAATAACACAAGTCTATATAAAATGTAAATCAACCCATTATTTGCCTGCTTGAAGGGTTATTCAAAAAATCAGTGGGAATAGAAGATCAAATAGCTTTGAACATAAATGGTGGAGCATTTTACCAATGAACATACCCAATAATTTTGAAAGAAAGACAAGTAGAGTCAAGTAGAGTAGAGAAGGGGGTAAAAAATTTTTTATTCAAAAGAAGGAATTTAGTAAATGATCTGTAATAATAATATTAACATTATCCAAAACGTTTTGGATAATGGGGCATGAACGAAATGAGGTTAAGAGCATAATGATTGTTACCATCCGTGATGTGGCAAAAAAGGCTGGGTACTCGATTACCACGGTCTCCCGGGCGTTAAATGGCTTTGATGATGTCAACGAAGAAACCAGGGCCAAAATTATGGCCGTGGCAAAAGAACTGAATTACCAACCCAATCGGGTGGCGCGCAGTCTCGTTACGAAGACCGTTAATACCATTGGCCTTTTCGTCCTTGGCCGGTCCAGTTTTCAACAGGGTTTTATTGCAGATCTGGTGAGTGGACTGATCGATGAGGCTTCGACGCATGACTTTGACCTTTTAATCTTCGGTACGCAGTCATTAAAGGCGGGTTTACCCTTCCAACAGCTTTGCCATCAGCGCGGGGTAGGGGGGGCGGTCATTACCGGCTTAAAGATTACGGATCCGATCATTGCTGAGCTGGAGGACAGCCCATTTCCGACCGTCCTGATTGATGTTCCGATAAATGGACCAAAAGCAACCTATGTCACCTTTGATAATCAAAAAGGGATGGTTCAAGCCCTTGACCATCTCTACGATCTTGGCCACCGAAAAATCGGTTTTATCAATGGCCACTTGGAAGCCTGGGTTTGCCGCGAGCGGTTGGCTGGATACAAAAAAGGCTTAGCTAAACATGGTTTGACCTACAACAAAGCCTATGTTTATAATGGGAACTTTTCGAAAGAGTCGGGACGTGCGGGAGCGAAAGAACTGATCAAAAAGAATCCGGAACTAACAGCGCTTATGGTAGCGAGTGATCTGATGGCCGCCGGCGCCCTCGAAGAGTTGACTGCGATGGGCTATGCCTTACCGGAGGACTTATCATTGGTTGGCTTTGATGACCAAACCTTTGCTGCCCTGACTTCACCGGCCTTAACAACGATTAAACAGGATGAATATCTCTTGGGAAGACTTGCGGCCGAAAACATTATTAAACTAATTAACGATCCCGGTTACCTACCGGAGATTAAAACTTTGACCACAAACCTAGTCATACGGCAGTCAACGGGTCCGGTTAAAAGCTGAAAAAGCGACGGGCAGAGGAGGGGAAATTTTTTTGGCATCGATCCAAAACGTTTTGGATAACTAGACTAAAGACTTTGTTGCTTTAGCTGACCGCTTTTTTAAAGTTGAATCCGTCCTTAAAAATTAAATTTTGCCGCCTTTAAAACAGTAATCCACGGAGAAAGGGGGTGGGGGAGCGCAAACGAGGACGGCAGCACTAACCTTACGGCAGTTAAATTTATTATGCTAGGAGGGATTTATCATGAAAAAAAGCTTTGCTGGGGTTTGTTTGTTTTTATTGTTGGTGGTTGCCCTGTTTTCAACGGTTTCTGCCGCCAGAGTACAGGTGCGGATCTCCGGCTGGGGTGGCAGTGACCAACCGATTATCGAAGAGATGCTTCGGCTTTACGTTACGCCAGCGTTGGAAAAGGAAGGCATCACTGTCCTTTATGAACCGATTGCCGATGACTTCCAACGGTATATCGTCAATGCTTTGTCCGCCAATACGGCGCCTGACCTTTTCTATATGGATATTTTCTGGGCCCAGTCGCTTATCCAAGCCGGGCAAGTTGAACCGCTAGACAGCTATATCGCGAAATCGAAGCTTCTGAAGAAAGAAGACTTTATCCCCTCTTTGCTGGATGCCTTCTCGCATCAAGGGAAGGTTTACGGTATTCCGAAGGACTTCAATACGCTTGCTTTATTCTACAACAAAGATCTGTTTGACCTGGCTGGTGTGGCCTATCCGGATGAGCACGACACATGGGATACTTTTGCGCGAAAAATGGAAGCCGTTTCCAAACTTGATGGTGTTTACGGCTTGGCGCTGCAACCAGAGTTTGCCCGGATGGGGGCGTTGGCGTATGCTGCTGGTTTTAAGACCTTCGAACAAAACGGGAAGAGTAACCTGTTCCATCCGGGGTTTAAAGCCGCTCTGGAATGGTACACCGGTTTAGCAAAAAGTCGCGCCGGGATTATGCCGGCTGACCTTGGCCAAAGTTGGGGCGGCGGCGCCTTTGGCACCGAAGAGGTCGCGGCCTGTATTGAGGGGGCATGGGTGATTGGCCACCTAAAAGACCAGGCCCCGAATCTTAACTATGGCGCGACTTTTCTACCCAAAGCGCCATCCACCGGCAAACGTGGAAATTTAATCTTCTGCGTGGCGTGGGGCATGAACAAAGAATCCAAACATAAACAGGCTGCCTTTAAAGTATTGGAACAATTAACCAGCCCGGAGGTGCAACAGTGGATCCTCGAACGGGGCCTCGCCTTGCCAAGCCGGGTTGCGTTGACGGATAATCCCTACTTTAAACAGAATGACCGGGAAGCCCAGGCCAACTACATTGTCTTCCGCGGTGCGTCCGAAGGCAACGTTGAGCCTTTCAGCTTCGGTGAAAACGGTGGCCGCTGGATGGATCCGATCAATGAGGCCCTGCGGGCGATTATGAGTGGCGAATTATCGGTTGAAGAAGGACTACGTGAAGCGCAATTCCGCCTTGACCAAGAGATGCAAAGATAGCCAGTCTTACTAATCATTGGAAGGCATTTTCCACCTTTGGCCGGTTTGTACTGGCCAAAGGTGGATTAACCTGTGGAGGAGGGGTGTTACTTTTGCGCCGAAGCATCAAGGAGAAAACGGCACCATATGTTCTACTTTCCCCGTACCTATTCATGCTGTTTGTTTTCTTTGGGTACGCTTTTCTCCGCTGTTTCTATTTTAGCTTTACCGAGTATGACCTTTTTGCGCCGCCCCAATGGGTAGGGTTTAAAAATTATTTAAACTTGATTCAAGATTTTCAGTTCGGCTTAGCCCTCAAAAATTCACTGCAGTTTGCGGTGATTGTTACAACGCTACAAACCGTATTGGCGCTGCTTTTGGCGGTGATCTTGAACCAAAAAATTAAAGGGATTCGTTTTTTCCGGGCGCTCTATTACATGCCAAGCATCACTTCGAGCGCCGTGGTGACCTTGATTTTTATGTGGCTGTTCCAAAAGAAAGGTTTAGTCAATTATCTTCTGACCTCACTTAAAAACGGTTACCGGATCATCGCTGTATTTTTCGGGTTGCTCCTGATGTTCCAAGCTTTCTTGGTGATTGGCGAAAAGCTGAAAAAACGGCCGGTTTCCTGCTTTGAACCCAGCTATCTTTTTCTTGCCGTGGTCTTAAGCTTTATGGTGACCTTTTTCCTGGTAAAGACCGGAATCGTGACAATGGTGGAGGGATTACCCCCAGTGGAAACGGTCTGGTTGAACACCAAGAAAATATGGCCCCGCAACCATCGGCTCTTTGGGATTTCCTATCCACTGGGTTCCATCATGCTGCTGAATATTTGGACGACTGCACCCACCTTTATGCTTCTGTATCTCGCCGGGCTGCAGGATATTCCCAAAGAACTTTATGAAGCAGCCGCGGTTGATGGCGCGACGAAGATCAAAACCTTTTGGTATGTGGTACGTCCGCAATTACGTAATATTACTTTTCTGGTGGTGACGATGGGGCTGATTTCAACCCTGCAGATGTTTGACCAGGTGGCAATCATCGGCGACCAGGCGCCTTTGGATGCGGTGATTACTTTAGCCTACTACGTTTACATTAATGCTTTTCCCAGTTCCGTGTCGCCAAAAATCGGAATGGCTAGTGCCGCGGCGGTCTTTCTCGGCCTTTTAACCTTGATTATCGTCTTGATCCAGCGGATAGTAGTCAACGCCGGAGAGGGGGATTAAACGATGACGAAGCGAAAGGTCGACACAGTCAAACTCCTCAGCGAGGAAGAGATGCTCGAAATCAAACTTAAACGGCACCGGTGGTATAAGGTGGGGATGGTCTACCTGGTCCTGTTGTTGGTTTCGATCCTCGCGATCGGCCCCTTTTTCTTTGGCCTGCTTTCAAGTTTAAAGGATAATCCGTTGGAATGGCCACCCAAACTTACCGTAAATCAGTTGAAACCAGCCAATTGGGTTGCGGCTTTTCGCTTGAGTAAAGCCGGATGTGGCAAGGGGTTTTTTGGTGAATTCGCCCCCGGTGCAGTCATTCCTTTTCAAGTCACATATCAAGTTCCGGCGGGAAAGGAACCGGTGATTCCACAGGTGGTTGTTCCGAAACGCGTACCGGGCACCGCCGGGGCTGCCTTGTTAATTGAGCATTACGCCGCCGACTATTTCCGGGTCTCCGCTGTACAAGAGGTGAAGCGGGAAAGCCTAGCAGATCACTCAATCCGGGTCACCTATGAATTTACGATCCATCATACCGGTGATGTTGTCTGTGACCGTTTACCCTTGGATATCACTGTTCCTCTGGGGCAACAATTTGTTGGTGCGACCATCGATCCAAACCGCCCCAATGAACGGCTCGGGCGGGTCCAAAGCTGGAACAATCTAACGGCTGGGGTTATTCCCTACATCTTTTATAACTATCACCGGGTATTTAGTGAAAATTATAGCCGTACCACCGGAAAAAACCTCTTTACCAGTTGGATTCGGAATTCATTTATCATCTGTATTGCCCGGGTACTAACGAACCTCCTTTTTGCTTCAATGGCGGGTTTCGCTTTAGCCCGGTTGAAGTTTCGGGGCAAAAACACCATCTTTCTCTTAATGTTGTTTTCGATGATGATTCCGGCCCAAGTCACTTTCATCTCCAATTATCTGGTTTTACGGGATGGGGTTTTTGGTCTTTCGAGAATCTTTGGAGTAAATACACTCTTGAACAGCTATTCCGGGCTTATCGTCTCTGGACTGGTCAGTGCCAGTTCGGTCTTTATCATGAAACAGTTTTTTGAAGGGCTTTCCAGCAGCCTGGAAGAGGCAGCCCGGATTGACGGTGCCAGTACCTACCAGATCCTTTTCCGGATCTTTTTGCCCTTAGCCAAACCAGCCCTGGGTGCCTTAACAATCCTGACCTTTCAAGGGGTATGGAACGAATTCTTCTGGCCACTGGTGGTCCTAACCTCACCCCAGGACCGCTTTACCTTAACCATTGGTTTGCTGAGTTTCCGCCGCATGTACGGTGTGGCCTTTGACTGGGGGCCGATCCTGGCTGGTTCGGTGATTTCGGCTTTACCCTTGGTGGTCCTTTTTGTGGTTTTCCAGCGTTACTTTGTGGAGGGGATCAGTTTTACCGGGGTTAAGGGTTAGTCGCCCACTCGGCGTTGAATTTTCATCCAAGAGGATGGTTAGGCGACGTACCCGGCTTTGCACTTAATACACTGCTTAAATTAAAGGAGCTGGCTTGAGCGACTAGGCGGTCGTCAGCGGGGGCGACGACTTAGCCGTTTTGATCGGGAATGAAGGATAACAGAGACCAACAGCAAGAATTGATGAGGTGAAGCGATGCATATGGCAAAACCAAATAACGATTCAACCTGGATCATCCAGGAAGATCAGTTTCTTCCGGAGCGAATGCAATATTACGAAACCATCTTTACATTAGGAAATGGTTACTTAGGAACCAGAGGGGCTTTGGAAGAAAATTACCGGTTACGGAAACCAGCCACCTACATTGCGGGGTTGTTTGACGCAGCGCCCAATGAAGTGACCGAATTGGCCAATGCCGCCGATTGGGTTAGTATCGAACTGGAACTGGCGGGGGAACGTTTTGATTTAGAGAAAGGCCAGGTTCTTGCTTATCAACGTCGTTTGGACTTAAAACATGGGATCTTATACCGGGATCTACGCTGGCAGAGTCCTCTAGGACGAGTTACGAAATTAAGTTACCAACGTTTTGTTTCCATGGAAGACCAACATCTCATGGGAATCCGGGTAGCGATTACGCCGGAAAACTATCGCGGAACGATAAAGGTGGTCTCAGTCCTGAATGGGCAGGCGACAAACGATGGAACTCAGCATTTCAAGGCAGTCGAGGAGTGTACCTTTGGCGACCGGGGCATTTACCTAATCAGTGAAACGTACCAAACACACCACATTCTTGCCGTAGCCGCCTCCCATTTAGTAAAAGGGAAGCTGGTTAATGAAAACTTCTTCAACCGGCGGCGGTTAATTGGATATGAAGCACAATTCGCGGGAGAAACCGATCAAACTCTGACTTTTGAAAAATTAGTTACTATCTATACTTCCCGCGACTTGGGCGGAACGGAACCAAAAACACCCGCCGAAAAAACCGAGAAGGTGAAAGCCTTGACGCTTGGGGAAAACCTGGGGGCGGCCATCCAAGGGTTTGACGCTCTCCTGGCGGCCCATGTTCAAGCTTGGGCGGCTTTATGGTTAAAAGCGGACATCCAGATTGAGGGGGACAATTTTGCCCAAAAAGCAATCCGGTTTGCCAACTTTCATCTCATCCAGATGGCCCCACGGCATGATTACCGGGTTAGTATCGCGGCAAAAGGTTTGACCGGGGAAGGCTACCGTGGGCACGTCTTTTGGGATACGGAGATTTTCATTCTGCCCTTCTTCATCTATACCTTCCCTGAAGAAGCACGTAACTTGCTCTTATACCGTCACCATACTTTACCCGGTGCGCTGAAAAAAGCGAAGGAGAATGGGTATGAAGGTGCCATGTATGCTTGGGAAAGCGCGGATACCGGCGAGGAAACCACCCCTAAATTCGGGGGTTTGGACCTGAAAACCCGCAAACCGGTACGGATCTGGTGCGGCGAATTGGAACAACACATCAGTGCCGATATTCCTTACGCGGTCTGGCATTATTACCAAGCAACCGGCGATTGGGACTTTCTAGAAAACTACGGCGCGGAGATTATCTGCCAGACTGCCCGGTTCTGGGCAAGTCGGGTCGAGTATGATCCGGAGGATGATTGTTATGAGATCAAGAATGTGATCGGACCCGATGAGTACAGTGAAAATGTGAATAACAACTATTTCACCAATGCGATGGCCCAGTGGACTTTACGGAAGGGACTGGCGGTTTATGCGTTATTACAGGAGAAAGGAAAAGCGGAAGAGTTAGCAGCGAAAATTGGCCTCAACGGCGAAGAACTGGCAAACTGGCGTATAATCGCCGATAAAATGCGCTTAAGACGGATTAATGAGCTGGTTCTGCTGCAATTTGATGGCTTTCTCCAGCAAAAAGCGGTTGACCTCGCTGCTTACCGCCATAATCCGGATGGCTTTTTCAAGGACTTTAGCTGGGAGCAGATTACCAGTACCCAGGTGCTTAAACAGGCAGATGTCATCATGTTGCTCTATTTACTCGGCGACCAGTACACAAAGGAAGAAAAGGTTGCTAATTGGGATTTTTACGAGCCCAAGACTTTGCACCATTCTTCCTTGAGCCCGGCGATCCATGCTATCTTTGCGACGGAGATCGGGCGGAGCGACGAAGCCTTTCGTTATTTTGTCGATGCGGCGGAAATCGATCTGAACAATAAATTAAGTAATAGTGAGGCGGGGC
Source organism: Hydrogenispora sp. (assembly GCA_012837705.1). Classification (GTDB taxonomy): domain Bacteria; phylum Bacillota; class UBA4882; order UBA10575; family UBA10575; genus Capillibacterium. The sequence goes on from DUQQ01000112.1 coordinate 7,946, forward strand.
TTCATGCGGCGACCCAAGGGGGGATTTGGCAGGCGGTAGTAAATGGTTTTGGCGGGGTAAGGTTGCGAGATGGGCAATTGCAGATCACACCGTCCTTGCCGGAACACTGGGAAAAAATTTCTTTCCAACTTACCTACCAGGGCGTACCGCTTCAGATTACGATTACGAAAGAGCAGGTTGAACTGGAAGTACTCGCCAAAGCGTTTACTCCCATAACCATCGGCCTTTTCGACCAAACCGTAACTCTTATACCGGAGCGGGCAAGCTTAAGTGTACCCGTGCCCAAAGCCAGTTTATCCTAGAGTACACCTGGTTTTATAGATAAGGTATGTATGGTATGGTAAGCGGTTCGTTGACCGAAGAAGAACGGAAAAATGCGCCTTAGAACAGAAGACTATCCATCTTAGAGATGCTCCCTTTTGTGTAGGCAACAAAACTTTAGAACTACGCAAAGGGGATTTTTTATGTCTATCTTTAAAATTAAATAAAAAAGACATGGGCTGAAGAAGAAGTACCAGAACAAACAAGGAGGTTAGGTGCTTGGACACGAATATGACATCAATATATAATCATAGTATTTATATAGACGTAAAAGAACGGTTGTATTTGAGAGAGGAAGGAATTAGCGTTGAGGAAAAATCGATGTTTGTGTAAACCTTTGATCCTAAACATCATCGGAACCATTTGCCTATTGCTCTGTTCATCTTATCTTGCTCCCGTCCGCGCCGAAGTAATTACTCGTTCCTACCGAATTTTTGAAGAAGAAGAGACCGGGGAGATATTTTTCATTCAAAACTCTCCGCATGTAGAGAAGGCAGAAAAACCAAGGGTTGCGGTTGCCCTCGGGGGTGGGGGTGCCCGCGCTTTGGTCAACGTGGGAATCTTAAAAGCCCTTGACGAGGAAGGGATTCCGGTTGATCTGGTGGTCGGTTCGAGTATGGGGGCGATTGTTGCTGTTTTGTATGGGAGCGGGATGCCGCTGGCAGCTATCGAGGAGTTGCTTACCAGCGATATTCTCCCGTCCATGTTTGATCTAAATTTTCCTTTTCTCTATTCGGTAATTGACACCCGGAAGGTCAACTATTTTATCGAACGGATCTTACCCCACCAGCGGTTGGAGGAGTTTCCGATCCAAACGGCGCTGCTCAGTTATGACCTGACTCATGGCGTGAAGTATCTCCATACCAGTGGGCCTGTCTCCCGGGAGATTCAAGGGTCTTACTCCATCCCCCTTTTCTTCCCTGTGGTGGATTATGATGGTCTTTTCCTGATGGATCCGGGCGTTCTGGAATTAACGCCCGCTCAGGCCGCTAAGGTCCTTGGGGCCGACGTCGTCATTTCGACGACCGCCTTTGATGAATTACCCTATGACACCTATGATTATCCGGTCCGCGCTTGGACTCGATTCATCAATATCTTAAAGGAACGGAACTCCAAAGCAATCATCGACCGTTATTCTGATGTAACGATCAACTGCAATGTTGGCGATTACTCTTTTATGGATTACCATTTGGCGGCGGATTTTATTGCCCTTGGCTACTATGAAGCGCAAAAACTGATTCCGGAGATTAAACGGGTTTTATCGGAAAAGGAGATTCCGCTAAAGCAAGCACCGGAACATACACTGTTGGCTGAAGAGAGCGACGCGGAACAGCTTAATTTGGCGCAAGTTTTACGGGACATCAAGTACGAGCGGTTGCAGTATGACTTTACCCGTATTAAGCCGCTCCTCTATTTTGGCCGGAATTACTCTATTTTTAAGCAAGAATTAATCCGGGACGAAGAAAACGCTTTACAATACGGGTTTCTTTGGCATAAGGGAAAGCTTGACCTGCGGGGCCTAACACGTGGAGCGGGCTTTGACAATTACCAGCTTAAACTAAGATTGATTGGGCTAACCAAGAATCTTGACCTTATCGGGAAACTTCATTACGATGCGGCTCCAAAGCAGGAACTTTGGGGCTATGGGGTGGATTTAAAGTACTATCAGCCTGCGTTTACGGGCACAATTGGTTGGGCCGATCTAGACCAGACTGCTTATTTACACAACGCCGGGACTGTCGAGCTAAACTGGGGCAAACATGAATTTCAAGCCGCGGTGGATCTCTATACGCCCGCTGATGGTCGGGGATTAGCGTTTAATGATGCCAAATTTGTGGTCGTGCAATCCCACAAGATTTCTGTGCGCGATGATTTAACATTGCAGCCAAGTTTAGTCGTGAGTAATACGGAAAGCGGAGATTTATTCGCCCATCCGTTAATCTACCGGGGATTTGAACCGGAGACGACGGAAGGGGAGACGCTAGTCCAATCAGCTATGGAACTGGCTTACCATTACCGTTTTCCCTATTCCCTAGAAATCTTACAATGCATCCAACTGAAGGAGCTTACCTGGTATTCCTTTACCGACCTTTATTACAAGTTAGAACCATATTACGCGGTTGGTGCAGGTATGAATTGTGAGCTAAACCTACTAGGGATTAAACCATCCAGTTTCGGGGGCTACGTCGTTTATGACTTGAATGATACTTCTTGGAAGGGAGTATTATCTTTCGATATAGCGTTCTAAACAGGTTTTCAGTTATACAACAGGAGAGAGTAGGGGATTAGGAGGTTAAAAAAGAGGAGTTTTTACTCCTCTTTTTGTTTTAATCATTTCTTGCTTTTTCGGAAGCAGAGTCAAATAAGGGTTCGAAGCGATGGGTTGAAATTTGGCTGGACTTAGTCTGGGTCTTCGTTGGTTGATGCTGTTTGAACAGGATATTAACCGGGGTTTTGGGAAAGTTTTCTTCCTCTTTTTGACCAACAGAGGCATAATATCCAAACTTTCCACCGGTAAACGTTGAATCCTCAAAGGATGTTACATACTTATCGTTAAAATAGATTTTAAAAGTTTTCGTGGTAGAATCATACTCTACTTTGATTTTGTTTTCGACATTATAACCCTTATAAAGCTTATCTGTATAATTCCATTCATTATCATCGTCAACTAAATCGTGGGTCCATTCATCAACATTAACTTTCTTTGAAACGAGGTAATATCCATATGTATTAATTATGAGGCGATAGAATTCAGTTTCTTCCGATATTTTCCGCAAGCAAAAAACAATACCATAGCCATAATCTGGGTTGCCGGATATCTTTTTCACACTGGTTTCTACAATTTTCATTGGGTTCTCCTCGATGTCATCCCATGCCCAAAAACCCCAACCGTAAACTTCTTTACTATTAGTGTAAAAGCGAACCCAACCATCTTTTTCAGCGAACCATCCATGTACTTCCTTTGGTTTTGAACTAGATGATTTCTTCCCACAACCAACAGTGAAAAGAAGGGAGACCAGTAATAACAATAGGCATGATTTCCTAAACTTCAACTAAATCCCTCCATACGTAAAATAATGTAAAATAGATATTCATCATTTACAATATTTTATCCTGCCTAAATTATGAAATGTTGTAACAAATAAAAAAACAAAAACATATAAAACTGTATATAAAAAAACAGTAGTACCAGGATAGAAAATATTTAATTATTAATCTCAACATTCTTTTTTGCTATTATTTTGCTTCAACAATCTCGATCACAAAGATATACGGCCAGAGCTTTCCGGTTACGAACAAGCGGTCTTCTTGCGCATCATAGGCGATCCCGTTGAGGACGTCGACCGTATGGCCGGGATGGGCTTTCGGATCCAAAAGGCCGGTTAAATCTAACCAACCGGTGACTTCGCCGGTGGCAGGATCGATGATGGCAATCCGATCGGTTAGCCAGACATTGGCAAAGATCTTCCCGTTGATGTATTCCAACTCATTTAGGCGGGCGACCGGTTTTCCATTGCTTTGTACAGGAAGTTTAAGTACCGGGGTGAAGGTTTGGGGCTCAATAAAAGTAAGGGTAGCGGAACCATCGCTCATGATTAAATATTTTCCATCATAGGTAAGACCCCAGCCTTCGGTCTGGTATGTAAAAGTCTGGAGTAAAGTAAAAGAAGCGCGATCATAAACAAATGCCCGGCGTTCCCGCCAGGTTAGCTGGTATATCCGGTCGTCGCAAAGGGCAATTCCTTCGCCGAAATATGTTTCCGCCAGTTCAACCTGGCGTAAGACCCTTCCGTTGCTGGGGTTGACTTGGCGGAGGGAGGAGCGGCCGTACAAGCCGGTGCTCTCATAAAAATAGCCGTCCTGGTAGACTAAACCTTGGGTAAAGGCCTGGGAATCGTGGGGGAGGCGGCCAACGATCCGGTAGGCATAATTAACCGGTCCGGAGGGAGCGGTGGTTCCGGTCGCCTTTGTTGCATGGAACAACGGGTTAAAGATGACAAAGAAAAAAAGCACCCCGAAGAGGAAATAACGGTATCTTGTTTTCATAGTGTTCCTTTCTTTGCTAATGGCTTTGTCCGAAATTATTTTAACATAACATTTAAATTTTAAATGTAAACGGAAGGAAATTTACCTTTTAATGATAAATTTAAGGGGTAAAGATAAAAATCCTTCTTTTTTGTTTTTTCCTCACAATCAGGATGAGGTTGATCGATTTTAGGAAAATTAAGTATGGGGTTTTCCATAAATAAGAATAATAGGGAAGAGGAGGGGTTTGAAGTGAGTGAACTGATTAATAACCGGGAATATCGTCAGTCGGTACTGAAGGAGATCATCAGTGATTTACACCGTGGTAAAAGCGTGGATGAAGTAAAAGCCCGCTTCGAAGAGACCTTTCAGGATGTATCGGCCACAGAAATTGCCGAACTGGAACAGACTTTGATCCAAGAAGGGTTACCGGTGGAGGAAGTGCAAAGGCTCTGCGATGTGCATGCAGCTGTTTTCAAGGGTTCGATCACGGAGATTCATCGCCCCGAGAAGATTGAAGACACCCCTGGCCATCCTCTCCATACTTTCAAGCTGGAAAACAGGGAATTAGAAAAGTTCCTGTCTGAAAAACTCGAGTCCCATTTGGCGGCTTTCCGCCAGGAAGATAAGCAGGAAACGATAGATCTGTTGAAGCAAGATCTAGAGTTGCTACGGGGGATCGACCGGCATTACGCCCGGAAAGAGAACCTCCTCTTTCCGCTGCTGGAAAAGTACGGGATCACGGCACCACCCAAAGTAATGTGGGGCGTTGATGACGAGATCAGAACAGCCATTAAAGAAGGACTCAATCTATTAAGCAATTATACAGACGCCAAGGAGCAGGTTGCTGCGCAAATCAAATCAACGATCGAAAAAGTCCGGGAGATGATTTTTAAAGAAGAAAACATCTTATTCCCCATGGCGATTGATACATTAACCGAGGATGAATGGGGTGCAATCGCCGCAGAGAGTGAAGAAATCGGTTATTTTCTAACAGAACCGGCCGCAGCGTGGAAACCGGCCAATCTCAATGTCGAAGCAAAAGCCCAGGCCGAAGGGGAACGTCCCGCTGATGGTTATATCCGCTTTGAGACTGGCCTCCTTTTGCCCGAAGAGATTAGCCAGATCTTTAACACCTTGCCGGTGGACATTACCTTTGTCGACCGGGATGGGATCGTGAAGTTTTTCTCCCAAACCAAGGACCGTATTTTTCCCCGGCCGAAGACGGTGATTGGACGCAATGTTGCCAACTGCCATCCACCAGCCAGTGTGCATGTGGTTGAACAGATTGTCGAGGATTTCAAAAGTGGCCGTAAAGACGCCGAAAAATTCTGGATCAAAATGGGGGAGCGGTACGTTTATATCCAGTACTTTGCCGTCCGAAACGCCAACGGCGAGTACATGGGCACCTTAGAAGTTACCCAGGATATTAAACCGCTTCAGGAAATCACCGGTGAAAAACGCCTTCTTGATGACTAAACACTGATTTCTCAAAAAGAACTCGTGGTCGGGAAAGGTTTTTTCGGGTCTAAAGTAATTTCTCTGCACAGCCTCCGATAGAATGGAAAAGAATAGGCAAAAAGAGAGGAGACCGGAAGATCAAGCCGAATTCTTTTTATTGTTGAGAAGGAGGATGAGAATGGATTTAACGAAAAAGCCTTTCCCCCCAATCCCGATCGTTGCTTACATTAGAACCTGGCCCATCGGAAGCGAACCTGCGGATATGGATCGAGGTCAAAGGTGGGGTGCAGATCAGATCAGAGGTGAACTCCTAACCACCCTCAACCTGGCTTTTGGCCATTTGGATGGGAACAAAATTTACATCCGCGATCTAAAAGAGCGGCCTGGGGTAACTGATGAAAACATCATTATCCCCGCCTTCGATAATCTCTTCGCGGAAATTGCAACCTTGAAACAAAGATATCCCCACTTAAAAGTGAACCTTTCGGTGGGGGGATATGGGGCCGAAGGGTTTTCCGATCTGGCTTTGAAGGCTGAGCACCGCACGGAGTTTATTCTGGATGCGTTAAACTGGATCAGTAAGTATGGCCTGGATGGAATTGACCTCGATTGGGAATATCCGGTGGGGCCCCCTGAGGGTGGACTTCCCATTGTCACCCGCCCTGAAGATGCCGAGAACTATGTTTTACTATTACAGGAAATGCGGATTGCCCTCGATGCTTTCGCGAAGATTCTCAACCGACCGTTAACTTTGACGGTGGCGGTTCCGGCTAGCCTTTGGTTTCTTGAAGCCATCGACGTCTTAGCTGTTCAGGAGGAAGTTGACTACTTTAAACTGATGAGTTATGACTATTACGGCGGTTGGAGTAAAACGACTGGTCATGCCGCAAATCTTTATAATAACCCAGACGATCCGGAACAGGGCGGTTGGAGTACGGACCAAGCCGTAACCGCCTTTATCAATGCTGGTGTTAAACCCGAGAAAATTTTAATGGGGGTGCCCTTCTATGCCCGGGCGTGGCGTGGTGTACCGAGCCAAAACAATGGCCTATACCAAGAATACGCAGAAGCGGCATACCCCGATGGTTTAACCTACATGGACATTCAAGCGAAGATCTTGACCGATCCAAGTTTCAAACGTTATTGGGATGATCTGGCCAAAGCCCCTTTCCTCTATAATGGCGATCTCTGGATTACCTACGAAGATGCCGAATCCCTCGCTTATAAAGTAGAATATATCAAAGAAAAGGGATTGGCCGGGATCATGATTTGGGAGTATGCCCACGATATTAACGCCGAATTGCTCGAGGCGTTGAACCGGTCGATTGAGGAAGGGTGAGAGGGGAGGGAGAACCTCATAAAGATCCCGACTGGAAGAAAATTCCTGCTTAAAAACATTATTCAGCAGATAACTAATTCAAAAAACCAAGTGGTTTCTACAGAGCCATTTGGTTTTAATTATTTATTGGGTGGTGGAATTTTGATGTTCTGGATATGAAGCAGATCGGAAAAAAGCTCCGGGCTGCACCCCTGAAAACGTTTTTGGAAATCTGTCCGGAATCGATCAAGCCTTTCATCCAAAAGCCGATTAATTTGGTCTAAAAGATCGTTTATGGTTTCCTGGTCTAAAAACCCCAATAATTCGGTACCAAAATCAAGTTGGTCCGAGTAAACTAGTGTTATTTTCATCAATAATTCCACCTCTTTTTCGCTGAATATTACATAATATATATTATAGGACGTTAGAAACAGGTCTTTACAGTTCTCTTTTTAACTCATGTAATCTTTTAATCATTACTAGTTTTACTAGTTAAAATCACTTTTCAACTCAAGGCTTGTCTGTACACAACATATTAACCACAGGAGTTTTATGTCATTACCTGTAAATTGTGGTCGATTTGGTTTATTGGTTTCGTTTTGTTTGAGTCTGGCATTATATTTATTACAAAATAATTTAAGAGAAGGATAATGGTTGAATGTAATGAATTTATATAATAATTTAATTTTTAGAGAGGAGTAAGTAATAATGAAAACGGGTAAAAAATT
>DUQQ01000044.1 GCA_012837705.1 Hydrogenispora sp.
ACAAACACAGTTTTCTTACACCCTTGATGGCAAGAAAATTCCTGATGAACAAATCAAGGAATGGCTTTGTGATTTAGTTTGTGGCGATGGTTTTCCTTATGGCTATAAAAAACTTACTGCAGCTTTAGTAGATGATTATGCCCTTGTGATCAATCATAAAAAGGTTTATCGCCTGTGTAAGGAGTTAGATATTCTTAAACCCCAGAGGGTCTGCCGGGCCAAAACATCCAAGACATCTGGCCCAAAGGGTTGAAGTAACCGGCCCCCAACTAACTCTGGGAGATGGACATAAAATATAAGTAATTCTATACCTAAAGACTGTATTCCCCAAAAAAGACCGGGTAAACATAATACCCGGTCTTTTTCTTTGCCAGGGTGGAATAAAATATTATAACTAATATTAATAAAACTAGAAGGAAATCTAACTATCAGCGCGAATTAGTCTTCTGAAATAAAGAATTGGGTTGCTTAAAATAATTGAAGTGGAGGCACTGAAGACAATGAACGAAGATAGAGTTACTCAAGTTACGGAGCGTCGCAACCCTTCCAGTAGGAATATGGATCTGTTGCCAACGGAAGATCTATTAAGGTTGATTAACCGTGAGGATCAGCGGGTAACTGAAGCAATTCGGATCGTGCTTCCGGCGATATCAAAAGCAGTAGATCTCATTGCCGAACGGATGAAACAGGGAGGACGTCTTATTTACATTGGTGCCGGAACCAGCGGCCGGCTCGGGGTGCTTGATGCGGTGGAATGCACCCCCACCTTTAGTTTGGAGCCGGGAAGAGTGATCGGGATTATCGCTGGGGGCAAAGAAGCGATGTTTGAAGCGCAAGAAGCGGTGGAAGATAATTTTCAGTTAGGAGCAAGCGAAATTGCCCGGTATAAAGTGGATAAGATGGATTCTGTAGTTGGGATCGCCGCTAGCGGAAAAACCCCTTACGTCCTGGGTGCACTGGATGAAGCGAAAAAACGAGGCACCCTTTCGATCATGGTTTATTGCAACGAAGAAACACCGTTGGAACAGAAACTGGACGTGGAGATCAATCCGGTGGTCGGACCAGAAGTACTGACCGGCTCGACCCGGATGAAAGCGGGGACTGCCCAAAAGATGGTTTTAAATATGATCTCGACGGCCGTGATGGTTAAATTGGGGAAAGTTTATTCCAATCTGATGGTGGATGTAAACGCGACGAACGAAAAATTACGCGCCCGAGCGGAGAATATCTTCATGGAGATTACTGGTACTAATGTCGAGACCGCTAAAGCATATTTGTCCCAAGCCAATTACCGGGTTAAACCCGCGATCGTCATGTATGAAAAGAAATGTTCACTGGAAAAAGCCCAGGAATTACTGGCTAGACATGAAGGTTTTTTGCGAAAAGTCCTTACGTGAAAGGAATCCGCGAGGGTGTTTTTTGGGGGAGATAAGTCATGGTGTTTGGTGGGATCGATGCCGGCGGTACAGCTACCAAGTGTCTACTCCTTGATGCTGAAGGAAAGATCCTTAGTAGGTATGAAGGGCCACCGGCTAATTATCAGGCGGGAGTAAAAACCGCAGCGAACGTAATCAAGGCGACGCTACGGGAGACCATGGCCAGAGCTGGCCTCAACCGGATTGTGTCTTTGGGAATCGGTATTGCCGGAGGCGGGCGCAAGCCGGAACTGGTAAAGATGGAACAAATACTTGGCCGTGTGGCGGGGGTAGACCAGTATGCCCTCACCGATGACGGGGAAATTGCCCTGCTAGGTGCCCATCGTGGCCAACCGGGGATTGTTTTGGTTGCCGGTACCGGTTCAATTGCCTATGGGTTACGTCAGGATGGCCAACGGGTCCGGAGTGGTGGTTGGGGTGCTATTTTAGGGGATGAGGGAAGCGGATACTGGATTGGGCTTCAGGCCGTGCGGATGGCGATCCGGTCGGAAGAAGGACGTAGTGGAGAAACTGCGCTCTCGGCGGCTGTCCGCCAAAAACTGGGGATTACTTCGTTGGCTGCATTACCGGCGATGGTGTACCAAAGCAGTCTCGGTCGGAAAGAAATTGCTGCTTTGGCTCCAGTGGTATTTGAATACGCCCAACAAGGTGATCCGGCGGCGACTGAAATTATTGACACCGCCCTAGCTGAACTGATTCTTCTCGTGAAGGCCGTTGCCGAAAAGATGGATTTTGCGGTTCCGAAGGTGGCGGTGGTAGGAGGCCTTTTTGCGAATCCTTCTTTCTGTGAGGCTTTTATGTGGCGTTTGGCCACGTTCTGCCGGATGAAGGTAGTTAAACCGTGTTATCCCCCAGTTTTTGGCGGCGTAATTTACGGTGCCGAACGGGCCGGGTTGCCTTTGACTTTTCTCTAATTTAATTTATTATAGGTATCCTTTGGAACCGTACTCAATATAGAAAATGCCTTGTCGAGGAGGATTGATTAATTAATGAGTTTTTTCGGCGAGATGGAAAATTGTTTAGTCCGGATTAAAGGTTTTTATCCATCATTACGCCCTTCCGAGCAGAAAGTAGCCAGCTATATTCTGGAGCATCCGGAGGATGTCATTCATCTTTCCGTGACGGAGCTTAGTAAACGCTGTGGGGTTAGCGACGCGGCAATTATCAAGTTTTGCCAGCGTATTGGCTATAAGGGCTATCAGGAAATGAAGATCTATTTGGCCAAAGAGCTGGTCTCGCCAACACTGGAGATCTACGGGGAGATTGAGCGTAACGATGAGATCAAAACCGTGAAAGAGAAGATTTTCCGCATGAATACCCAAGCCCTTCAGGATACCCGGAAGCTCTTGGATGACGACGCCTTGGAACAAGCCGCCAATGCGATTGCCGGGGCGACCAAGGTGAATATTTACGGGGTTGGGGCTTCCGGTTTCGTCGCCATGGATGCCCAGTTGAAACTGTTACGGATCGGGATTGAGGCTACTTCGTTCTATGATGCCCATGTCCAGACCTACTTGGCGGCCTTACTCTCCCCGGGCGATGTTGCGCTAGCTATTTCCGACTCGGGAAATACCAAAGACGTGGTCCGTGCTTTGCTGGTCGCCAAAGAGCGCGGGGCGAAAACGATCTGTATTACCAGCGCTCCCGATTCGGCGGTTAGTAAAGCAGCTGATATAAAACTGTACACCGCGGCGACGGAATCCATCTTTCGTAGTGGGGCGATTGCGTCCCGCATCGCCCAACTTTCTGTCGTTGACGTTCTTTTCATCGGTGTGGCCCTTAAACGGTATGACGATGCATTGGAGAAGTTGGCCCGGACCCGGGAAGCGGCTGCTGACCTGAAATATTAAGATAAGATGGCCATCCGTGCGGTGACCATGGCACCAGGAGAATGACTGACGAGTTATTTCTGGATGAATCGAAACTAAAAAAAGGAGGTGGCGAATGGGATATAGAAATAATTGGAATTAAAACCAATTATTATAAGGAGGGAAAGATATTATGTTGAGCCGGAAAAACCTACTGTTGGTTTTATTGGCCCTTGCTTTGCTGGCTAGTTTTACGGTCCAGGCGGCGGCCAGACGAACATTGGAAGTCTGGATCATGCAAACCGGGAACCCGGCGGGGGCAGAGAAAATGTTTGCCGAATTGAATGCGGAATTCACCAAGGCCCACCGGGGAGTAAAAGTTAATGTTTCCTGGATCCCCTGGACTGGGGCGCAACAGAAATTCCTGACCGCAATCGTAGGGGGGATGGCCCCTGACCTTGCGGAGCTGGGGACAACTTGGAATCCGGATTTTGCGGCGATGGGCGCTTTAGTGGATCTGGGTCCCTATGTAGCAAAATGGGGTCATGGGAATGACCTGTTACCGGCTTTGGTGGAGAGTGCAACCTACAACGGAAAACTTTATGGCTTGCCATGGTACGCTGGTAACCGTTCTGTTTACTATCGTAAAGATTGGTTTGCCGAGGAAGGAATTGAAGAGTTTCCCACCACCTGGGAAGATTTTGTCGAGGTCGCCATCCGTTTGACCAAGGATACTGATGGGGACGGGAAAATTGACCGTTATGGCTTTTCGGTGAACGGTGCTTCTCAGCATGAATTTATGCCGATGATTTGGCGAAATGGTGGTGAAATTGCCGTCCAAACCGATCAAGGTTGGAAGGCGACGATTGATTCTCCGGAGGCCAGAGAAGCTTTACAAGCCTTTGCCGACCTTTATTTAAAACATAAGGTTAGCCAGGAAGGGTCGGTTACTTGGAATGTGCTTTCGAGCCGTAAAGCTTTTGAAACCGGTACGCAGGCGATGATAATTGATGTTGCACCTTTGGTCCCGAAGTTCTTGGATAATCCGAACCTCAAAGATAAATTCGCGGTGGCCCCCATTCCCTATTTTAAGGAACCAGCCAGTTTCATCGGGGGAAGTAACATGGCCATGTTTACCCAATCGAAACAGAAAGACCTGGCGTGGAAATATTTAGAACTGTTGATGACGCCTAAATACCAAATGGCTTGGGCTGAAGCGGTAAGCTTCTTCCCGGGACGGGTTTCCTTGCTGGCAGACCCCAAATTCTCCAGTGATCCTTACCTCTCTGTTTTCACCGAACAAATGAAATACGGCCGGGCTTATCCAGCGATTCCCCAATGGGGGCAAGTGGAAAATTCTCGGGTACTGCTGAAGATGATGCAGCAAATTATGATGCGAAAAATGACCGTCGAAGAAGCAACTACCGAAGCAGCAAAGACCATGAACATCATCTTTGGGTATAGCGAAGACTAAACTTGATAAATCCTTCTTTAGTGGTCGGAGTAGCGCTCGCTGCTACTCCGACCTGTACACGAATTTCTAAACGCGAAAGGGGGGGATCCCGGGTGCAGAAGCCGATGCGAATGGAAGACCTGAAAGGTTGGGAGCCCGCCTTCTGGTTGGCTTGGAAAAAATACCGCCTGGCCTACGCCTTTGTTTTGCCGGCGTTAATCGCGATCGGACTTGTGATCCTTTATCCTCTGTTTTCTGTTGTGGTGACCAGCTTTGAACGTTACCATCTGCTCGAAATTCTGACTAAAGGACCTACATACATTGGTTTCGCCAATTACGTCGAAATCTTAAAGGATCCGGAGTTCTGGTACTCCTTGGGGATTACAATGTATTTCACCGCCGCCTGTGTGATTCTGACCATTTTGGCCGGTTTGGCGGTGGCGCTTTTGTTAAACTTGGAGTTCCCAGGGCATAAAGTGTTGTCTGTCGCCATTTTGATTCCTTGGGTGATGCCGCGGGTGGCATCGTCGATCCTCTGGAAATGGATCTATGATGATCAATTCGGGATTTTAAATTACCTCCTAACTTTACTGGGGTTTAAGGGAATGGCTAGTTACGCCTGGTTGGCCCATACTAGTTCCGCTTTATGGGCGGTGATCATCGTCGTTGTTTGGCAGAGTTTCCCTTTCATCGCCGTTTCGCTTCTGGCCGCTCTCCAGTCGATCCCCGCCGAGCTCTATGAAGCCGCGATGATTGATGGGGCCAGTCCTTGGCAACGGTTGCGTTTCATTACCTTGCCGCTGCTCCGTAATCTACTTGGTGTATTAACGGTGATCTCGACGATCTGGGATTTTAAGGCGTTTGACCAAATGTGGGTGCTCACCGAAGGGGGACCAGCCGGTGGAACGATGATCCTCGGGATCCATACTTGGATGAATGCCTTTGCTTATCTGCGCATGGGACGGGCATCGGCTTTAGCGGTGATTATGCTCTTACTGGTTACCGCTATCACCCTGTTCTACCTGAAAATATTCAACCGGGAGGAGGAGTAAGATGGGGAGAATCCGCTTTCGGAAAAGAAACATTCCCGCCTTGTTCTTCATCTATCTGGCCGCGTTTATCGTCTTTTTTGTCTCGGTCTTTCCTTTCTGCTGGATGCTTTCCACCTCGTTCAAACGGCCGGAAGATACCTTTACTTCCGTACCGAAGCTAATTCCACCCCAGTTTACGCTGGAAAATTATCGGCGGGCGTTTCAGGATACCCTCCTCGGCCGGTATTTTGTAAATAGTATTTACGTAGCTTCCATAGTGACTTTGACTGGTATCGTACTTTCTACTTTGGCGGCCTACGGCTTTTCCCGTTTTCGTTTTCCAGGACGCAAGGCTTGTTTGCTTTTTATTTTATGCATTCAAATGCTTCCGTCCGTTGTCATCATTATTCCCCTTTTTATTGTGATGCGGAATTTGAACGCCTTGAACAACCATTGGTCCCTGTTGGTTAGTTATCCCACATTTACGCTGCCACTTTCCGTTTGGATGCTCAAGGGGTTCTTTGACGAGATTCCCCGCGAAATGGAAGAAGTTGCCCAGATTGATGGTTGCTCCGTTCCGGCCGCTTTTTTCCGGGTGATTCTTCCTTTGACTTTACCCGGAATTACCGCCTCTGGAATTTACGCCTTTATCGGGGCCTGGAATGAGTTCCTTTTTGCTATGACCTTCTTAAACAGCCATGAATTGTACACAATGCCGGTCGGACTCAATGCTTTTTTTGGCCAGTTTACGGTGGAGTGGAACCAGTTAATGGCCGCTTCGGTCTTCTTTACCATCCCGTCGTTGATCTTTTTTATGCTGGTCCGGAAATATCTGGCCAGGGGCATGGCCGGCGGGGCGCTTAAAGGTTAAGGGGGGTGGCAGAATGCTTATGCCCGGTTCAAATAAGCTTTGGCCAGAACTGTCCTTGGAGGAGATGGTTGGGCAGCTCTTGATGATTGGCTTTGAAGGGAAAAAACCTCCGCCGGAGGTCGCCCGCTTCCTAGTTGAAGGGAAAGCGGGCGGAGTAATTTTATTAGCAAGAAATTTTGGCGACGCCAGAGAAGCGGCGGAGCTAGTCCTAAGTTTACAAAAGCTGGCCACGACGCGCCCCTCCGGACTGCCCTTACTGATTGCTATCGACCAGGAAGGCGGGCCGGTTGTCCGGTTGCGCCAAGGGATTACCCTCTTCCCCGGGAACATGGCCGTATCCGCCACTGGTAACCCTGAGTATGCTTTTCAAGCAGCGGCTGCGGTTGCTAGTGAACTAAGGGCTTTGGGGATTAATATGAATTTAGCACCAGTGGTGGATGTTAATAATAACCCCTGTAATCCGGTGATTGGGGTTCGTTCCTTTGGGGAGGACCCGAAAATGGTGGCTGAGCTAGGGATCCAGGCGATTAAAGGGTATCAAAGCCGGGGGATAGCCGCCGTTGCTAAACACTTTCCGGGGCATGGTGATACCACGGTCGATTCTCACCAGGGGATGCCCCGGATCGGTCATCCCCTGTCCCGCTTAGAAGAGGTAGAGCTAGTACCCTTTCGGGCGGCCATTAACGCTGGGGTGGCAGGGATCATGACTACCCATTGTTCCTTCCCGGCTGTGGATTCTGCTCCGAACCGACCGGCCACGCTTTCTCCGGCAGTTTTAACCGGGTTACTCCGAGAAAAATTGGGGTTTGATGGTGTACTGCTCACCGATTGTTTGGAAATGCGGGGTGTGGCTGAGGTGTACGGTCCAGAGCAGGCGGCGGTCTTGGCCGTGCAAGCTGGAGCGGACCTGGCGTTGCTCACCCACAGCTTTGATAAACAATTGACCGCCCACCGGTTGCTGGTCGAGGCAGTCCGGAGTGGTTTACTCCCCTACGCTCGCCTCGAAGCGGCTGTCCAACGGGTTGTCCGTCTGAAACAGCGGCTTTTTGCGGAAGGGGTGCCCACCGGTGGACAGAAAAAAGGCGTGGGAGAGAGTCCCGATCAGGTGGATCAGGCGGAAAATCAAAGCTTAGCGCAGCAGATTGCTGCGGCTGCTTTAACCTTGGTAAAAAACGAGGAGGGGCTTCTTCCTTTAAAGTTGGCACCGGAAGAGGAGATCTATCTCCTCTCTTTCCACCATCAGGGGTTGACTTTAGCGGAAGAAGGGGCTGGGAGCGACTCCCGCCTTTCCCAGGCGTTGAAGAAACGGCATCATCGTACGCGGGAAAGGGTCTTGTCCCTCTCCCCGACGGCCGAGACAATTGAGCGGGTGCTCGGTGAATTACGGGCGAGCAGACCGGGCTTAGTATTGATCGCTACAGAAGATGCGGGGTTGGCGCAAGGACAGGTGACGTTGGTAAAAGAGATCGCAGCCACCGGTCTGCCACTGGTGGTGGTTGCGCTGCGCACCCCCTATGAGTTGGCGCTTTTCCCGGAGGTAAAGACTTTTGTGGCGGCTTATAGTTTCCAGCCGGTAACTTTGGAGGCCTTGGCCGGTCTTTTATGGGGGGAGTTTTTACCGACTGGGAAATTACCGGTCTCCATCCCTGGTCTTTATCCGGCCGGCTATGGACGGAGCCGGTTTTAAGGGCGATTAAGTCGCTGTTTAATTTACCGGTTTCGGTGGCGACTGCTGGTGAACGGGATCGGGGGTGTTCCTTGGTCTGCCGGTACTTCGGCTTTAGGGATTAGTTCTGGACGTAAGCGCCGCTTAATTGGTAATGGTGACCGTGGACTAGTTAAGAATGGGAGGAAGGGGGCGTAACGATGCTGGCCTACTGGGAAAAGCTTTTGACCAAATCACCGAAGAAAGTGATCGGCTTAAACTCCGGGACTTCCTACGATGGCATTGACGCGGCTCTGGTCGAACTTGTGGGCTGGGGGCGGCAGACCCGGCTTAAACTGATCGCTTACCGGAATTATCCCTTTTCGGTGGCGAGTAGACAGCAGTTGGCCGCACTATTCTCTCCCCGGACGAGTCGGGTCGATCGGCTTTGCTGGGGTAATTTTTATCTAGGGCATTTGTTTGCCACCGCTGCTCTGGAGCTCATTAAAGAAGTTGGGCTGACTCCGGACGCTATCGACCTCATCGGTTCTCACGGGCAGACAGTATATCATCTACCAAGGCCGGTCCTGGTAGAAGGAATTCCGGTCCGCTCGACCCTTCAGATTGGTGAGCCGGCGGTTATTGCGGAACAGACCGGGATTACGACCGTGGCTGATTTTCGCGTCCGGGATGTCGCGGCTGGTGGAGAAGGCGCACCCCTCCTTCCCTATGTGGATTATTTATTGTTCGGCCGGGACGCTGGGCGGTACCGGATCATTCAAAACATCGGGGGAATCGCCAATCTGGCCTTGGTTGGGGGCACCCTTCGTCCAGAAGAGATGATTGCTTTTGATACCGGGCCGGGAAATATGGTAATAGATGGGGTTGTGAGCCGGTTAACCGGCGGACGGCTCCGCTATGACCGTGACGGGCAAATTGCCGCTGTTGGACAAGTACACGAAGGGTTACTGGCAAAGCTGCTTGATCACCCTTATTTCACCCAGAAGCCACCGAAAACGACCGGACGGGAAGAGTTTGGCGATGATTACGTCACCACTGTTCTCGCCGAGGGTGAAAGGTATGGGCTCAGTACCCCGGATCTGACGGCGACGGTTACCGCTTTGACCGTCGAAACCATTGCCCGTCATTACGAGGCCTATCTCTTCCCCCGGTACCGGATTGAGGAGATCATTGTTGGTGGGGGAGGCGCCTATAATCCGACCTTGCTAGCGATGCTGGCGCAGAGAGTAGCTCCGGTTCCGGTTCGTCGCCATGAAGATTACGGCATTCCCAGCGCGGGAAAAGAAGCGGTCGCCTTTGCTGTTTTGGCCAATGAGACCATTCATGGCCAACCGGCGAATCTTCCGTCTGTAACCGGTGCGGCCCATCCGGTGGTGCTGGGAAAGATTATTCCTGCTTTTGGTTTCGGCAGAAACCTTCCGGAGGAATCATGAGGTTTCGGAAAAACAGGGTTCGGTTTAAGAAAATACCGCTCTCAAAATCCAAGGATTATTATGTTTTTCATCCCATAACCCCCTTCTTTTGGGGAAATGATAATAATATACTTAATTTGGTATTATTTGTCCATATCCCTTTCGCAAAATGATATCAACGATGAAGTTGGTCAAGCATCAAATTTAAAGTTATCTCTTGACAAAATGTTCAAAGGAAGTATACTATAGGTAAATATGATTAAACATTTAATCAAAACGAACGACATGATGTTGTGTACGGGAGTAATTCAGTTTATAGAATCAGAGATTATCTTTTTAAAGTTATTAAAGCATAAATACAGATAGTGCAAGACTTTACCGATTTTAAATGTTATAGCTGGGGTTAAAATATGTACATCCTAGATAAAGGTCTATTATTTTTTGCAAGATGATTAAACGATTAAGCAAGGTGGAGTAAGATGAAGATCACAATTAAGGATATTGCCAAAGAAGCGGGTGTATCGGTGGCGACGGTCTCCAACGTCCTCAACGGGACCGGGCGAGTGTCGGAGGAGACCGCCAAACGAATTCGGCGGATTATCGAAGAGAGGAATTACGTCCCCAGTACCTTGGCGCGGGGGTTAAAGAATAAAAACACCCAGTTAATCAGCGTGATTGTTCCCTATTTAAAAAAAGGGGATTTTGAAGAGAACCCTTTTTTCTGGCAATTAGTCAGTGGCGTCGAAATGGGGACCAAAGATCAAGCGTTTAATGTCATGCTCACCAGAGTAGACCGGGATGACGATCTATCCTTTGTTAAAAGGCATAATGTGGATGGGTTGATTGTTGTAGGGATTAACGCTGATTCTGCATTATACCAGAACATCTTGGATTTAAAAATTCCCACCGTCTTCATGGATAGTTATATTGAACAGCCGGGGATCTATCAGGTCCATAATGACGATCTGCTCGGCGGGTATTTGGGGACGAAGCATTTGCTCAGCCAAGGCCATGACAGAATTGTGTTGGTAATGGGTCGTCTGGCGGACCGGGGTGTTGAATACCAGCGCTTGTTAGGATACAAAAAGGCTTTGGCGGAAGCGGGGCTGGCCTATGATACGCATTTGGTGATGGAAAATGGCGGTAGTATGTTGGGCGGTTACCATGCCGCCCAAAGGATAACTGTTCTTCCGGAAAAGGCGACGGCGGCTTTTGTTCTCTCTGATATTGGGGCAATGGGCTTAATTAAAGGCTTAAATGAGATGGGGAAAAAAGTACCGGAAGACATCTCGGTGGTTGGTTACGACGATATATTTTACACTGAGTATATGATTCCTTCGCTAACCACCATCCGGCAGGATATATTCAAGAAAGGAATGATGGCGGCGGGTTTATTGTTAGCACAGATTAATGGGGAGCCGGTTCCGGAGCAGAGTATTTTTTTGCCAGTCGAACTGAAAGTGCGCGCCAGTACAGCGAAGAGATTGGAGAAAGGATGTGAATAATTTGTACGGAAAGATTATCGGTTATCATGTTGAAAAGAATAAAGTGGTAATTGATTATGAACAGCTCTCAGCAATCGTAGAAGCGATTGCGCCGGAGATCATCAATGTTTTTCTGCCACTAGGGGGCGAAAGGAAACCTTCCCATGCCATCGAGGAGGAGAAGCGGGTTGCCGTGGAATTAGCGGTGGAAAAGGATGCAGAGGATCTCCTAATCGCCACCGACCAGCTGCAGATTAAGGTTGGTACGGATTTTAAGGTTGATTTCTATACCAAGGATGGCCAGGTGATCTGCCGCGATTACCGTGGAGAGCGGGCCCCCTTTGTGCGGAGGGGCAGCGCCCACCTTATGGAAGAGGAAGGGCATAAAGCGATCGAAACGATCCAGGGTAACCGGGTGGAAGTCTTAAAGGAGATCATTGGTGATGAATATTTTTACGGTTTAGGTGAAAACACCGGACATCTCAATAAACGGGGTTATCAGTACCAGATGTGGAATACAGATGATCCCTCACCCCATGTGGAGAGTTATGAAAAACTGTATAAATCGATTCCGTTCTTGCTTACCCTGCGGAAAGAACTGGCCTACGGGCTCTTTTTTGATAATTCGTATCACTCCTATTTCAATCTAGGCAAGGAGAACGAGCGGTATTTCTTTTATGGAGCCAAAGGCGGTAATCTGAATTATTACTTCATTTATGGGCCAACGGTGAAGCAAGTTTTAGCCGGGTATGCGTCTCTTACCGGTACGACGCCCCTGCCGCAGCTTTGGGCCCTTGGATACCAACAGAGTCGGCACAGCTATGATAGCTGGCAGCGGGTGATGGAAGTGGCTGAGGCCTTCCGGTTGAAGCAGATTCCCTGTGATGTTTTGCACCTGGATATCGAGTACATGGATGGTTATAAGGTGTTCACCTGGAATCAGGAGCGGTTTGCCGACTTGGCGGCGGGTGTGGCTAAACTGAAAGCGATGGGCTTTAAAGTGGTGACCATCATTGACCCCGGGGTGAAGAAAGAAAAGGGGTATTCTGTCTACGATGAAGGATTAGAGCATGGTTATTTCATAAGAGATAAAGACGGAATCCCTTATGTGAATAGGGTATGGCCGGGAGATGCGGTCTATCCTGATTTCTCCGATGGCGAAGTGCGGCGGTGGTGGGGAGAGAAGCACCGGTTATTGCTCCAGCAAGGTGTGGCGGGAATTTGGAATGATATGAATGAGCCGGCCGGCTTTGATGGCCCGATTCCCGACGATGTAACCTTCAAAAATGATGGCCATCCGTCGGTGCATGCGGAGATGCATAATGTCTATGGACACCTGATGAGCAAAGCTACTTATGAGGGGCTGAGCGCACTAACCGGGAAACGGCCTTTTGTGATTACCCGCGCTTGCTTTGCCGGGACCCAAAAGTATTCTTCCGTATGGACGGGCGACAACTGTAGCCATTGGGAGCATTTACGCATGGCCGTTCCCATGTTACTCAATTTAAGCCTCAGCGGACTCTCCTTTTGTGGTACCGATGTGGGGGGGTTTAGCTATGATTGTAACGGGGAGTTAATGGCCAGATGGATTCAGTTGGGTATTTTTTCTCCGCTTTTCCGCAACCACAGTAACATGCATACCCGGGATCAAGAGCCGTGGGCTTTCGGTGCCGAAGTGGAGGCAATTTGCCGCAAGTATATAAACTTACGTTACCAGCTCCTCCCCTATCTCTACGATCTAATGTGGCAAGGCGAAAAGAATGGTCTCCCGGTTCTCCGGCCATTGTTCCTCGATTATCAGGATGATGCGGAGACCTATGAGTTAAATGACCAGTTTATGGTGGGCGCGCATCTGTTGGTTGCTCCCGTTCTCCAGCAAGGACAAAGACGCCGGGTTGTTTATTTGCCTGCCGGGGAGTGGTTTGATTACTGGACCGGGGAAAAGTATCGTGGGGAGCAACCTATCATCCGGGAGACCCCCCTTGCGGTTTGCCCCATCTATATGAAGGCCGGGAGCATTATCCCTAACTACCAGGCCCAAAATTATGTGGGCGAAAAGGACCAATCCGACCTTATTCTTGATGTCTATCCAGGAGAGGGGTGCTATACGCATTACCAGGATGACGGGGAAACCTTCAAGTACCGGGACGGCGAGTTTAACCTTTATCGTTTCATGCAGCGTCTAGCCGGGGACAAACTTCTGCTTGAGTTGGAAAAGACTACTGCTGGCTATGAACGGTCCTATGAAAACTTTATGCTAAAGATTAACGGAATGGAGGCGGCTGCGGTCAGAGCTGATGGTAAAGAGATCACTTTTTCGCAAGATAATGGCCGCGTTTTAGTTAAAATTCCGGCTGCCACTAAGCTGGTAGAGGTAATAGAAAAGTAGACTTTCGCCAATGCCTGGTCGTTAAGGGTTTTTAGACTACCTATGATGATGTGTTGAAACTTTTTGGAGTAGGATTGAAAAATCATGGTGCTATATGTTGGGGTATAAAAAAACACCTGGCCAGAAGGCAGGTGTTTTTCTATGTTTTGCTTTATATTTATATGGCAGCCATATTTTTTATGCTGTCTCCGCCGGTAGATCAAGCGGTGATTGTCTAGATTTACTGAGCACATTTACGGCTTCCACAATCATCCACAGTTCTAAAAGAATGATTAGCCCATTGATCACAGTCAAAAGCATGTTCCCTGCGGCCAGGTAACTACGGAAGTTGGCCACCATACCCCAGGTCGTCATAACGATCATGAAGCTCATAGGAATTAGGGTGTAGAGAATCGGTTTGTTTTTCTTCGCGAGATACACGGTTACGGTGAGCAACGCCAAGCCGGCGAGCATTTGGTTGGTGGCACCAAAGAGCGGCCAGATTAGGTTGGCGCTTCCCCGGAAGGCCATCAAGTAGGCGCTGACGACCGCGATCCCAGCCGCGAAGTATTTGTTGGTAAGCCAGTTCTGTTTAACACTATCACCAAACTCCGCGATGACGTACCGCTGCAGCCGGGTGGCCGTGTCAATTGTCGTACTGGCGAAGCTAACCATAAAGACCGCCAGGATGTTTAAAGCGAACGCTTTGGGGATCCCGAGCGCGCCAACGATCCGCGCGCCTCCCTCCGCAAAAGTGGGGAGGGTCGGAACTTGTGCGTAGTGGGCATATGTATTCAACCATTCTACCCTGGAAACACCGGTGGTGACCGCTAAGATCACCAGTGTCGCCAGGGCGGCTTCCAGAAGCATGGCACCGTACCCAACCGCCAGCGCCGATGGTTCTTTATCAAGCTGCTTGGAGCTGGTGCCGCTGGATACCAAGCTGTGGAAGCCGGATATTGCACCACAGGCGATCGTAATAAACAAAAACGGGAACATTGGCGGTGCGCCGGCTGGAGATGAGATCACCGCCGGGGCGACGATGGGAAGGGGCCGGATGATGATGCCTACAATCAAGAGGACCATTGCTACCCCCAGCTCCAGAGCGTTAATGTAGTCGCGCGGCTGCAACAAACGCTGGACCGGCATGGTGGAAGCAAAGAAGACGTAAATCATGATAATGACGAGCCAGGTCTGATTAGTAAGGCTAAGCGGAAGATAAAGACCAAGCCAGATGGTGAGGTACATTAGGATGATCGCCACAATGGAGCCCACAAGGAGACTGCCCTTCTTTTGGTAGAGATACCACGACAACCCCATAGCAATAAAAATTTCGGTCCAGATTGGGAAGACGCATTGGGGATACTGGACAAAAAGGTTTGCCATCAAGATGGCGAAGATCGCGATTACGATCAGGAGACAGAAGAAGATAATCAGGAAGAAGAGCGTCCTGGTGCGTGGATTGATCACCGACCCGGTGATATCACCGATGGACTTGCCTTCATGCCGCATTGAAAGGACTAAAGCGCCCAAGTCGTGGACGGCGCCGGCGAAGATCGACCCGAAGATCACCCAGAGAAGGGCCGGCACCCATCCCCAGATGACACCAAGCACCGGACCGACAATTGGGCCTGTTCCCGCGATTGAGGTAAAGTGGTGGCCGGTGAGGATGAACTTGTTGGTCGGAACATAATCCACACCATCATTGATCTTTTCGGCCGGAGTAATGTTTTTGGTTGCCAGTTCGAACAACTTGGAACCCAGCCGCTTTCCGTAGAGATTGTACGCCAGGATGTATAAGGCGAACGTAACAACCATTACCAAGAGAGAATTCATGATAGTCCACCTCCATGCGATATTTATGATTTATGGGAAGCAAACCTTTACTTCCTAATTATAGTCATTCGATTACTTAATAGACATATCCTCCCAATTAGAAGATTTAGATTAATATGAATTTGGGTTGTTTCGTCGAACAGAAAAACTTGGACTAAAATTTGGGGGATTTTAAAATAAGAAATGAAAAAGCCCTGATTGCCTGATCAAGTCCAGATTAGTGTGTAAATTCCTCAGTTATCAATAAGCTTATCTGATATACGCAATATTGCTTTGATCATTGGTTTGTTTTTGCTCTTCTTGCCACTGAAGGTATTCACTCATATCCAGATA
>DUQQ01000087.1 GCA_012837705.1 Hydrogenispora sp.
GAGTGATAATTTCCTTTCTTCGGTAAAAAGCTTGGTGACACTCCGCTCCGGCCGGGCCTTTTCCGGATGTTTGAACCTAAGGAGCGAATGGATCTGTTCCCAGATGATATTGAACTCATTTGCCTCCGGAGAGCGAGGCCGGGCTAGTTTATTGGTGATCACTGCTTTGATCCGACCCGGATTGGATTCAAAAACGACGATCCGGTCGCCGAGAATGATTGCTTCTTCAATGTTATGAGTAACAAAGAGGATGGTAACCCCGGTCTCTTCCCAGATCCGGATCAGCTCTTCCTGCAGGGTTGAGCGGGTCATCGCGTCTAGACTCCCAAACGGTTCATCCATCAGCAGGATCCGGGGCCGGACGGAGAGGGCACGGGCAATCGCAACCCTTTGCTTCATTCCTCCTGATAACTGGTGGGGATAAAAATCGGCAAAGGCAGTCAAACCCACCATCTCCAAATAAGTCCGGGCCACCTCCCGCCGCTCGGCGCAGGAGGTAACCATGGCGGTCACTTTGAGGGCAAACATAATATTCTCCTGGACCGTATACCACGGGAAAAGCTGCTCAAAGCTTTGGAAGACCATCATCCGCTCCACCCCGGGCCCAGTGATCTCTTGGCCATTCAGACAGACCCGGCCTTTGGTTGGTTTTTCAAAGCCGGCAATACAACGCAGGAGAGTGGATTTACCGCATCCCGATGGTCCGATCAGATTAACAAATTCCCCCCTTTTCACCGTAAAATCCACCTGCTCCAAGGCGTTTATGTGTTTGTTCCCGGCATAAAAAGTCTTGTCAAGGTTTTCAATGACGAGTTCTTCCGCGCTTAACATTTTACGATCAACCCCTTATTCTGAGGTCATACCCCAGCGTCTAACCGTACGTACTTCAACCGCTTCAAAGCACAAGCGTTCCACCAGTAAGCCGATGAGAATGATGATGATCATGCCCCCAAAGACACTAGGGATCTCCATGAAAAAACGTTTCTTGTAAATGAACCAACCCAGACCGCCCTCGCCCCCCGAAGCCCCAAAAACCATCTCTGCAGCGACCGAAGCCTGCCACGCCCGGGCCCAACCCACCCGGAGCCCGGTCAGGATGTAGGGGAAGGCACCCGGCAGCAGAATGGAACGGACCAATGCGATCCCTTTCAACCCCAGATTACGACCGACTTCAATCTGGGTCGTTGGCACCGACCTTAGTCCCGTGTGCAGATTGGCGATGAGGGGCCAGATCGAAGAGAACCAGATAACAGCAACGATCGACCGGGATCCGGTCCCCAACCAAAGAATGATGATCGGTAGTACAGCGATACCGGGTAACGGATGTAAAACGGCCATTAACGCTTGCACCCAATCGGAGAAGAGGGGAGAGAGCATCGCCCCCGTTGTCACTAAAGCAGCAGTGACGACGGCAAGGCCAAGACCCCACCCGATGATGTAGAGGGAAAAGACCACTCTTTGCAGGAGCTCGCCACCACTCAATTCCGTCCACAAGTGGATAAAAACCTGACTCATCTTGGGAAATAAGAGGGGAGGGAACCATCCGGTCCAGGCCAGTAACTCCCAGCCGATCAGCGCACCGAGAATAAACAATACTTGGTTAAGGGTCTTTTTACGATGTATTATGCCTTCTTTTTCCTTCACCATTGGGACCCCCCTTGGCTAACATTTCGCCACTAGACACCAAGAAAACGCCAAAGTACATCTGGCGAAGTTTCCCGTAACTTAGCTTAAAAGTTACCGAATACGGAAAATCCAAAGTCAGCGGAGCATCTCCTTAGTATTGGATCTGTTCAATCTCCGACGGTCCGCCCGCGCGACTCCCGACGATCGCCAAGACATTATCGAAGGCGATCTCTTCTAAACTGGCTGGAGCGCGCTTAATATAGCCGGCCTGTGCCATAAACTCCCCAAACCCCATCAGGCCATAGGGTGCCGTGGTGTAATTCATCCCTTCCCAATTTAGATACTCCAGCGTCTTCGCGGGTGTGAGCCCAAACTCGGGGGCCAAAAGTTTAGCCGCCGCTTCCTTATTGTTGTTGATCCAGGCCATCGCTTCGCCAATGGCGTTGACAAAACTGCTGTATACGGCAGGCCGGCGGTCATAGAAGCGCTGCGACGCGACACCAACGTTAAAGTTGAAGGGATGCCCAAAAATCGTGACTTCATCAATGATCAAGTGGAACCCAGGTTGGGAGAGTTCCTCAAATAAGTAGGGGGGTGTGGTGAAATGAGCTTTAATTCCCTTTTTCGAAATCAAGGCAGCGGCACCATCCGGATGGGCCATCGCAACAATATTATTGTCCAGCGCCGTTGGTGAACCCAGCTCTTTCTCGGCCGCCATGGCCAAAAGAATATGCTGGATGCTACCGGGAGAAGGAACGGCAATCTTATCTTCCGGCTTGAAATCCTTCAAGCT
Organism: Hydrogenispora sp.; assembly: GCA_012837705.1. Taxonomy (GTDB): domain Bacteria; phylum Bacillota; class UBA4882; order UBA10575; family UBA10575; genus Capillibacterium. Next base: position 2,420 of record DUQQ01000087.1, read on the forward strand.
TTTGATGTTTGGATCATTGGTGACAAGGCCAATCGGCACAATCACAAAACCACAAGCGATCTTCCAGTCACAGCCTTTATCCCAACCAATCAAGAAAGGGGGAATACCCATAAACCCGACATCCACCTCACCCGAGATTAGGGCTTCGCGCACCGCGCCACCGGAACCATACTCCTTCCAAACCGGTTTTAGACCGTACCGTTCAAAGATCCCCCGCGCCTTGGCCACCATCAAAGGGGCGTAAACCAGACCGAACTGACCGGCAATCTTGAGTTCTTCGGCACGCGCCCCTTGTACTTGCGGAATGAAAGCTCCCCCGGTGACTAGCCATAAACATAATAGAACCAAGACCGCGTTTCGCATCTAAACCCTTTCCTCCTTTTTCCGTATGCTCTGCCCACCGCCACGAACGGGCAGTTATCATCGGGATAAAATATGAAAAAACCCGCCACAATGTGCGGGTTTTGTATACAAAGAAATGTTAATAATTTTCCGAAAACACTTATTTCCCAAAGGCCTCTTTGACTTTACCAATGAATCCCTTTTCCGGAAGGGCCACCTCTTCCCCAAAGGCTTCAGCTACTTGGCGGATGGCTTCCCGTTGGGCTTGGTTCAGCTTGGTCGGTACGTCAATCCGAACCCGGACCAGTTCGTCGCCGCGGCCACTTCCGCGCAGGTGGGGAACGCCTTTACCGCGGAGACGAAACAGCGTGCCCGTTTGGGTGCCTTCCGGAATCTTCAAGGTCGCCGTACCTTCCAGGGTTGGCACCTCAATGGTCGCCCCCAAAGCGGCCTGGGCAAAACTGATCTTTTGCTCGAGGATAAGATCATTCCCCGTCCGCTTAAAGAGGGGATGGGGTTTTACCGTGATATAGACGTAAAGATCACCCGGGGGTCCGCCGCGTTCACCGGCTTCCCCTTCCCCGGCCACCCGGAGGCGGTGTCCCGTGTCCACACCGGCGGGAATTGTGATCTCGATCGTGCGGACCTGCCGGAGCCGGCCACGACCAGCACAAGTCGGGCAGGGAGTCTCAATGATCTTTCCTTCGCCTTGACAACGGTCACACGGGCGGACGGTGGAGAAACGGCCGAACATGGTATTCTGTACCGAATGGACTTGCCCGCTGCCGCCGCAGTTCGGGCAGGTTTTGATCGGTGTACCAGGTTTGGCCCGGTTGCCATGGCATGTAGAGCAGAGTTCCGTCCGGGGAACTTTGATTGTGGTCTCTTTTCCGAAGGCCGCTTCCTCAAATTCGATCCGCAGATCGTAACGCAAGTCCGCGCCCTTCTGGGGTCCAGTTCTTTGCCGGCGTCCGCCGCCACCAAAGAACATGTCAAAAATATCCCCAAAACCCTCAAATGAGAAGTCGCCAAAACCGCCCGCTCCGGCACCGGCCCCAAAGTTCGGGTCGGTCCCGGCATGGCCGAAACGGTCGTATGCCGCCCGCTTCTGCGGATCGCTCAGTACTTCATGGGCTTCGTTGATCTCTTTAAATTTCTCTTCCGCCTGCGGATCATCTTTATTGACATCGGGGTGGTATTTCCGGGCCAGGCGCCGGTAGGCTTTTTTGATCTCTTCCTCGCTGGCTCCGCGCTCCACCCCCAGCACTTCGTAGTAATCTCTTTTCGCCATGGTTAACCACTCTTCCGCAATTTAATCAACATGCTTCTCGGCCGTTTGCTATTTATCGTCTTTTACCTCGTATTCGGCATCAACCGTGGGGCCTTCTTCCGCCGCTCCCTCCGGTCCCGGCTGGCCCTGAGTCGGATCGGCCCCCGCCCCGGCGGTTTGGTGATAGATGGTAGCCGAAAGTTCATGGAGCTCCTTCTCCAGGTTCTCCTTCTTCTCCTTGATCAGGTCAAAGTCTTCGCCCGCCAACGCCTTGGTCAGCTCTTCTTTCGCCTGATTGATCTTTTCGACGCGGTCGGCTGGGGCTTTATCGCCCAGATCTTTCAGGGTCTTTTCAACCGTGTAGACCAGGCTGTCGGCTTCGTTCTTCAACTCCACCTGCTCGCGGCGTTTTTTATCCTCTTCGGCGTGCTGCTCCGCCTCTTTCATCATCCGTTGGATCTGTTCTTCACTCAAGCCACTGGAAGTGGTGATCGTCACCTTCTGTTCTTTACCGGTGCCGAGATCTTTCGCCGAAACGTTGACAATGCCGTTGGCATCAATATCAAAGGCCACTTCAATCTGGGGAATCCCCCGCGGTGCCGGTGGAATCCCATCAAGCCGGAACCGGCCTAAAGTAACGTTGTCCTTGGCAAATTCCCGTTCGCCCTGGAGCACGTGGATGTCAACGGAGGTCTGGTTGTCGGCCGCCGTTGAAAAGATCTGCTTTTTCGTGGTGGGAATCGTCGTGTTCCGGTCAATAATCCGGGTGAAGACGCCCCCGAGCGTCTCGATTCCCAGCGAAAGCGGGGTGACATCCAACAAGACAATGTCTTTCACTTCGCCTGCCAGGACGCCAGCCTGAATCGCCGCGCCAATGGCCACCACCTCATCGGGGTTGACGCCTTTAAACGGTTCTTTCCCCGAGAGTTTCTTCACCAGTTCCTGCACGGCCGGAATCCGGGTGGAACCGCCAACCAGAATAACCTTGTCAACTTCGCCCGGCTTGAGACCGGCGTCGGCGAGGGCCCGTTTCGTCGGCCCGGCGGTAGCCTCGACCAAATCGGCCGTCAATTCTTCAAACTTGGCCCGGGTAAGATTCATATCCAAGTGTACCGGTTGGCCGTCGACGGCGGTAATAAACGGCAGGTTGATATTGGTGGTCACCACCCCGGAAAGCTCAATCTTGGCTTTCTCGGCTGCTTCCTTCAACCGCTGCATTGCCATGCGGTCTTTGGAGAGATCAATCCCTTGCTCGGTCCGGAAGTTATCAACCATCCATTGCACAATGCGCTCGTCAAAATCATCCCCACCCAGCTGGTTATTACCGCTGGTTGCTTTCACTTCAAAGACCCCGTCGCCCAGTTCCAGAATGGAAACGTCAAAGGTTCCACCGCCAAGGTCAAAGACGAGCACCGTATGGGCGTCAGATTTATCCAAGCCATAAGCCAGGGCGGCCGCGGTCGGTTCGTTGATGATCCGTAGCACTTCCAGCCCGGCAATAGCTCCGGCGTCTTTCGTCGCCTGCCGTTGGGCGTCGGTGAAGTAGGCCGGAACCGTAATCACCGCTTTTTCCACCTTTTCCCCGAGATAGGCTTCGGCGTCGGTCTTGAGTTTCCGCAAAATCATCGCGGAAATCTCGGGCGCGCTGTAATCCTTATCATCAATCTTTACTTTATAATTGGTTCCCATATGCCGTTTGACCGAGAGCACGGTCCGGTCGGGATTAGCCACCGCTTGCCGTTTGGCGATCTGCCCGACGAGCCGCTCCCCGTTTTTGGAGAAACCGACCACTGAAGGAACGGTTCTACCCCCTTCGGCACTAGGAATGATTACAGGTTCGCCGCCTTCCATCACCGCGGCACATGAGTTAGTAGTACCAAGGTCAATCCCAATCACTTTTCCCATCGACTTTTACCTCCTACCAATCAAAACTTAAAAAAGCTATATATCTATTCTTTCTCTTTCCCGTTTGCTGATTCCGAAGCCGCCGCGACCTTGACCAGACTCGGGCGGATCGTCTTTTCCCCGAAAAGATAGCCTTTTTTGATCTCTTCCACAATGGTGTTTTCCGGCTGCTCCGAGGGTTCCCGCATTAATGCTTCATGGAGATTAGGATCGAACATCTCACCGACGGCCGGGATCGGCTTTAATCCCGCCTCAAGCAAAACCCCTAAAAACTGACGGAAGATCATCTCCACACCGGAACGCCATTTGTCCGGCTCCCCGGTGGCGGTTAGCGCCCGTTCCAGATTATCCAAGACCGGGAGGAGCTGTACAAGCAATTCTTCCTTCCCGTTGTCGGCCGCTTGGAGCATTTCTTGCCGGGTCCGCCGCTTATAATTGTCAAAATCGGCGCGTAGTCGCCGATAACTCTGGAGATACTCCTCATTTGCCTGCTGTAGTTCCTCGATCTTCTTATGTAAGGCTTCCATCTCCTTACATTCGGCGTCGGCCTGGTCGGCGCTAGCGCCCGGGGTTTCCCCTGGCGCCGCCGTTTCTTCCGTTGTCGTTTCCGTTGTCTCTTCCGTTGGTTCCTGTTTTAAATCGGTAGCTGCATCTATATCAACGTTGTTTTCTTTCACCAACCCTTAACCACCTCCATACTATTTAAAAAGAGAAAATGCCCCACAGCGCCTTTTACGACTTGGACAAAAACTCGCTCAGGCTCTGGGCAATAAACTCAACCACCGAGACGACATGGGCATAATCCATACGGGTCGGACCCAGGACCCCGATGGTCCCTACCACCCGCCCGCCGATTTCGTAATTGGCGGTAATGATACTGCATTCGTGGGCTGCTTCTTCCGGGTTCTCCTCGCCAATCGAGATCCGAATACCCGGATAGGGCGAAGAGAGGAGCCGGCACAACCGTTCTTCCTCCTCCATCAGTTCCAATAGTAGTTTAAACTTTTCCAGCTCTTTAAACTCCGGGTGCTCTAAAATGTTGATAATTCCATCAAGATAAACCCGTTCCTTCTCGCGGGTATCCAAGCTGCTCAGGAGGAGGGTAACCGCTTGTTGGAAGGAACTATCTTCGGTTTTAATCTCCTCCTTTAATTCATTCAAAACCGAAGATTTCAGGCTGGCAAAGGGCCGCCCCCGTAGCTTTTTATTCAAACTATAGGAAGCCCGGTCGAGATCGGCTTGCGTCACTGGGCAATCAACAGCAATTACTTTGTTTTCAATGATCCCCATATCCGTTACGATCAGCACAAGAATGTCATTGGCGCTTAACGGGATCAACTGCACATGTTTGAAGATGGATGGTTGTAAAGTCGGGCCCAGCATCAGAGAAGGATAACGCGTCAACTGCGCAAGGATCTTCACGGTCTGCTGCAGAATCGTATCCAGTTCGCGGGAACGATCCTCAAAGTATAACCGGATCAACCCCTGTTCTTCCTCTTTTAATTTCTGTTGCTGCATCAACATATCCACGTAATAGCGGTAACCTTGCTGGGAAGGGATCCGCCCGGCCGAGACGTGGGGTTGTTTGAGGTAACCACTTTCCTCCAGATCGGCCATTTCATTACGGATAGTTGCGGGACTTAGCCCCAGATTGTATTTGCGGGCAATGGTTCTGGACCCAACCGGTTCCGCCGACTCAATGTAGTCATCGGTGACTACTTTCAAAATTAACTCCTTTCTCGGATCCAGCTCCCTCTGGCTCATTGCTGCTCACCTTCTATGCACATTGTCCGATCTTCCGACGAGACACCATTCTTTTTTTGTTAGCACTCCCGAAAGGCGAGTGCTAATCTCAACTAAAAAAATATCACCATCCTTGCCCTTTGTCAAGGGCAAAGAGGTTAAAGCTTTTCCTCCGACGCAAAATTGCCGCTTACAATAACGGCAATAAAAGTTGCGTAAGTACCTGATTACTGACGAGCATCCCCCGGGGGGTTAATTGGTAAGTACCCGCTGTTTTCCGGAGAAAACCTCCGGCCAACAAAGGGCTGACCCGTTCGCCCAAAACCGCGTCTAAGTTGGCACCCCAGCGCCTTTCGAAATCCACCGGATCCGGACCGGCGGTAAGACGAAACCCCAGCATCAACATCTCCGCCATCTCCTGCTGGGGCGTGAGGGTTTCCGTAAGCGCCGGCGGTGCCGTCCCGGCGTCAAGCGCACTAATATATTCTTCCAGATTACAATGATTGGCCCAGCGGTGCCCGGCAAGGGTAGAGGCCGCCGCCACGCCCAATCCGAGGTAATCCTGGTAGCGCCAGTAAATTAGATTGTGCCGACACTGGTAATTGCCGCCTGTGGCTTCGTCGCCCTTGGGACGACGGGCAAAGTTGGAAATCTCGTATTGATCATAGCCGGCCGCCGGGAGGAGCTGGGTGTTGGTCAGGAACATCGCGCTCACCTCGTCCTCGGTCGGTAAGCGGACCCTGCCTTCCTGTACCATTGCATAGAGGGGGGTTCCACCTTCGACTTGTAATCCGTAGCAGGAAAGGTGATCGGGCTGTAGGGCCGTGGCCCAGCGGAGGGTTTGACGCCAATCGTCGGGTGTCTCTCCCGGCAGACCAAAAATCAGATCCAGACTGATATTGGCAAAACCCACCTGGCGGGCTAGCGCCACGGTTTTTTCAACATCCGCGACGGTATGGCACCGGCCTAAAACTTTTAAAAAACGGTCGTTCCCCGACTGGGCGCCCAAACTTAACCGGTTCACCCCGGCCGCCCGCAACTGGGCAAGGCCATTACCATCCACCGTCCCTGGATTCGCCTCCACCGTCACTTCCGCCTCCGGCTGGACCGGCGCAATCGTCCTAATGGCGTGCAACAAGTCGGCGAGGGCACTTGGGGGAAGAACGGTCGGCGTCCCGCCGCCAATATAAATCGTTGCCACTTGCCACTGGGGGGCCCATCTTTGCTTTAATTCCTGTTTTAGCGCCTTTAAATAGCGGTGGTAATCCTCCGTCCGCCCGGGAAAGGAGCAAAAATCACAGTATAAACATTTTTGCCGACAAAAGGGGATGTGAAGATAGAGGCCAATCGGTTTCAAGGGTCTTGCCTCCTCAGGCCAGTTCCGCTTTGAACGGTGATTAATTGCCTTCGCCCTCGTTTTATGGTATTTTAGCTTTAGAAGGAGATTTTCGGCCGCAAGCACTTTAGACGTTTATTCCGTAAGAAGGTATCGCCACAACTAGTAAAGGGGATGATTCATTGTTTTTTACTTCCCTCATTTTTGTCTTCTTCGCCCGGATGACCGATGTCTGTTTAGGCACCATTCGGATCCTGTTTCTCACGCGCGGGAAACGGTTCCACGCCGCTTTCCTCGGTTTTTTTGAGGTTCTGATCCACGTGACCGCCCTTAGTCAAGTGGTCGGAAATCTGGACAGCCCCTGGAAGCTTCTCGTCTATGCGCTCGGCTTCTCTTGCGGAAACATTGTCGGCGGGTTTCTAGAGGAAAAACTGGCCGTGGGCTACACCTTAGTCGAACTAATCCCCAAGACGAACACACCGGAGTTGGTCACGGCCCTCCGGAACGAGAGCTTTGGCGTTACGGTCCTCGAAGGAAAGGGGCGGACCGGACCCCGACATATCCTGACGATTATCCTCCGCCGGAAAGATCTACCCCGGCTCCGGGCAGTGATTGACCAGATTGAACCGGATGTTTTCTACACCGAACTGGATGCCCGGTTAATCAAAGGGGGCTACTTCCGGGGGATGGACAAGAAGTAGCATCGGCCAGGGAAGTGCCCTTAGTCATCAATCTTGAGGACGGCAAAGAATGCTTCCTGGGGCACTTCCACCGAACCCAGTTGCTTCATGCGTTTCTTCCCTTCCTTCTGCTTCTCCAACAGCTTTCTCTTCCGCGAAACATCTCCACCGTAACACTTCGCCAACACGTCTTTGCGTAAAGCCCGCACGGTTTCGCGGGCGATAACTTTATTATTCACCACCGCTTGGATCGGAACTTCAAACAACTGCTGCGGAATCAACTCTTTTAGTTTTCGGGCCAACTGCCGCCCATGGTGGTAGGCTTTTTCTCTATGCACTATCGCCGAGAGGGCATCCACCGGTTTCCCGTTTAAAAGGATATCCAAGCGCACCAGATCCGTCTCCCGGTACCCCAGATAATCATAGTCGAAGGAGGCATATCCTTTCGACCGCGACTTCAATTTGTCATAGAAATCAATGAGAATCTCGGACAAGGGCAACTCATAATGGAGGAGAACCCGATCGGTCGTCAGGTACTCCATTGACTTGTATTCACCCCGTTTTTCTTGGCACAGTTCCATAATCGGGCCCACAAAATCGTGGGGCAGAATAATATTGGCTTTAACATAAGGCTCCTCCAGGTGCGCAATGACACCCACACCGGGGAGGTCGGACGGGTTGCGGACCTCTTTGGTCTCGCCGTTCGTCTGGTGCACAATATAGACCACACTCGGTGCGGTCGCAATCAGATCCAAGTTGTACTCCCGTTCCAGCCGTTCCTGGATAATCTCCATATGAAGGAGGCCAAGAAAGCCACAGCGAAAACCAAAACCAAGCGCCGTCGAAGTTTCAGGTTCAAAGGTCAGCGCCGCATCGTTCAGCTGTAGCCGTTCCAAAGCATCCCGCAGGTCACCGTAGTCGACGTTGTCCACCGGGTATAAGCCACAGTAGACCATCGGCTTAGCCGGGCGGTAACCGGGAAGGGGAGTGGACGCCGGACGGTCCACGGTGGTGATGGTATCGCCAACTTGCGTGTCACCCACATTTTTAATGCTGGCAACTAGAAAGCCGACTTCACCGCGTTCTAACTTTTCCACCGGTGTCATCTCGGGGGCAAAGATCCCCAACTCCGTAACTTCGAATTCTTTATCCGTCGCCATCATCCGAATCTTATCGCCGACGCTGATCTGGCCATTGAACATCCGGATATAGGCGATTACCCCTTTATAGGAGTCGTACTGGGAGTCAAAGATCAAAGCCTGGGTCGGCTCGTCCAGCGTCCCTTTGGGGGGTGGGATCCGTTGGACGATCGCCGTCAAAAGCTCTTCGATCCCTTGGCCGGTTTTCGCACTGGCTAAAATGGTTTCTTCCGGTTTATAGCCAAAGACTTCCTCGATCTGTTTTAGGATCCGTTCCGGGTCCGCACTGGGCAAGTCCACTTTGTTAATGACCGGAATGATCTCCAAATCATGTTCCATCGCCAAATAAAGGTTGGCGATGGTCTGCGCTTCCACGCCTTGGGTCGCATCCACCACCAAAAGCGCACCTTCGCAGGCGGCCAAAGAACGGGACACTTCATAGGTAAAGTCCACATGACCGGGGGTGTCGATCAGGTTGAGGAGATAATTTTCACCGTCCGCCGTCTGGTAGTCCAGGCGGACCGCCCGTGCTTTAATGGTGATCCCTCTTTCCCGCTCTAAATCCATGGAGTCTAGAACCTGTGCGGTCATTTCCCGCTCGGTAACGGCTCCCGTATACTCCAACAACCGATCGGCCAGGGTGGATTTACCGTGGTCAATATGGGCAATTATACAAAAGTTACGAATCCGACTCTGGTCCACGGTGTTCCTCCTCTGCTGTAAAAAATTGACCCGAAGCGCTCTTCGGGTTGTTCATCTTAATTTCGTAACGATTATAGCATTTTCCGCCTTTAGGCGCAAGGGACGCCACCGGCGACGCCTGGCTCTTCGTTTCGGCCAAAATTTCCTTTTTCAAGAAGAATTCCCTTTATGTTATACTATATAATAGTGTTGTTAACTTTGGAAAGGAGGCTGGTTCCTTGTCCGAAAAATATACACTTAAAAATGCGTTAAAACACGAATGGTATATCTTCCTTATTATAGCAGTCGTGATATTGATTGGGGTCGGGATCTATCCAAACCTTCCGGAGCAGATGGCCATCCACTGGAATATAGAAGGCGAGCCGGACGATTACGGGAGTCGCTTCTTCGGGGCTTTTGGTCTGCCCTTAATCACCCTCGGTTCTTATCTCCTGCTCCTTTTCGTCCCAGTGATCGACCCCCGCCGCCAGAATTACCCCCGCTTCACCAAAGTTTATCGCTGGATTAAGCTGGGTTTTGTCCTGTTCATGCTCGGCGTCCACCTGGTCACGTTGGCTTTTAACCTCGGTTACAAGCTGGACATCGGGCGTCTGGTCACCCTTGGCCTTGGTCTCCTCTTTGCCCTGCTCGGCCGGGGATTACCGCAGATTAAACCCAACTTCTTTGTGGGGATCCGGACCCCTTGGACGCTGTCCAATCCGGAAGTGTGGGCTAAAACCCACCGTTTTGGTGGAAAACTTTTCTTCTGGTCCGGGATCGCCCTGATCGGCACTACGGTCCTGTCCAATCGGACCCGTTTTTGGTTGCTGATGTTCTTGGTCTTCGGCACGGCCCTGGCCACCACCGTCTATTCCTATCTATGTTTCCGACAAGAAAATAACGCAAAAGAAGAATGAGGTGACATGATGGGCTCTTCACCCACTAACCGCCGGGTTCCGGCACGTTATATTCTCCTTCTCGTTCTCTTCCTCATGCTGTTGCGACCGGCTCCGGCTTCCGCCGCCGAACGGGAGCCCTACCTTTTTCGGCTGGGCCTCGGCATCCACGGTGTTTATCCCGAACTCGGTTACAGTGCCGTCTTCAATCTGACTCACCACTCGGCACTGCAAGGCATCTTCATCTATAATGATTATGCCGCCATCTGGGGCGGCAAATATCTGTACCGTTTTCTCCTCCGGCCCACCCATAGCCTATATGCCTACGGTCTGGCCGGTCACTTCGCTTTTTACGACGACGCCTGGGATCTGGTCTCATCCCCCGGCTTTGTCGGCGGGCTTGGCCTTGAATTCACCACCAATGATTTTATCGCCAATCTCAAGTATAGCCTGGAGATCGGCTATTCAACCGTGGGTTTTTCGGGGGGACCGCCCGGTCCCGGTCTGGTCTACGGGTGGGGAATTCATTTCTACTTCTTTTAATTTTCCGTTTTCCGCGCGCTTCGAGCCGTGCTCAGCTTCCCAGACGGCGCTTGATCTCTTGGCCGACGATGACCCCGGAGATGGAGGCCTGCATCAAGCCGCGCGTCACTCCCGCCCCGTCCCCGACGGCAAAGAGCCCGGGGATCTTAGTCTCCAGATTGGCACTGAGGTGCAGCCGGGAAGAGTAGAATTTAACTTCAACCCCATAAAGGAGCGTATTCCGGGAGTTTACCCCGGGTGCAATCATATCCAACGCCTCGAGCATCTCCATGATCGCCAGAAGGTGCCGGTAGGGGAGGACCAAACTTAAATCGCCCGGCGTCGCTTCCTGGAGGGTGGGTACGACCAGCCCTTTGCGCAAGCGTTCCGGAGTCGACCGGCGCCCCATCTGCAGATCGCCCAAACGCTGGACGATCACGCCCCCGCCAAGCAGATTAGCCAGCCCCGCCACATACCGGCCGTAAGTGATCGGCTCTTTAAACGGTTCCGTAAAGTTCTTACTGACCAGCAAGGCGAAGTTGGTGTTGGCGGTTTTTTTATGGGCATGACTGTGCCCGTTCACCGTCATCACACCGTCGTTGTTTTCAACCACCACTTCCCCGTGGGGGCACATGCAAAAGGTCCGAACCCGGTCTTCAAAAGTACGGGAGTAATAGATGAACTTACTTTCATAGACAACGGAAGTCAACGGCTCCATCACTTCCGCCGGCAACTCGACGCGGACGCCAATGTCCACCGGGTTGACTGTTGTCGTCAACCCTAAGCGGCGGCCTTCGGCGACCAGCCATTCGGAGCCTTCCCGTCCGGGACCAACGATAATGTATTTTCCCCGGTATTCCTGGCCGTCCTTTAAACGGACCCCGACCGCAACACCGTTTTCCACGATCAGTTCTGTACAGACGCTATTGAGCGCCACTTCGACCCCTTTCTGCTCCAGATCCTCCTGCATCGCCTGCAGTACCGCCAGGGTCCGCCCGGAACCTAAATGCCGGATGCGGGAGGGGATCAACCGCAGGTCAGCTTGGATCGCCTTCTTTTCGATGGCGGCGACTTTCTCCTCATCATCGCCGTAGACTTGTTCCGGCGCGCCAAAGCGGAGGTAAATGTCGTCCACATAGCGGATCATCTTGTGGAGACGGTCTTTGGAGATGTATTCATCCAAGAAACCGCCGACTTCCGTCGACAGGGTCAGTTTCCCGTCGCTGAAAGCGCCCGCGCCCCCCCAGCCACAAACAATGGAACACGGTTGACACTTGACACAAGGAATATGCCGTTGTTTCGAGGGACAGACCCGGTCGACGAGGCTTTTCCCTTTCTCCACAATCAAAATTTTACCCGTCCGCTCAACCAACTCCAAGGCGGCAAAGATCCCGGCGGGTCCACCCCCGATGATGATTACATCAAACTCCTTTGCCATTTGATCCACCTTCTTCCTGTCCTTTTTATCTATGCCAAAAACGGGGGGAGAATAACACAAGAAGCGGCAGAATTTCTAACCTTCCTGCCAGCATCAGCAGGCTTAATCCCCATTTGGCCAGGGGGTGCAAACCCCCGTAGTTCCCCAAAGGCCCCACCACCGCTCCCAACCCCGGTCCGACATTGCCGATACAGGATGCGGCGGCACTTACGGCCGTAATTAAATCAGCCCCGGTGGCGGCAACCCATAAAATCCCAAAGGCGAAAAGGGTGAGGTAGATAAAGAAGAATGCCGCCATACTGTGAATAGCCGTCGCTGGCAAAGCAACCCCGTCCAGTTTAGTTGGGATTACTTGTCGCGGATTATAGGCCTTGGTTACTTGTCGGCGAAAATACCGGAAGAGGACCACAAGCCGTCCAATTTTGATCGCGCCCGCTGTTGAACCGGTACACCCGCCGAAGAACATCAAGACCAAAAGCACAGCGCGGGCCAAATCCGGCCACTGATCGAAATTGTCGTTGGAAAACCCGGTGGTTGTAATGACCGAAACAACCTGAAATAGGGCCCGACAGTAGGCTTCGCCCAAAGGCAGACCATAGGAACCGGCCAGCGCGATGGTGACCAAAATGGAAGCGACCAGAATTACCCCGCAGAAAACCCGTACTTCCGTGCTTTGCCAGAGCGGTTTTAGACTTCTTTTCTTCAAGATCCGGTAGTAAAAGGAAAAATTAAGTCCGGCTAAAAACATGAAAACAATAAGGATCAGCTCGATCGGCAAACTATGGAAGGCCTCCACACTAATGTTCCGGGTGGAATAGCCCCCGGTGGCGAGCGTTCCCATCGCATGAATCGTCCCTTCATACCAAGACATCCCCGCGCAGCGCAGAATAATGGTCTCAAGAAGGGTGAACCCGCTATAAATTAACCAAAGCACAACTGAGGTGGTCCGCAGGCGGGGTACTACTTTATCCGGGAAAGGGCTGGGCACTTCCGCCTCATAGAGGAAAACCCCTTGCCGAAAAGCGGGGAAGAGGGCTAAGGAAAGGACGATGATGCCCATCCCGCCCAGCCAGTGGGTTAAACTCCGCCAAAAGAGAATCCCCCGGGCGGTCCCCTCCACATTGGCTAAGATCGTGGCGCCGGTCGTGGTAAACCCGGACATCGTTTCAAAAAAAGCATCGGTATAGGTTTGAGTCGTTCCCGACCACAGAAAGGGTAAAGCGCCAAAAGCGGTCACCAAAAGCCAGCCAAGACCGACGACAGCCAATCCTTCCCGCCGTCGGAGATCCCCCTCCGGTTTGATTAGGGTCAGTAACCCCCCAGCCAGCAAAGTAACAACTATACTATACGTGAAAGCCAAGATATCGGTTCCCTGGTAGAAAAGGGCGACGCCCAATGGAACAACCATTATAATCGCCAATAAAATTAGGATTTTGCCCACCCTATTGAGAACCAACCGCAACCTCATCGTAATCCTGCTCCTCTATGAATGGTAAAACAGCTTCTCCACTTCTGGAACCAGTTTTTTCAGGGCAAAGACAATCACATGATCCGACGGTTGAATCCAGGTGTCACCCCGGGGGACGATGACCTCTCCCTCATGGATGACGGCACCGATCAGAATCCCGGGGGGAAGCCCCAAATCTCGTAGTTTCGCCTTGGTAACCGGAGAATCGGTTTCTGGGATTACTTCCAGGATCTCAGCGTCCCCTGATTGCAAGAGGTTGATATGGACAATATTACTTTTTCGCACAAGCTTGAGGACGGTGTTCACAGTCAGCAGTCGCGGCGTGATGGCCGCCGTCACCCCGACGGTGTCAGCCAAGGGAATATAATCCTCCCGGCCGATCTCGCAGATCACCTCTTCCACGCCAAGTTGGCGTGCCAGAAGACTGGCCATCAGATTATTACTCTCTGTCCCCAGGAGGGAAACGAAGACATCTTCCCGTCCCAAATTTTGCTCTTCCAAAGCCTCCTTATTAGTCGGATCGGCGCAGATGATCTCACAACCGGGTAACTCAGTGGCGATCGCCGTACAGACCTCAGGGTTGGGTTCAAGGACGATAATCTCCGGTCTTTTCTTCTTTTGTAATAATAAACGGATAAAATACTGCGCAATTAAGCCCCCACCAGCAATTATGACCCGTCGAAACACCGGGGTTTTCTTTTTCGTCAGGCCGTTTAAAAGTTGAAACCCTAAGGTCTCCCCAAGGACTAAGATTTTATCATTGGGTAAGAGGCGAGTTTCCCCCCGCGGAATCAGGGCTTGCCCCTCACGGGCAACCGAGACAATGGTAAACCGCTCCAGGTTAAGGTCGGCGATCCGCTGGCCGGCAATCTCCATCTCCTGGGTGACTTTAATCCCGACGAGACTAAGTTTCCCATCACAAAAATACTCCACATCGGTGGCCATCGGCACGGCAATTAAACGGAAGATCTCTTGCGCCGCCAAGTGCTCGGGGTTGATAATCCGGTCGATACCGTAATGGGAGTAGGAAAGGATATACGGATGATAGGAAGTATAGTCGGGGTTGCGAATCCGAGCCACGGTCATCGGCACTCCGCTTTGTTTCGCCGTCATACAGGCAATCATGTTTAGCTCATCATGTTCGGTGACGGCGAGAATAATATCGACGGTTTTAATATCTACCGCTTCCAATGTCCGTGCGCTAGCCCCATTCCCGGACACCGTCATCACGTCCAGATCGGCTGCCACTACCTTTAAAATCTCCGGGTCCTTATCGATAATGATCACATCGTGGCCTTCTTCGGAGAGGGCCTTTGAAATGTTATATCCAACACGGCTAAGGCCGACGACCACAATCCGCATTATAGCTTCCCCCAGTATAGTAAATTACCCCAAGGTGTACCGGGATAAATAAGTCTATTAGTAAATTCTGAAATACTCTTTATTATAGGATCAATTTTCGAAAAAAGCAACCAAGGAGTAAAAAAAGGATCTCTCTGTCGCCAGAGGGATCCTTCCTTGTACCCAAATCATCGCTGCTTATATCTTTTCCACCTTCAACTTGGTAGAATACCCATTAATATCCCATTCCGTCAAGTCCTCGGTTTGATCGGCCACCTTTTCGATGGCCACCGCCAAGGTCTCTTCAAGAATATAGCCCTGGAAAGCCCCGATCGCGTCCGTCACTTCCGGCCCTGCCCAGTAGGTGATCCGAATCCGGTCCGTCAATTCAAACTGGGCATTTTTCCGCATATTCTGCACTTTGGAGACAATCTCCCGGGCCAGGCCCTCCTGGAGTAACGCCGGCGTCAAATTAGTCTCTAAGACTACATAGTTGTCCCGGTCCGCCTCTAAAGCGTAACCAGGACGGTCCGCCGTCCGGATCTCCAGATCTTCCGCGGTCATTTCGACCGTCGTACCGTCCAGCGTTAAGGTGAGCTTACCGTCAGTACGTAATGTTTTCACCAAGTCCGCCGCCGCGCTCTGCGCCAGTGCCTGACCGATCTGCTTCATCAAGGAACCGTACTTCGGCCCGAGAACGGCAAAATTGGGCTTCACCGTATACTCAACGTATTCATCGGGGGCGTCCACATAGTGGAGGGCTTTGACGTTCAACTCTTCTTTGACCAGTTCTTCCATGGGCTTCAATAGTTCCTCATTCTTGCGGTCAACCCGGAGGGCAGCCAGGGGCTGCCGGACTTTGATCTGCACTCGATTGCGGGCGGCCCGCCCCAAAGAGACCAGATCAATTACCAATCCCATGTGCCTTTCGAGCTCGCGGTCGATCAGCTTTTCGTCGGGTTCCGGATAATACTCCACGTGCACCGAGGGCTGCTTCGCCGCGCCGCGCACCAGGTTACCGTAGATATCCTCCGCCAGGAAGGGGGCGAAGGGGGCCATTAATTTGGCCACGCCGACCAGCACTTCCCAGAGGGTACGGTAGACCGCCTTTTTATTCTGGTTCATCTCCGGAGCCCAGAACCGTTCCCGGGTCCGCCGGACATACCAGTTGGAGACGTCGTCAATGACAAAAGTCTGGATCGTCCGGACCGCCTTGGTCAGTTCATATTCGGCCATATCGGCCCGGATCTGCTTGGTCACCGAATTAAACCGGGAGACCAACCACCGGTCGATCTCTTCCCGGTCGGCAACGGGGACGTCATAGTTTTCCGGATCGGCCCCATCAATGTTGGCATAGAGAGTAAAGAAGGAGTAGACATTCAACAAAGTACCAAAGAACCGGGCGGAGATCTCCTTTAACCCTTCTTCGTCAAAGCGGGTCGGCATCCAGGGTGGCGAAACCGCCAGCAGGTACCAGCGGGTCGCGTCGGCCCCGTATTTATCAAACAAACTCCAGGGTTCGACCGTATTCCCCCGGGATTTGGACATCTTTTGTCCCTTTTTATCCAAAACCAGGTCGTTCACGAGCACACTCTTGAAGGCCGGCTGGTCAAAGAGGAAAGTGGAGATCGAAAGGAGCGAGTAAAACCAACCCCGCGTCTGGTCGATCCCTTCACAGATAAAGTCGGCCGGGAAGAGCTGATCAAAATCATCCTTGTGCTCAAAGGGATAATGCCACTGGGCATAGGGCATTGAACCCGAATCGAACCAGCAGTCGATGACCTCCGGGGTGCGCGTCATCCGCCCGCCACAGTCGCAGCGGAGGTGCACCTCATCAATGTAGGGACGGTGGAGGTCCAGGTTCGCCACGTCCACCGGTTCCAGGGCGCGCTCGGCCAGTTCCTGCCGGGATCCGACCGCCGTTAGCTGCTGGCAGCTTTCACAGCGCCAGATATTGAGCGGCGTCCCCCAGTACCGGTCCCGCGAGAGCGACCAGTCGATCAGGTTCTCCAGCCAGTTCCCGAAGCGGCCTTTCCCCACATGCTCCGGGTACCATTTGATCTTATTGTTGTTGGCAATCAAACGGTCTTTATATTTGGTCACCTCAATATACCAGGATTTACGGGCGTAGTAGAGGAGGGGCGTATCACACCG
The DNA here is from genome assembly GCA_012837705.1 of Hydrogenispora sp. Taxonomy (GTDB): domain Bacteria; phylum Bacillota; class UBA4882; order UBA10575; family UBA10575; genus Capillibacterium. The sequence continues at coordinate 19,335 of DUQQ01000087.1, forward strand.
CCAACAGTAGGGGTAGGAGTGGGTAATCCGTTCCTTCTGGAATAGCTTCCCTTCGCTCTTCAGGTATGCGGTGATCTCATCATCGGCGTCCCGGACAAAACGACCCGTCCAGGGCGCTACTTCGGCGGTAAATTTACCCTCCTTATCCACCGGTTGCAGGACCGGCAGGTTATGCTTGCGTCCTAATTGGTAGTCATCTTCACCAAAGGCCGGCGCGATATGGACAATTCCGGTCCCGTCCTCGGTGGAGACAAAGTCTGCACCGTAAACGCGGAAGGCCGGATCTTCAGCCTTCAGGAAGGGAAGGAGTTGCTCATACTCGGTCCCCAGGAGGGCTTCACCCTTCAGTTCTTCGAGAATCTCCGCCCCTTTCCCCAGAACCGCCGCCACCCGCTCACGGACCAGAATGTAGACGGTGTCTTCATCAGGCCGCCGCGCTTTCACGTAGGTATAAGCGGGATTAACCGCCAAGGCCACGTTGGACGGGAGCGTCCAAGGGGTTGTGGTCCAGACCAGGAAGTACTCGTTCTCTTTGCCCACCACCTTCATCCGGACATAGATCGAGTTAACCTTCTCTTCTTTATAGCCGAGGGAAACCTCGTGGGAGGCCAGGGGCGTCCCACACCGGCTGCAGTAGGGCATGATCTTGTGGCCCTCATAGATCAACCCGGCCTCAAAATATTTCTTCAGAATCCACCAGACGCTTTCGATATAATTGTTGTCTAAGGTAATATAGGGGTTATCCAGATCGATCCAGTAACCGATCCGCTCGGTCATCCGCCGCCATTCCTTTTCGTAGGTAAAGACGGATTCACGGCACTCCCGGTTAAAGCCTTCGATCCCGTATTCCTCAATCCCTTGCTTCGAGGAAAGCCCCAACTTCTTTTCGACTTCAATCTCCACCGGCAAGCCGTGCGTATCCCAACCGGCCTTCCGGTTTACCTGGTAACCCTCCATCGTTTTGTATCGACAGACCGTATCCTTGATCGTCCGCGCGAGGACATGGTGAATCCCGGGCCGCCCGTTGGCGGTTGGTGGTCCCTCATAAAAGATGAAGGGGGGCGCACCCTCCCGTTCGGCCACACTAAGCTTCACCATATCTTGGGCCGACCATTGCGCTAAAATCGCTTCTTCCCGCTTACGCGCAGGACTTTTCACATCTACTTCTTTAAATTTTCCACCCATTGGTCAAACTCCTTTCCACTGATCTCTCCCGCATCGCCCTAATCATTACTTAAGAAAATACTCCTCCCGCCCGGATGCTGGACAGTCCACCTTTCATTTCTCCCGTTTCAGCTGGAGTGGCGGTTCTTGTAAAACAAATTAGTCACAGCAGAGTTCAGTATATAGCTGGATAAAATAAAAAACCGTCCGCAAAGGGACGGTTTGATCTACCGTGGTACCACCCAATTTGGTGCAGACCAATACCAAAACGATTGATCCCACCCACTTCCTGCCGGTTAACGGTGGCTTCCGTCCGGACTTACTCCACTTCGGTTTCGGCCCGGAGGCTCAAGGCTGATCTTCATGCCGGTCGTAGTTATCCCCTTTCCACCACCCGGGGACTCTCTGTTACCCGTTACGGCATTACTCGTCCTTTCCTCGCCTGTTTCATCCTGAATTTTGACATAAACAACGCCTAATTTACACACAGATTATTCTTTATTGTAGCCGATTCTTACCGGAAAGTCAATGGATTGACCTCAACCACCTGCCGTTTCGGGTAATAGACATCGACCCCAAGCCTTTTATGGTACCGTCTCCCGTCGGGCTCTTCGACCGTCACCCAGGAACGGACACGCAGCCCATCGGCACCCGGACTGATCACCCGTTCTTCCCCCGGCTGCAGCCGGGGATTAGGCCGGTATTCCGTTGTGTGAGGCCAACGGGCCAGGATTTCATGGTGCCATGTTACTTTCGGCGGTTTTTCGCGGCCGTAGAACGCTATGTATAAAGTTGATTCCTTATATTCCGCCCAGATAACCAGGGGGGCCGTGGTCGAATTGCGAAACTTTAAATCTTTATAGGTGGCAATCGTCGCATCCTGCCCCGGGGGCACATACGACACGGGCATGCTGTGGGGCCAACGCTCGATCACTTCCAGATTGGCCAGGATCGCCCCGTTATATAAAGCACTGACCAGACGGCAGATCCCCCCACCGTAAGTTTGGATTTGTTCCGCGCCGAAGTAAGTCAAACCCTTTTCAAAATTACGGTCACCGGTCCGTGGTCCCAGGGCGGCATTGGCCGAGAAGACGGCACCGGCCGGCACCACCTGCCCTTTGATTAGCGCTACCGCTACGCCCACATTATGTCTTTCTGCTGGTGTCGCATCGTCCGTACCGATCCGGAAGGCCACCAGACGGACCAAGGTTCGGTTTTTCAAACAGAGACGTTGGAAAGCAGGATCCTGTTCCCACCAGAAGCGCGTCGTCTCCGGCAGGCCGCTACCGCCAGGTCCTTCCTCTTGAAGTTGAACTTGAAGGGGAAGGGGAGTCTGCCGAACCGACCGATCGCCCCGGGCTGCTGAATAATCCGGCCCTTTTAACGCTGAAGGGGGGTGGCTAATCTGGGTACCGACGAAGAAGAGGTAACATAAGATCAGCACCCGCTTTCGTTTCCTTGCCCAACCCTGCAACCATAGACCTCCTCGCCCGCATTCCAACGGTAGTCTCCCCAATAATACAGCGGAGGAATCCCCCACCCGAATGTGGAATAATGGGTTAGTGGACTTTATTAAGGACTTTTATGAGGTGAACAATGGAACTAGTATATTATACCGTCGCTCAAGAGCAGACCTGGGAACAGAAGATCGAGCGTTCACGCTTCATCGGACAGGCTGCACCGGTCGCCGATGCCGATGAAGCCCAAGCCTTTATCGGCCGCATCAAAACGGAAGTTCATCCCCAAGCTACACACAACTGTTTCGCCTACCGACTGGGTCTGAGCGAAAACCCCATCACTTACTATAGCGACCATGGCGAACCGTCCGGAACAGCGGGACGGCCCATTTTAAACGCCATTCTGCAACAGGAGCTCACCAATACGGTGGTGGTGGTCACCCGCTATTACGGGGGAAAAAAATTGGGCGTGCGGGGGTTAATCGACGCCTACCATTCCACCGCCCTCCAAACCTTACGCGCCGCCGGGCGTCGTCCTTTTCGTCCGACCGTCACGCTTAACCTGGCGCTGCCTTACCCGCAGCTGCCTGTGGTCAACCATCTGCTCCAAACCTATGAAGGGAAGATCGTCAAGGAGGAGTATGGGGTAGCTGTCCACCTGACGGTACGCCTTCCGGAGAATAATCAAGCGGCGTTGACCGGCGCCTTACAAGGCCTCCCGGAAGTGAATTGGGAGGTCGGCACCGACGCCAGCCCATAATCGCCAATGTATCATCTTATTTTTAAATATTTATGCTTTTGGCGGGGGACCTTTTACGGTTCCCGGAATATCCTAGTATTACAGAAATGAGTTTACCACCGATTAACCTCATTTCGTGCAAAACCCATCCTTTCTCCGGCCTTTACCGCACCAAAGGCCATTCTATCTCTGAGCAATGCGATTATTCGAAGGCGGTTTTACCGCCTTTTTTTACAGGGTACGCTTGTGCCTTGGGCCTAAAAGGGTGGCCTCGTAAAACCGCCCCGAAAAACCGTTTTCTGGACCATGATAAATTCTTGACATCGGCCTCCTTCTTTGCTACAATGAAGTACGAAGAATTTGCCGAAGTGGCGGAATTGGCAGACGCAGTAGACTCAAAATCTACCGCCCTCAAAAGCGTGCCGGTTCGAGTCCGGCCTTCGGCACCAAGAAAATCACTCCCCTTATTTTGGGGATTTTTTTATGCCCTTTTTTGGTCATATTACAGACAAACTGAGATACCGTTAATGTTAACCCATCAGAAACCTGGATTTTTGTAGGATTTTTCCGTAATAACACGAAACATTAACGTAGGGAACGTTTCGCCCTTTATATGGTAATAATCCGAATACTATTTGGAGGTGGAACCATGTCTTTTTGGTCTATTTTATGGTCGGACTTGTTTTGGGTCGTTCCGTTGGTCGGACTTGCCACCTTACTGGTGGTCTGGTCTTATTACCGCAATATTAAAAAAGCGGATCCCGGCAACGAAAAAATGCAAGAAATTCACCAGGCGATCCGGACTGGTGCCTTTGCTTTTATTCGGCGGGAATACACCAGTGTGGCATGGGTTTTAGTGATCGCAGCCCCCATCCTCTTTTTCACCTTGGGTCTTCCCACCATGATCACCTTTCTGATCGGTGCCCTCCTTTCGCTCCTAGCCGGGTTGATCGGGATGAACGCCGCCACCCTGGCGAACGTCCGCACCGCTCATGCGGCGAAAAAAGGAGCGGCCGAGGCCATCCAGATTGCCTTTCCCGCTGGGGCAATCATGGGTTTGACCGTTGTCGGTCTAAACTTAGTTGGTATTACAGTCTTATACTTAATCTTTCCTGATCCCGAATTACTAACCGGATATGGCTTGGGTTCTTCCTTGGTTGCTTTATTCGCCCGTTTTGGTGGTGGTATTTTCACAAAAGCAGCCGATGTCGGCGCCGATCTTGTTGGTAAAATCGAGGAAGGAATTCCCGAAGATGACCCGCGAAACCCGGCCGTCATCGCCGACAATGTCGGTGATAACGTCGGTGATGTCTGTGGGATGGGTGGCGACCTTTTCGAAAGTGAAGCCGAAGTGATGGTGGCAGCCATGGCCATTGGCACGACGTTAACCGCCCGTTACGGTCTGAAAGCCATCGTCGGTCCGGTTCTGCTCTTTGCGATCGGGGTTTTTGCTTCCATCGTTGGGATCTATTACATAAAAGTACGCAGAAGCAACAATGCTTATACAGCAATTAACTCCGGAAACTATGTGACTTGCGCCTTGGCTGTGCTGGGCGGTTTCTTCTTCACCAAGTTCTATCTCAAAGATCTTTCCCTTTTCTGGGCAGTCATGGTCGGCCCAGTTGCCGGTTTACTGGTGGGCCTTGCTTCGGAGTATTATACCTCCGACGAGAAAAAGCCCGTTCGCTTTTTAGCCGCTTCCGCCCAAACCGGTGCCGCCACCACCATCATCGACGGAATCGCCATCGGGATGAAATCCACGGTTATCCCGATCCTGGTCACCGCCGGTGCCGTTCTCATTGCTTACCGTTTTGGTGGTTTCTTTGGCCTTGCTTTAAGTGCCGTTTCGATGCTCTCGATTTCGGGGATCACCATTGCCGTTGACGCCTACGGACCGGTCGCTGATAACGCCGGTGGAATCGCAGAGATGGCCGGTCTTCCCGAACACGTTCGCGAAGTAACCGATGCCCTCGACTCGGTTGGTAACTCGATGGCGGCAGTCACCAAAGGCTTTGATATTTCCGCGGCCGCGCTCACCGCACTCTCCTTGTTTGCCGCTTATGCCAGCGCCGCCCAGTTAACCTCGATCGATCTCCTTTCACCCTATGTGATCATCGGGTTGTTTATCGGCGGGGTTTTACCCTTCTTCTTCTCGGCGCAGGCCCTTGACGCCGTTGGTCGGGCTGCCGGTTTTATGATCGAAGAAGTCCGCCGCCAATTCCGGGAGATCCCCGGCTTACGGGAAGGAAAAGCCAAACCCGATTACGCCCGTTGCGTGGACATTTCCACCCGTGTGGCGCTGAAAGAGATGATCTTCCCCAGTCTAACTGCCTTGGTTGTTCCGGTTGTTATCGGTTTTACCCTAGGCACGGAGGCTCTTGCCGGGGTCTTAGGCGGCTCGCTCTTAACCGGAATGCTGATGGCCCTCTTCCTGGCCAATTCGGGCGGTGCCTGGGATAATGCGAAAAAATATATTGAAGCAGGGAACTTCGGTGGGAAAAACTCCCCGGCCCATGAGGCGGCCATCATCGGGGACACCGTGGGTGACCCCTGCAAAGATACGGCCGGACCCAGCTTGAATATCCTCTTTAAGCTGGTGGAGATCGTTGCCCTGACGATTGCGCCGCTGCTCATTCGTTAACTGGTACGGTTATATTTAAAGTCCAAACAAAAACGGCCTCGCTTAGCGAGGTCGTTTTTTTACGGTAATCGGCTTTGCAGTTACCGGCTTGTCCTCACCACAAGGACCACCACGACATGTTCTAAAAAACAATGGCCACCTTTAGGTCCCCGTACTTACCGGTAGCAGCGTCAAAAGCTTGTTCCCATTGTTCGAGCGGGAAGGTCTTATTGATGATACCGTCGGTTTTAAGCGTCCCATCGGCAATCCTCTTAATCACATAATTAAAGCAGTAGGGTGACAAATGCGCACCCAGCACATCAAGTTCTTTGCGGTCACCGATTATGGACCAGTCGACCGTAGCGGGCTCGCTAAAGACTGAAAACTCGATAAAACGGCCGAGCTTACGGATCATCTGGAGACCCTGCCCAACAGCAGAAGGGTGCCCTGTCGCTTCGATATAAACATCACAGCCGTAATTATCGGTAAGCCTCATTACTTCGCCGATCGCATCAACTTTACCCGGGTTCATCACAATATCGGCCCCGAATTCCTTCGCTTTTTCCAGACGGCTGTCCACCATATCGAGGACAATAAGGGTTTTCGGACTACGTTGTTTGGCATAGGTGACC
>DUQQ01000109.1 GCA_012837705.1 Hydrogenispora sp.
AGCTCCGCCCCGATCTGAAGAGCCGGTTTCCGCTTCCGACCCCGACGGTGCAAGCCCGCCCTTTTTTACTCGCCCATTATACCCTCTCTTACCAGACCGATGAGCTCCATGAGGAGCTGGTAAGTCTAGGGTTGGATATGACAAGTGGCGCAATCACACCGGATTTTTTAAGTTTCTTATCCGCCGCGGAAACCATTCCCGGTATTACCGATACCGCTGTCGAAACCCCCAGCTGTTCACTGGAAGAAGCTTTTACCCTCCTCCACCGCTATCTGGAGAAACTGGTGGCGGCTAGGGACCGGCGCTGGGTTGACGACGCGCGTACCCGCTATGAGGAGGAGCTTGCCTGCCTTTACCAGTATTACCAGGAGGACCAGCGGGATTTCGCCGACTTCCACAGTCGCGCACTGGACCTTTATGACAAGTTCCGCCCCCGTGTCCTGGTCCGCCTGGTTAACGTAGGCCTCTTGTACCTGCCAGAGCTAGTGTATACACTTCCGGAAACGGGCCGCAAAAGAAAAGCCGTCCTACGCTACCTACCGTTGTTGGGAAAGGTGGAAGGCGCCGGTTCCAGCGCACCGTAGTGATAGAGAAGGAGACCAGCAGCCAGGGGTCCCGCGGTCTCGGCCCGTAAAATCCGTGGTCCGAGCGACACCGAAAGGGCACCTTGGTGTACCAAAGCCTCCACCTCTTCGGGGGAAAAGCCCCCTTCCGGGCCGATGACCAACTGCACAGCGGTCAACTGCTCCCGTTGGGATAGGGCCTGCCGGAGGGAGCAGGTGGTCTCCCCTTCCCAGGCGACCAGCGTAAAGTGTTCCGTTAATAGCCGTGGCACTGCTGACCATGGCGTTACCGGATGTACTGTCGGGATCAATCCGCGCCCGCTTTGCTTGGCCGCCGCCGTCACGATCTTCTGCCAGCGTTCCTGTTTCTTCGCAAACTGGTGGGGAGCCGGCCGCGCCACCGTCCGGTCCGAAAGAATGGGGACAAAAGCGGTGATCCCGATCTCCGTTCCCTTCTGAAGCACCCAGTCCATCTTCTCCCCTTTGAGAATGCTCTGGAAAAGGGTGATTTTGAGCGCCGGCTCCGCCTGGTCAGGCCCAATTTGAAGGACATCACCCTGGACCGTTTCCGGCGTCACCACGGCCAGCTCCACTTCATAAAGGTTTCCCTGCCCGTCGGTGACACTAATCCGATCCCCGGGTTTCGCCCGCAGGACGCGGGCCAGGTGGTGGGCATCCGCTCCCCCAATCGTCACTTGTCGTTGCCCCCCGTCTCCCGCGCGAAGGGCAGCCGGATCAATGAAAAATTTAGGCATCTTCTTTTCCAGCCCAGACCGCCAGATAGGCGACCCAGTCTTCCTTCCGTAATGTATTGATGATCTTAAACCCCGCATTAGTAAAAGCCATCTGTACCTTTGCGGCTTTATGATCGATGATGCCGGAAGCAAGTACGACGCCGCCCGGCTTTAATTTCGCCACCGCCTGCGGGATCAGTTCGATGACCACTTCCGCCAGGATGTTGGCGATAATCAAATCCGCCGGTTCTTCCAGGTTGGTCAGGAGATCCCCGGACAAAACCGGAATCGCGACTTGGTTTAGGGCGCAGTTTTCCGCGGCGACCCGTACTGCAACCGGGTCTTTATCCACCGCCAGCACCTTCGCGCCCAATTTCGCGGCCGCAATCGCCAGGATCCCCGAACCAGTGCCGATATCATAAACCAGGTGCGCGGGGCGTACCACCGTAGGAAGTACTTCCAAACAGAGCCGCGTTGTCGGGTGGGTCCCCGTCCCAAAGGCCATTCCCGGATCAAGCCGGATCGGGATCGCCTCCGCCGTGGTGGGCGGAGACAGCCAGGAAGGGGTGATCAGGAAGGGACCAATCCGCTCCGGTTGGTAATATTCTTTCCAGGCGTTTGCCCAGTCTTCCTCGTGCAACTGACGGAGGTGAACCGTACCGCTCCCCACCGGAAGAAACCCTCGTACTTCCTCAATCCTGGTCCGGAGTTTCATCACCTTCTCTTCCCAGTTCGGTTCCAAGGCAAGGTAGCCGGCGACCCGGTATGTCTGGTCGTCCACTGGAACGGCGGGTAATAACTCCGCCGGTTTATCCTTCAATTCCGTCCACAAGCGGGGATCATGGTAGACTACCCCCGCACACCCGCATTCGGCCAAAAGTTCCCCCACCAGTTCCATAGCGGCCGCGGTGGTTTCAACTGTGATCTCCACCCACACCCCGTTATTCTTTACCGTTGTCATCTTTTTCTTCCCGACTCTCTTCCTCCGGCAGCTGGACACCGACGGCGGAAGCAATGATCCGTTGGATCTCCATGATCATCCGGTTCAGATTAAACTCGGCCATGAGAAAATCACGGACATACGGGTTATACTGAATAATCTCGGCCAGCTTTTTAATCTGCTCTTCTTGTTCGGGTTTAACCTCCTCCCCGCTGAGACGGGCTTTCTCCAGTTCCCATTGTTTCTTACGGAAATCCTCCAACATGATTTTAGCCGCTTCATGCTTGTCCACTTCCGCTTTGGCCTTTTCCCAGGCCTGATACTCCGGGCTTTCCCGGATGGAGTTGGCCAGTTCTTTCGCTAAAACCTGTGGTTTCATGATTGAACCTCCTTATAATCTTTGTAATCTTATAATCCTTAAGTAAACTTCTCAGCGTTGTATGCCATAACACCAATCTAAAACACACTCTATAAGCCTTGCGAGACCGTGTAGAGCAGTTTCATTATGCGCCGGGCGGTGTCCCCCTCCGCCACTTGCGGCTGTTCGCTTGCGATCACCAGAGGAGTACATCGAAGCTGCCGGATCCCAAGACGGTCACCGGCTGCCTCCAGAAGCAAACCCTGCCGCGTGGCGTCCGGCTTTTGGTCAAAGATGAAATTCCCTAAGCTATAGGCAATAATTCCTTCTTCCGTCACCGCCAAACCCTGAATCACATGGGGATGGTGCCCCAAAACCAGGTCGGCCCCAGCGGCCAACGCGATTTTCCCTAAGTACTGCTGTTTAGCGGTGGGGTAATGCGCATATTCCTGCCCCCAGTGGATCGAGACGACAACCAGATCCGCTTGGGTTTTAAGCCGCGCAATATCTTCTGAGAGATAGTCCGGACGGGCCGGGGTAACCCCTGGTAGCTCCGGCGTGGCCGCCCAGTGTTGCGGAGCCCGCGTATAGGTAAAGCCGGGTCCCAACTCGGTATAGGCAAGAAAACCCACTTTCACGCCGCCCAAGTTCAGGAGGCGTCCCTGGCGCGCTTTGGTCAGGTTGGTTCCGGCCCCCACATACATAACGCCGGCGGCGGTCAGGCGTTCCATCGTATCAAGAAAAGCAACGGTGCCATAGTCCATAATATGATTATTGGCCAGCGATACCAGATCGATCCCCGCATACTGGATCCCTTCCAAAAAGCGGGGGTCGCCGCGGAACATATTCAACTGTTTTCCGCGGTCACTCAAAGGGCCTTCCAGATTTGCCATGGCCAGTGTCGCCCGGCGTAGGATTGGCGCCACCTTCAAAAAGGGATAGCGGTAATCACCCTGGCTGATACTGGTGGCGGCGACACCACGACTGAACATCATATCACCGGCCGCGGCTAAAGTGAAGGCGCTCTGCCCGCCTAAAGATTTAGTCGGCGCAAAACTTGCCGTAAGCGCGCGCCGGAAACGCCAGCGCCGCCACCATCCGCCATATAACCAGTTTCGCCCCGGAGAAAGGTTGGGTTCCGTCAGCGTCAGTTCGGTCCAGTAGGGATAGGAAGCAGGGGTCAAAGGCTCCAGCGTCCAAGCCGGGTTCACCCCATCAATGGTGAGGACCTTCACCGCCGGGTTCACCAACGGCCAGGTGATGATACCAATGGCGTTGGGATTGGCCCGCACCGCCGCCACCATCGCCTCCTGGGTCCGCACTTGCCGGAGTCCAGGCCGGTCGGTACCGGGGAGCCGTGGCAGATCGGGCCGGTTGTAGGCGAGGACCTCAATTGGCCGGTCCTCCCCGCCCAAGGCCGACCAGTTGGTAAGCTCCCCGCGCAATACCGCTTCCAAAGTTGCCCTCCCCACGGCTGCCACCGGGTTCCAAAAGTTAACAATGCAAAGCAAAGGGACCTGTCCCAACACCGTCTCCGCCGGGGAGAAGCCGGAGCCGTAATGGAGCCGGTAAGTGCCCTCCCCGGCGGGCGTCCACCGGTAGGCCAGACCCCGTCGGTTCTGAAAATTCGTCTGAAAAAACTGCTGCGCGGCCAGATCCCCGTTCAGCTCCAGATCGGAACTGAAACCGCCGAGCAAGCCCACGCAGAAACAGCTCAGGAGGAAAAAGTGAAAACCCCGTTTCAAGGAGCCGCCTCCCCATATTTTTCGCTAAAATTAATAATATTCCTGTTTACTGGGAAAAATGAATTAAAGCAGGAAATGGCAAGAAACGGAAGAATATTAACCCTGTATCTTTCCCTCGTCGCACTTACATGTTATACCGCCAAGTTTAATCATCTTCTATCGGCTTCGACGGGGGATAGGGAGGGTTCTTGATGGAACTATATACGGTTTTAACCGCCGATGTGATTGCGTCCCGGCATCAAGAAACGGTGGTTACCACCAAAAAGGCGCAGCTCCGAGAGCTAACCGACGCCGCGTTGGTAACACCCTTTACCTTTTCCCGGGGGGATGAGATCCAGGCGGTACTGGCTGGAGTACTCAGTTCACCCGCGCTCCTACGGAAACTACGCTACCATTGTCTGCCGCTTCAGTTACGAATCGGAATCGGGTTCGGGCGGATCACTTCCGGCCTGGGGGCCGTGAGCTCCTGGGAGATGAACGGTCCCGCTTTCCACCGGGCGCGGCAGGCTTTAGACGAACTTAAGCAGCACCGGCACTGGCGCACGCGGCTGATCAGCGGTGACCCGGGGCTGGACCAGATGGTAAATACCCTTCTCAACTTGTATGATGTCATCCAAAGCCGCTGGACTTATCCCCAATGGGAAGGGGTCATGGTTTACGAAGCAACCGGTTCCTACCAAGAAGCCGGCCAACAACTCGGGGTCGCCTTCCAAAACGTGGAGAAACGCTGCCGGGCCGCCCGTTGGTGGGCTTTACGCGAAGCGGAAGCGGCCTTTCCGCAGATCCTAACCCAATACACCGATCTTAACCTGATATTAGGTGAATAATATGATTTCACCCCTAATAGGATGATTGGAGGGGAAAGGGATGAATCTTTTTCTCTTAGCGCTCTGCGCCCATCTGACCAGCGATTTTCTCCTGCAAAATGACCACTTGGTAGCGGCGAAAAACGCCGGTCGGATCTGGGCCCATCTGAAACACGGGTTGCTTGTGACCGTATTAACCTTGCTTGCCACCCATTGTTACGGCCTGAAGGCGGCTTTTTTCTATGCACTCCTGGTTGGTCTGGCCCATCTTTTGCTGGACAGCGCCAAAGCCTTTTTGGAAAAAGGCAAATCCGCCGGGACCAAACTTCTCCTGTTTTTGCTGGACCAAGGATTGCATCTGTTGGTCCTTTTTGCTTTTTTTCCGCTGTTTCCAACCACCACTCCTGACCCAAAGGTGATCGCTTTTTACCAGCGTCTACGCCCGGCGACACCCGTTTTCGCCCTTGAGCTGCCCGCCTCTTTCACGGCCTATCCTTTGGAAAAGATCCTCTGGATCGCCGTTACTTACCTGGCGGCCGTCTTTGGCGGTGCGGTCTTCACCAACCGGATCCTGGCCTGGCTAACCGAAGACGCCCAGGAAGAAAAGACCCGGCGGTTGAGCAGCGCCATTGGGATAATGGAACGTTTAATTCTGATTACATTGGTGGCGGTGGACGCGGTCTCGGCGATCGGTTTTGTCCTTGCTGCCAAGTCGCTCGCCCGCTACCAGGAACTGAACAAACGTGATTTTGCCGAGTATTACCTGGTGGGTACCCTAACCAGTTTCAGCCTGTCGCTCTTTGCTGGGCTTTGGTTAAAGGGTATGCTGTAAACCCCGGACAAAAAAGAAAAGGCCAAAGGCCTTTAATTCTCCGCGGCGGGTTGTCGGAACAAGCACTCCCCAAGGGCGTAAAGAACCTGGGGGAGGTGTTCCCGGTAAAGATTGGTGTCCTCCGTCTGCAGCCAACCGGTCTTCTGGAGAGCCGTGGCCAAATGGTTGGTTAAGACCGTGAGCAGTTCCTTCCGCCGCTGCTCCGGCGCAAACTGGAGACCAAGGGTGAGAAAAAAGGTGAAAAAAAGATCATCATGGACGATTGGTGGCGCGTCCGGGTTCGTGGCCAGCTTCTCCAGGGCAGCGTTGATGTTGAGATAGCCAGCGCCTTGAATTAGGCGGTTGTAGCCCCGGTCTTCCGCCGTTGCGACCAATATTTCGCGGATCCGATTGGACGAAAGGGTTGGGTTCTTCTCCCAAAGCAAAGCAGCCGCCCCTGCCACCATTGGGGTTGCCATTGAAGTCCCCGATTGGGCCACATAACCGCCGTCCACTTTCAATGATGTAATATTGGCTCCCGGTGCGACCAAGTCCGGTTTCGACAGACGGTCGATGGTCGGACCCCGGCTAGAAAACTCGTTGATCACATCGTCTTCCCGGGGAATGGTCCCCTGGTCGTTGATACTGCCGACGGTCAAGACCCGCGGCGAGATCCCCGGTGTGGTAATGGTCCGGCGCCGTGGCCCCATGTTCCCGGCGGCGGCGCAAACCAGCAGCCCCGCCCGCCAAGCCGCATCCACCGCTTTACTCGCCGGGTCGGTCCGGTAACCTTCTTCCGGCGGCGCGCCGAGCGAAAGGTTGAGGATTTTAATCCGATATTCCTCTTTATGCTCAACGACCCATTGGATTCCGGCAATCACCCGAGAGATCGGTCCACTCCCCCGCTGATCCAATGCCTTCACCCCAACCAGTAACGCCCCAGGGGCTACTCCGGTGTATTTCCCCTCTGATTCGTACCCATTCCCGGCGATAATCCCGGCCACATGCGTACCATGGCCTTCATCGTCATAGGGTTCGTTTTTCCCGTTGACCAGATCATACCAGCCCACAATCCGGGGTTCCGGTTTCATCAGGTCATCATGGGGCGCGATCCCCGTATCGATCACCGCCACGACTACTCCCTTTCCGGTCAACCCGGCCTGGTGGGCTTGGTCCGCCCCGATGGCGGGGACGGCCACATCAAGACAGGGCGTTGCCTTTACATCGGGCCAGACCATTTTGACCCGCACCTCCGGGATCATCTTGAGGAGGGCTTCGGAAGGCAACTCCACCGCCAGGCTGTTAATGAGGGGTAGTTCATAAACGATCCGCCCCCCTGCTTTATGGATCATCTCCCGCAGGCGATGGGAACGGCAGGAGCGGAGGGAGGAAAACTCCATGATCACCTGGATCGGTTCCTGCTGGGGCGCGTCTAGGACCGTCTGCGCTAAGGTGGGTGATAAGCGGTGGGCAACGGTCCGCTTCAATCGGTGTTGAATCATCTTCACACCTCCGACAGATAAACTTCTCCCTATCAATTTATTGCTGTCCGGGAGGAAAGGGAACGGAGGTGGTTCATCTTCTTCATTAAGCCCGGGCCTTCACTGGACGTCGGCACCCAACTGCTTCCCCCGGTACACTTGGACCATTTCCGGGCTGAAGTTTCCGTCGGCACCCTGGATCGGAAAGGGCGCCAGTACTTTAAGACCAGGACGGGCCAGCTTTTGTGCTTCCACCAACACCCGGTGGGGCCGGACCCCCGGTTTCGGTTGTACCAGGCAGAGCCTCTTCGGTTCCAGTTTAAAGTGGCGTAATGTGCTGAGGAGGTCCGTCAGGCGTTCTGGGAGGTGGATCAGTCCTACCCGCCCACCGTCGCGGCAAAAATGGGCTGCAGCGGCCACAACATCCCGTAGGGTACAGGTCAGCTCAAATTTAGCCTGGGCGAGGGCGGGTTCTTCCGGCAAAAGGTGGGTCGTCGCTGGCCAGTAGGGTGGGTTGCTCAAAACCCAGTCAAAACTACCCGCCGCCAGAACCGGAGGGGGCGTCCGTAGATCACCGGTGAGGATTTGGATCCGTTCTTCTAACCCGTTGAGCTTGACATTTTCGCGGGCCAAAGCCGCTACCTCGGGTTGGATCTCCAAACCGGTCACCCGCTCAATGCCCCGGTAACCGGTCAACCAAAGCGGGATCACTCCGGCCCCGGTCCCCAGGTCAAGGACGGAAGCACGCGGCCGGATCCGCGCAAAACCCGCCAGTAGAATTGGATCCACCGTGAATTTAAAGATCGCCGGATGTTGCTTGATCCGTAGATCACCCAGGCCTAAACGGTCCGTTTCCACCGCGGCGAACTGTTCTTCATGCATCGGCTTCACCTCCGGAGGGGCAAACAACCTGACCCGAAGCCGCAGCCTCCGCAAGCAGCGCCGGTGGGAGCCGAAGCCAAACGGGACGACCTCGCGCCGGCAGATAAACCAGAACTGGATAGCAGCCTTCTTCCCCCGTCTCCGGGTCTAGCCCAAAAGAAAAGACCAACATCCGGCGGCGCACTTCACTCTCGGTTCGATCCGGAGGGAGCGGAATAACCTTCTGCTCCGGATCCTTCAGCAGTTCTTTCACCGCTTCGCGCAAGGACGCCGCCTGGGGTGTCAGCCACGCCGGGGCGGCACCACCGGTGCCACTGAGGTAATAATCGAAGGTTATGAGGTCCCGCAGGTGTTCCTCCACCCACTGCTTTTGCCCTGCATTGGGTAGAAATTCGCCGGTTAAAAAGCGCCACAGTCCGTTATAGAGGGCGACCGGCTTACGGGCTTGTCCGCTAAAGCCCTGGGCGCGGCCATAACGGGCTAGCGCCGCGAAGAAAGCCCAGGGCGAAAGGGTCTCGTCCCGGAAAAGATAGGCCAAGGTGTAGCGGAAACGGCCCGAATTGAAGAACTTCTCAACCATCTCTTCGACCCCTTTCAACACCAAGAGGTCATCATAGAAAAGCCAGTTGTTCTGGAGGAGTTCATAGGGGGGTGTCGCGGTAAAGACGTATCCATACTCCGCCGCTTGTTCCCGCAGGGGCGAGCCTTTTAGTAGCTTCAAAAAACCCAGTTGCAGTTCGTCGGGGCGTAAACGAAAGGTCCAGTCAAACGAGCGGCCAAAGGTCGCCAGATCTTCATAGGGCAGCCCGGCAATCAGATCCAGGTGCACTAAGGGCCGTGGCTGGTCCAGGCCATCATCTTTAGCAGTTAACGCCCGACAGTTGGCTTGTAATTTCGCTAGATTATTATACCGCCGCACCGCCTTCAGTGCCTCGGCACAGGTGGACTGGACGCCAATCTCCACGCGGAAACGTCCAGCCGGGGCGGCCTTCAAGAGCCCGATTAGCTCTTCATCCAGAAGCTCACCGACCAGTTCAAAATGGAACTCGGTCTCGCCATCTTGCTCCAGAAGAAACCGGAGAATCGCCACCGTCCGCGCCCGGTCCACATTGAAGGTGCGGTCGATCAGCTTTACCGTCCGGACACCCGCCGTAATGAATCTTTGTAGATCGGCTTTGACCCGGTCCAGTGGTAAAGCCCGGAGGTTCTTCTCCGTCCAACCCGACATGCAATAGGTGCACCGAAAGGGGCACCCCCGCGAAGCTTCGTAATATAGGATCCGGTGGCGAAAGGCGCTCAGATCGGAATAGGGAAAAGGTAGCGTTGCCAGATCGATGGGGGCCCGGTCCGGATTCCGTTGGATCATGTCCCCTTGGCGCCAGGCGAGTCCGGCGATCCTGGAAAAGTCGGCTTGTCCTTCCTCCAATTGGACCAGAAGCTGCCGGAGGGTTTCCTCGCCTTCCCCCAAGACAATATAGTCGGGTGCCCCCGGCCGTTCCAGAATGGCCGCGTAATCCGCTGCCGCTTCGGGCCCGCCCAGAATCACTACTGTCTCTGGCCGCACTTTTTTCACCCGGTCCACCAGCTCCAAAGACTCGGTTATATTCCAGATGTTCGTCGAGATCCCCAGGATCCGTGGTTGTTTCCGGTGGATCTCGCCGAAAATCCAGTCCAGGCTCTGGTTGATATTGAACTCCAGCACCTGCAGGTCGGGGAAATCCCGCCGGCAATAGGCCTGTAAAGTATAGAGCGCCAGGGCGGTATGGACATACTGGGAGTTTAAAGTAGTCAGCAGAATCATCGTTTATCCCCTTCCGCTTATTTGGTCCGGCAAAAACAAAACCGTGGAAACCACGGTTTTCAGGTTAATCCTCCTCCCCGATCATTCGGGCACTTTTGGTCCTGCATTGGTCATGGGGGCGGGGTCCGCTAAGCAGCAAACCCAAAAGTTAGTCCCAGGTTAAGAAGAGGAGCAGCAAAAGTAAGAGTACAAACACTAACCCCTCGTTACGGTCTCTACGTTCATATCTTTCCACGTCCATCGGCAACCCTCCAGCTTTTTTCTTACATCATATGGTCGTTCGGGTCCGGTTGTGCTTATGGGCGTGGTCTTTTCTCCGCGGGGCTCTTATCCTTAATCTTCGTAATGTACCAGCGAGATAATGGGCGCACCGTCCAGTTTGGCCCGGCCTTGAAGCGCATCCAGTTCGGCCAGGAAAGCATAGCCAATAATCTCGCCGCCGAGCCGCCGGACCAGTTCCGCCGTGGCCGAAACGGTCCCACCGGTCGCCAGAATATCATCGACGATCAGCACCCGCTGTCCGGGGCGGATCGCATCTTTATGGATCTCGAGGGAGTTTTCGCCGTATTCCAAGGAATAATCGATCCGTTCGGTGGCCGCCGGCAGCTTCCCCGGCTTGCGAACCAGAATAAACCCGGCGTCTAAGGCGTAAGCCAAGGGGGCACCAATAATGTAGCCGCGGGATTCGATGCCCACCACCACTTCCGGCCGGGCCGACCGAAAACCCTTCGCCAGCTCTTGGACGATATAATGAAAAGCTTCGGCATTACCGATCACCGTGGAAATGTCTTTAAAGCTAATCCCTGGTTGGGGAAAGTCCGGGATCTCCCGAATGAGCGCTTTTAAGTTCAAGTATGTCACTCCGTTTCTCTCTCACAATGGTGGATTAAAACCAATATATTAACTTCGGCACTTCAACGGTTAATTCCTGCGTGAATCGGTTATTGTCTTAATTTTGCCCATTTTGCGCGCCTTTTACGGTAAAAAAGAACCTCCCGCTGCCTTGGGCGGGAGGAATTTTTATACACAAACCGGCCGCTGTCCACCTTCGGGCTGTCACCCACCCGGCTTTAATTTTCATTCCTTCACGTGTACCAGCAGTTACCAGTGTGGGCGACTCCTCACCGGAGGCTTACAGCCACACCTGAACCGGATTGTCAATACCCTCTATTTGCTTAATCTGATCGAGGACCGCCGCCGGAACCTCATGATCGACGGTGAGGACCATAATCGCCGTTCCGCCCAGTTCTTTCCGTCCCACTTGCATGTAGGCAATATTGATGCCCGCCGCGCCCAAGATCGTTCCGACCTTTCCAATGATCCCTGGTTTATCTTGATGGGGGGCGATCAGGAGATGGCCGTGGGGAACCACATCAAAGTGGTAACCGTCGATCTCCACCACCCGTTGGTCATTCTGGCGGAAAAAGGCCCCCGCCACCACCCGTTCGCCCTGATCGGAGATGGTCTTGACCCGAATTTTGTTGTTGTAATCCGGATCACTGGCTTCACGCAGCTCGGCCACTTTAATCCCCCGCTGTTTCGCCAGAATGCGGGCGTTGACCATATTCACCTCGCTGTTGAGAACCGGTTGCAGTAGTCCTTTCACCACCAAAGTGGTCAGGGGGTTCAGATCATATTCGGTGATCTCCCCGCTGTACTCCACCTCAACCCGTTGCAAACGGCCTTCGGTCAACTGTCCGATCAAACAGCCCAGTTTTTCGGCCAGGGGAAAATAGGGCGACAACACTTTCATCACTTCCGGGCGTACCGTCGGCAGGTTAACCGCGTTCTTGAAGGGCTCGTCCTTCAACACCTTCGCGATCTCCTTCGCCACATCGACCGCCACATTAACCTGAGCCTCAGCCGTGGAGGCCCCCAGATGTGGGGTGACGATCACCTGGGGAAGGTTGATCAACCGTTGGTTGGTGGGAGGTTCTTCACTAAACACATCCAGGGCCGCCCCCGCCACCTGCCCGGCTTCGATCGCATCGGCTAGAGCGTCTTCATCGACGATCCCCCCACGGGCGCAGTTCACGATCCGCACTCCCGGTTTCGTCAGCTTTAGGGTCTCCGCATTGAGCAGACCTTTGGTCTCTTTGGTCAGCGGGGTGTGGAACGTGATAAAATCGGCAGCCGCCAGCAACTCATCACGGGTTACCAACTGGACACCTAGTTTTGCCGCCTTCTCTTCGGAGAGGAAGGGGTCCATGGCCAGAACGGTCATTCCCATCGCCCGCATCCGCCGGGCTACTTCGGTACCGATGCGCCCCATCCCGATAATCCCCAGCGTCTTGCCGTTGATCTCCACTCCGGTGAAACTTTTCCGGTCCCAGCGGCCGTCCTTAAGCGCACTGTGGGCTTGGGGAATCTTCCGGGCCAGGGCCATGATCATCGCAATCGTGTGCTCCGCCGTGGAGATCGTGTTTCCGTCGGGAGCGTTCAGGACGATCACTCCTTTGTTGGTGGCGGCGTCCAGATCAACATTGTCCACCCCCACGCCGGCCCGGCCGACCACTTTCAGATTGGTGGCGGCTGCAAACACCCGTTCGTTCACCTTTGTTTGGCTACGGACGATCATCCCGTCATAGGGCGGAATCTTGGCAATCAATTCTTCCTCCGGCAACGTCGGGGAGACTTCGGCTTCAATCCCCTGCTCCCGTAGGACCGCCACCGCTTGCTCCGAAACATTGTCAAGCACCAAAACTTTCATCCAGCAACACCTCCGTAATTTTCCTAAAACAAAATCCAAACAAAAAAACCCCTCATCCCATAGGGACGAGAGGCTCGTGGTGCCACCCTACTTCTCCCTGCAAACGCAGGGACTTAGTGACCCGGAAACTGGTGTCCGGATCGAATCGTAACGGATTAGCTCCGGCCGGAATTACTGACCGCCCCGCGCCCCAGGCGCCTGCGGGTTCCTTCCGACAGCTCCAGACCGGGAAATGTTCTACCGCCGGTACAGGCTTCCACCACCCGCCTGCTCTCTAAAACCCAAACGATAAAACCGAGTCCTTCCTCGCTTTTATCCAACCATACTGTATATTTATTCTTCCGCATTAATATTAATAGTTATTATAAGGGGTCTGGCGATTATTGTCAATACCATTTTTTTGACGTTTTCGCAAAAAGTCCTAACGATGAATTGAAAGATCAAGTGCCATAAAAATACCTTAAAATGAAAAAGTAAAATCCACCCCGCCTAAGGCAAAGGGTGGAAGTTGGTTTCTCAATTGACCAAAAGTGCTAACCCACAACGATCTGGTAGTCATTGTCGATGGATTCGTCTTGGTCCAGCCAGTTAAGGTTCAGCCGGTAAACACCCTTGGTCATCAGCATCACTGAGACTTCACCAAGGATGCGGGTTTCTTCGTCCGGCTGGGGTTTTACGTTCCATTGCTCTTTCCAGACCAGTTGCCCCCGGGGGTCGGTCAGCCGGGCTTTCACCAAAACCGTCGGTTGGTCGGGGCCGATCCGGTCATTGCTGAAACAGATCGGAGCCTGGAAAAGGGTGCCGTTCCGGTAGTTTTCCCGGGGTAAAAGGGCAAAGACGTAGACCGGCCTGTAACATAGGGCGACCATGGCAAAACCCTCCTTGGGCTGGCCACTACCATTCACCACCGACCAAGACAGACCCGGGTCAAGCGCACGGAAACAGAAGAATAGCATGCCACCGGTGGGGTTATATTTATGAAAGCGCAACCGGTCAATGTAAAAGCGCAGGGTTTCCGCCAGTTGTTTTTGGCTACGGGTGCGCGTCTTTTCATCGGGTTCGGCCGGTCCGAGTGCCGCCCGCCCGAACCAGGAGACAAAACGGATCTGACGTTGTTTAGCGCCCCGCCGGTACTGGTCAAACCGGTAGATCTCGTCCGGATACTGGTAGTTAAAGCCGGTGTCAACCGCCTCCCGTAGTGACCCCTGGCCCGAAAGGGGGATCACCGGCCGTCCCGGATCAAGTTCTGCTAAGCGTTGGGCTAATTTTTGCACCACCCGTCGGAAGTTGACACTGGGCCGCTCCGGTACCAACGCTTCAAACCCGCTTTGGTTGCTGATCGTCCAGATCGCTACCGAGGGGTGGTTTCCCAATAGGTTATAGACCGCTTCCACCTGTTGCAAAAGGTTGGTCAGATTGGTAAAGGTCGCACCGACCGGCAGGGGGAAATCTTGCCAAACAAGAATCCCGGCCTCATCCATAGCCTGGTAAAACTCGGGCTTTTCTACGTGTTGGTAACAGCGCACCATATTCTGGTGGCTCTGCTTTAAAAGGGCGATCTCCTGCTCGTAATCTTCCTTCCCCACCTTACTCAGGTAAAGCGCGGGGGGAAGATAATTACTCCCTTTCACCAGTAAACGTTGGCCATTAAGATAGGGGATCATGTTCTGGAGGGTAAAAGTCCGGATCCCAAAAAGAGTCTCCTGGGCATCCCACGTCGCGCCCGCCGCCTGCAACGTCAGGCTGGTCTGGTAGAGGCAGGGTTGCCCCCGGTCCCAGGTCTGCCAGGGACGGACTCCGTGGAGCGTAAAACGGGCCTCATATTGGTTGGTCCCCTTCTCTAGTTGGAGGGGGAAGACTTGCTGGTAACTTTGACCGTCAAATTTATGGGGGGTGAGTTGTAGTTGGACGTTGATCGCGGCGGACCGGACCGCGTAGACTTCCAGCTTTAAGCTGAGGGTTGCTTCATCCCCCGCCAGTTCCTCCGTGTGTAAATGCCAGCGTTCGATGAAAGCCGGACCGCTGCTTAGAATCCGGACCGGTCGCCAGAGGCCACCAGGGTTAAACCCTTTCGGAAGCGTGGGATGGCCCGCAAAAAGTCCGGTTATAACCGGTGCGGTCGCTTCATTCCCTTGTTCCCCGGGCGATTCTACCTCCAAGAGGATTTGGTTCTCTGCCCGCAAATAAGGGGTGATGTTGTAGTAGGCAGGATAAAAATAACCCTCTTGGCCCCCAATGGCATAGTTATTGAGGTAAACACGATATTTGTAGAAGACGCCCCCGATCTCCAAGCGGTAAATCCGGTCTGGTTCCGGTGTAAAATTAAAATTACGACGATAGACCATTTTCCCAGCATACCCGGAGAAGTTCTCAAGCTCCTGCCATTGACCGGGAATCTCCTGCTCGACCCATCCTTCGTTGGGAACCTCCTCACTCCACCAGAGGCTACTAAACTCCGCTACCGGATGTAGTTCCCAGGTCCCACCCAAATCCATCTTTGCCAACAATATGCTCCCCCCTTGAATATCTCCCCTCACTTGATACTATTTGGCGGATACTTGCGGTTTTCCTCCATAAAATTCTATAATTTTTAACAAAAGGTCTATATTCTATTCTATGATGGTTATTTCTGGTTTATGGGGAGCAATTTCAAAGCGGGTTCCCGGAAGGAGAGCCCTACCCGCGCCCCCAGCGCAAAATGGGTCTCTTTTCCGGTCAAAATTTTAAGCGTTGGCCCGTGGTCGGTTTTCACCTCCGCATAGGAAGCGTACCCCAGATACTCCCAGGTCACAATCGTCCCCTGGTAAATGGGCGCCACGGTGTCGATAACCACATCTTCGGGGCGGATCATCATGTAGAAATGCGCGTTAGTTGTGTCCGTCTCTCCTCCTTGGACCATGTGGCCTCCCGTATCCGAAAGGTTGAAAACCCGACCGCCCTGGGGATGAAGCTCGAGTCCCTCTGCGGTGGGAACGGCCACGCACGGAATCAGGTTGGCATCACCGAGAAAGGTCGCTACAAAGGGGTGCGCCGGACTCGAATAGACCTCGGTTGCCGTTCCCACCTGAAGAATCTGACCGGCTTGCATCACCGCCAACCGTTCCGAAAGGGAAAGGGCCTCCTCCTGCTGGTGCGTGACGAAGATGGCGGTAAAGCCCAGTTTCCGCTGGAGCTCTTTCAGTTCACGCCGGAGACGCCGCCGCAAACCGTAGTCGAGAGCGGCAAAAGGCTCATCCAGTAAGAGAAGGAAAGGTTCGGGCGCAAGGGCACGGGCCAGCGCCACCCGCTGCCGTTCCCCGCCGGAAAGTTCTTGTACCCGGCGGCCAGCCAACTCCGTAATCTCGAAGACCGCCAGCATCGCATCGACCCGTTCCCGCCGTCGCGTGGCGGGCAGACGCCGGACCTTTAGACCGTATTCAATGTTTTCCCCGACCGTCAAGTGGGGAAAGAGCGCATAATCCTGAAAAACAAAACCGATCCGCCGTTCAGCTACGGGGACCGCGGTCAGGTCCTGCCCGTTGAGGATGATCCGGCCCCGGTCGGGCTGGATCAAGCCGGAGATCAAACGAAGGAGGGTCGTTTTCCCACAGCCACTGGGCCCGACCAGCGAAAAAAACTCTCCCTCGGCCACAGTCAGGTTGGCAGTCAACCGAAACTCCGGGTAGTCTTTGACGACATCAATCTGCAAAAATTCGTTCTTCATCGTTTACTCCCCCCAACGCCCGCCAGTCCCCTTACCACGGTAACCCCCCTCGACCAAAGAAAAGAGCACCACCGCCAGCAGCATAAAGAGGGTTCCGAGGGCAATCGCCTGCGGAAAATTATAATGGCCGATTAAGCGGTAGACCGCCACTGCCAGGGTGATCACTTTCCCCTGGCCTAACACCAAAACCGCCGAGAGATCGCCAAGCGAGAGGGCGGCCCCGTAAGCAAAAGCACTGCTCAGTGCTTTCCGCATCAACGGCAGTTCTACCGTGCGGAAGAGTTCCCACCCGGACGCACCTAAACATTGGGCCGCTTCGATCATCTCCTCCCCCCATTCCCGCCGCGCGGTACGGAGTAACGCATAGACCAGGGGGAAAGCCAGAAAGACCTGGGCCCAAATGATTAAAAGCGCCGGTGGCAAGGCATGTCCAACCAGTTTTAACAGGCCAAAAGCAAACGTCAAGAAGGAAATCCCCATTGGCAATTGTAGCCACAGGTCAATCCGTCCCCATGGTTTTTGCCGCCGCTGGCGGGCCAGCACATAAGCGAGGACCATCGTCACCAGCCCCACCGTGATCGCCAAAGCCAGACTGGTCCCGACCACCGTCCATAAATCGCGCCCTACAGCAAAACGGAAACCTGCCCCGAAAAGTTGCCGGTAGTTGTCCAAGGTCCACGCACCGTCGGGAAGCCCCCTTTTTTTAAATGACCGGTAGAGGACAAAAAACAAGGGCATAAAAAAGAAAAGCAGACTTCCGGCCAGATAGCAAAGGAAGATTCCCGTCGCGACCGGCTGTTTTCTCGGTCGCAACGGCGGTAGGAGGTTAACTTCGCCGCTTTGCCTCTGAACCAGCCGCTGGGTCCACCGCTGCAAAGCGATGATCCCGGTCAGCAGAAAAATTTGTACTACCGCCAGCATCGAAGCCTGCGCAAAACGGAGTTTATTATTGTATTCGATATAAATCAACACTTCAAAGGTCTGGTACAGATAGCCCCCCAGCACCAGAACGACGGTAAAACTGAGGAACGAATAGAGGAAAACCAGGACCCCTAGATAGCCAATGGTCGGGGCCAAAAGCGGCAGGATCACCCGCCACCAGGTGGCGAACCGCCCTGCCCCGAGCACGGCCGAGGCCTCTTCCAGTTTGGGACTGATCCGCTCCCAGCGTTCCCCCAACATCCGAAGGCAAAAGGCAAAGTTATAGAAGACGTGTGCGAGAATAATCCCTTTATACCCATACAACCCGGTAAAGACCAGGTCTCGTCCAGGAAAGAGCGCTGCCAGCCAGGTGTTGAGAATACCGTTTTGCCCGTAAAAGACGACCATCGCCAGGACGACCAAGATCCCCGGAAGCATAAAGGGGAGAATCATCACACTCCGGAGGAGCCGTTTCCCCGGGAACCGGTAGCGGCCGAAAAAATAGGCCCCGGGAACGGCCAGGGCTAAACTGAAAAAGGCGCTCCAAAAGGCCTGGCTTGTACTGAAGGCCAAAACGCGCCGAAACTGCCCAGATCGGAGAAAGCCCAGCAGCTCTGGCCAGGCGTTTGGGCGTCCGAACGCCTGGCCGAGGACGGCGAGCACCGGAAGGAAAAAAAGACCGATCAGGATTAGGGCTAAGCAGTTTGGCCTGTTTCTGGCGCCGCTCATTCGTTGATCACTTGCTCCCAAGCCGACAGCCACCGCTCAAGATTGGCCGCCACCTCAGCGGGTGGAAGATTAAACAACCGTTCGGCCTGAGCAGCCACCCGGAAGCTCGGTGGTAACTCCAGATCACTACGCACCGGGTACATAAACTGGGTTTCCGGGATCAGGGACTGGAACGCGGGGGACAGAACGTAATCAACCAGGCGTTGGGCATTCTGCAAATGAGGCGTCCCCTTCACGATCCCAACCCTTTCAATCTGGGCATAAGCACCGCCATCAAGGACCAACGCCTTGTACCGCTCGGTCCCCTCCGCAATCAGATGGTAAACCGGACTGGCCCCGTAAGAGACCACCAGCGGAACCTCGCCACTGGTAAAGATCCCGTAGGCTTCGTCCCAGCCCGGAGTGATAGTAAGGAGGTTCGGCTTTAAAGCCCGCCAGAAATCAAGGTAGCCGTCTTCGCCAAAGAGGGCGATCGTCGTCAAAAGAAAGACTTGTCCCGGGGAAGACGTCAGCGGGTTCTCCACAACAATCTTCCCTTTGTACTCCGGATCGAGGAGATCCCGGTGGGAAGTGGGGATCCGCGTCAAACGTTCACTATCATAGTTGAAGACCACATACCCGTAGTCAAAGGGGGTCAGGTGAAACTCGGGATCAAAAATCAGATCGGGACGAATCCGGTCCGCGGCTTGTGGTCTGTATGGTGCGAGAATCCCTAGCTCCAAAGCCTTCGGTAAATAATTATTGTCGAGGCCAATCACCACATCACCCTGGGGATTCTTCTTCTCCTGCGCTAACTGGTTCAGGAGCGGCCCCGTGTCGGAGAACGACCGGAATTCCACTTGAACACCGTATTCTGCTTGGAAATGGTCGACGATCTGCTCAATCAAAATTGGGGGGAAACTGGCATAAGTGTACACGGTCAGCGGTCTCTCCGGCCGACCGAAACAGCCGCTCAAGAACAGCGCAAATACCAACACCAGAACCAACGGAAAACCCCATTTTCTTAAAACCATTAATAATTCCTCCTTACGGGATGCGAACACGGAACCAGCACTAAAGAAAAAACCCCCACAAAAGGGGGATCTCTCCTACTTCTCCCTACGCCGGCATTACCCGGATCAGGTTCCAAGGGTATAATCTCAGCCCTGTCGAGCACCCCTTTTAATTTACACCTATCGTACCATATTTTATGCCTTGGGGCAAGAAAAAGAAGTCATCGCCATGAGGACCACCGCCTGGGCGGCAATTCCTTCCTCCCGCCCGGTAAAACCTAAACCTTCCGTGGTTGTTGCTTTCACATTGACGGCGGTCTCCGCTAGTCCCAACAGTTTAGCCAACCGCTGCCGGATCTTGACCCGATACGGGGCCAGCTTGGGTTTTTGCGCAATCACCGTCACGTCCAAATTAACTGGTTTAAAGCCCACCGCTCCCAGCTTGACCACTACTTCCCTTAAAAGCAGGGTACTGTCGATCCCGGAATAAGCCGGATCAGTATCGGGAAACAGTTCTCCGATATCGCCAGCACCAGCCGCCCCCAGGAGGGCATCGGTCACAGCGTGGGTTAAAACATCCGCGTCGGAATGGCCGGCCAGGCCGACCGGCGCATCGATCTCCACCCCACCCAAGACCAACCGGCGCCCCTCCACCAGGCGGTGGACATCAAACCCTTGCCCGACCCGTAGCGCCGACTCCGCTCGTCGCCCCGGCGCCGCCGTTTCTTCCACTACCGACGGGGTCTTCTTACCCGTTTCTCCCGCCTGTAGCAAGGCCGTGGCCGCCGGTAAATCTTCGGGCGTAGTGATCTTGAGGTTCCGGTAGGACCCGGGAACGATCCGCACCGGGTGGCCCGTTCTTTCAACCAAAGCAGCATCGTCGGTCATTTTATCGTCGGCCAGTTTGGCCTGGGCGTAAGCCTTTTGCAGTACCGGCCAAGAAAAGACCTGGGGTGTCTGGGCTGCCCACAGCGTTTGCCGCTCCGGAGTTTGTCGAATCGTCCCTTCCGGCCCCACCACTTTAATGGTATCTTTAACCGGAACCGCCACACAAGCCGCCCCGCTTTCTTGGGCCACGGCAAGGGCCCGACGGATGATCTCGACCTCCACCAACGGCCGGGCGGCGTCATGGATCACCACCAAACGCTGCGCCGGCGACACCCGCCAGCCCGGCCAACGGTCCACTTCCGCCAGGGCATTGGCGATCGAATCCTGGCGTTCCGGCCCGCCCGTGCAGAAAAACACCTCTTGTGCAATGCCGCCATCCTTGAGCTCTTCCGCAAAAAGCGCCCGGTCCTCCACCGCCACCGGAAGGAAAAAAGCTTCGATCTCCGGGAGGGCCAAAGCCTCTAGTGTACGCCGGAGAATAGTTTTCCCTGCTAGCGAAAGGAGCAGTTTCTGCCGCTCCGGCCCCCCCTTTATCCGCATCCGCCGCCCGGAACCGGCCGCCGGGATTATTGCCACGATCTGAACCGCGCTCAACCCATCCATCTTCATCACCATCCGTTGAAAAATTGGTTTTCCGCCCGTTTTCCGCTCAGGAATATTTTACCCGAGCAGATGATCAAGAACAATAGTCGTAGGCACAAACAAAACCCCATCAAGCAGTAAAAGCGGGATAACCCGCTTTTACCCTTTATAGAACATGGAGAATGGATGAAACTCACATGTCCTTTGCTTTCATCTTGCCGGACCACTGGTCAATAACTTTGGCTGGCGTGCGCGCCATCCTAACCAGGGCGGGCAACATAAGTAAAAGAATTTTAATGATTCCATTCCTACGAGAGAGAGGAGGCTTTCGCCACAATGCCCTCTTTCGGCTTGGCAAAGATCATCCGTCCGGCGGCAGTCTGCAGCACACTGGTGACCGTCACCGTGATCTCTTCGCCGATGTACTGGCGTCCACCATCGACCACAATCATGGTCCCGTCCTCCAGGTAGGCAATACCTTGCCCCAGTTCTTTGCCGTCTTTGATCACTTGGATCACAACCTCTTCGCCGGGGAGAATGATCGGCTTGATCGCATTGGCTAGTTCGTTGATGTTTAGGACCGGAACACCGTATAACTCGGCCACCTTATTCAGGTTAAAATCGTTGGTGATCACCTTTGCCCCCAAGACTTTAGCCAGGCGGACAATTTTCGTATCGACATCGCTTAACTCCTCAAAATCCTGATCGTAGATGCGAATCGTAATGCCCGCGTCTTTCTGCATCTTGTTCAAAATGTCCAAGCCGCGGCGGCCGCGGTTCCGTTTGAGTGAATCGGAAGAATCGGCGATTCTTTGTAGTTCCGCCACGACAAAGCCGGGAACAATAAAGATCCCTTCCATAAAACCGGTCTGGGCCACGTCCATAATGCGTCCATCGATAATACTGCTGGTATCCAAAACCTTATAAGAGGCCTTTCCCGCGGACAAACGCCCTTTGCTCCCACTTTTTTCTCCGGTTTTCACCGTAGAACCTAAGAAATTAAGGATCTCATCCTTCTTCCGGTGGGTAAGACGGCCGATCGTACCGGTGATCGTCAGAATTATCAAAAGCGCCAACGAATTACCCAAAGGACCGGGTAAACGGGTAAGGGGCATCGCCACCACAAACAAACCAGAGAGGATTAACCCGAAAAAGATGCCTAAACCCTCAACGATCAGTTCCGGAACGGTGATCTTCTGAAAACTCTCTTCAATCTTTGACCACAAGGCGGGAATAAGAAATTTTGCCAAAAGATAGCCTAAGACCGAACCCACCAGGGCACCAGCGGATATAACCAACCAATGAAGTTGGGGGAAGAAGGAATAGAGAAAATAATAGCCAGCAAAACCGGTGGATAAACCAAATAAAACTGTTAAAATTTTCGTAAACAACTTTTGGCACCTCCTTTCTTCTTAATTTATCCATATGGATAAATAATATCCCTCTTCGGGAGCGGTCTTTTGGCAAAAACTTAACGTAATCACCTTTAAAGAAGGGGAAAAGAAAAAAAGCCAGTTTTCCTGGCGCTAATTTAGACAGTCCTCAACCATTGATTGCACCTGTTCTTCATCGAGGTCCTCAACCAACGCTAATTCGCTATACAGAATGTTCTTGGCATTCTCCAGCATTTTCCTTTCGCCAGTCGAAAGTCCTTTTTCGCGGTCCCGCTGGGACAAGCCACTGACGACCTCCGCCACATCGTAAATATTGCCGGACTTGATCTTTTCCATGTTTGCACGGTAACGTCGATTCCAGTTCGTCGACATATCCATATCTTTATTCCTGAGCACTTCCAGGACTTTATCCACTTCATCCTTGCTGATTATCTCACGTAAACCGACCAGATCTTTGTTGCAAACAGGAATCATCACCTTCATTTCCCCACTAGTCAACTTGATAATGTAGTAGTCCTCGGGGGATCCTGATACGTCCCGTTGCTCGATTCCCTCGATAACACCGGCTCCGTGCATCGGATATACTATCCTGTCTCCAACATTAAACATTAAGCTACCTCCATAGTAAAGTTTCGACATTAAATAGTATACCACGAAACCGGTCTTTATGTCAATTTATATAAAATTATAGATTTTAACAGATTGTATGTACAAAGTCAAGATGTTTTTTGCGCCCAAAATTTTTCGGCGATTACCAGGCTAATCGCCTTGCACTTATGGTCAACTCCTGTACTTAAAGCAACCATTCTTTGCGGTTTCTACCCCCTGCTCTCCAGGGTTTATGTTTTCCTGTTTTCTAGATATGCCGATCTAATAAGACTTGCTCCCGCAGACGCCGCAGACCTTCTTTAATCGAGCGGGCTCTTACTTCACCGATTCCTTCGACTTCATCCAATTCCTCAATCGAAGCCCCCACAATATTCTGGAGATTCTCGAACCGCTGGACTAAGTTTTCAATAACCGGGAAGGGGAGTTTGGGGATCTTTTTTAAGATCCGGTAACCCCGGGGGGTGACTGGCACGTCTAAGGTCTGGACCGAGAAACCCATCTCTTTAATGACCCCGGTTAAATCCACCAGCTCTTCATAGCTCCGCCCGAACAATTCGTCTTGGACCTTTTCCAGCTGGTCAAGATCGGGGATATAATCCTTCAAAACAAGAATTCCTTCTTCCTCCAGGTCGTACATCAACTCTTCCAGCTGCATATTAACCAAGCGGCCTTCCGAACCCAGCTCATAGATGTAGATCTCGATCTCCTTCGCGATCCGCGAGACCATGGCTGTCCGCTGCACGACAGTGGCCACCTCCGTAACGGTCACCAGATCTTCGAATTCAAGGGCACTTAGATTGACCAATGCTTGGTCAAGGACACTTTTGTATTTCTCCAGAGTTTGGAGGGCTTGGTTTGCTTTAACCAAAATTGTGCTCACATCACGTAAGACATGACGCTGGTTGCCCTTGAAAAGGGTAATCAGATTACGCCTTTGGGAAATAGCAATCACCATTTCTCCGGTTTGGATCGCCACCCGTTCCGCCGTGCGGTGCCGGGAACCGGTTTCCCGGGTTGGAATGATCGCGTCCGGTGTTAAATGGGTATTGGCGTAAAGAATACGTTTCGCGTCGCTACTCAGGATGATGGCCCCGTCCATCTTCGCCAACTCATAGAGACTCGCCGGGTTCAGCTCCGTATTGATCTGGTAACCTCCATCCACCACTTCCATCACCTTTTCGCTGTCCCCAACGACGATCAGCGCCCCGGTCCGTGCACGCAGAATATTTTCCAGCCCTTCATAAAGCACCGTTCCTGGCGCAACCATTTGTAATATTTTTATGATTCCGGAATCATCCCCTGCCACCCTTACACCTCCTCCTTTTTGGTCAAAACCGTAAGTAGTTCAAGAACACTACTGATTCCCCGGATCGACCCTTGCTCCCCCTTTGGCACTTCCCCCAGTAACCCGCGGGGAATCAACAGCCGCTCAAATCCATGTTTCACTGCTTCCTCCACCCGACGCTGGGCGTTACCGACCCGCCGGATCTCGCCCGTCAGGCCGATCTCGCCAAAGGCGGCCAGATTGGCCGGCAACGGTTGATCGTAAAAACTGGAAGCAACGGCTAAAGCCACCGCCAGATCACACGCGGGCTCTTCCGTTCGAAAGCCACCAATTACCGAAACGTAAACCTCCCGGTTGGCTAAGGGCAGCCCGCCGCGGCGCTCCAACACCGCCAGGACCATCGCAACCCTTTGGTTATCAAGACCGGAAACCAAACGGCGGGGGTTACCGGGATTACCTGTGGTCACGAGCGCCTGGATCTCCACCAACAGGGGGAGGCTCCCCTCAACAATCGGCACCACCACCGTTCCGCTTTGCTGCGCGCAACGTTCCGAGAGTAAAAAGGCGGACGGGTTATCGACCGGGGTTAAACCCTGGTCGGCCAAACTAAGGAGCGCGATCTCCTGTGTCGAACCGAACCGGTTTTTCACGACCCGCAGCACCCGGTAGGGATATCGCCGGTCGCCTTCAAAATAGAGCACCACATCCACCATATGCTCAATCAGTTTTGGGCCGGCCAGAACCCCGCTTTTGGTAATATGTCCCACTAAAAAACAGATCATACCCCGCTCTTTAACCACACCCATCACACTCTGGACGACCTCCCGGACTTGGGCCGGACTACCGGCGAGTCCAGGCCGTTCCGCGCTGCTTAAAGTCTGGATCGAGTCAAGAATCACCGCGATCGGTTTTAAACGTTCGATCTCCGCCGTGACGGCTTCAATCTCATTGGCGGTCAAGAGAAACAATTCGGGCCCGCTGATCCCTAACCGTTCCGCCCGTAATCGGACCTGCGTTTGGGACTCCTCAGCACTAACATAAAGGACCTTTCCGTACTGGGCTGTAAGGAGGGCAGCAATCTGCAACAAGAGGGTGGACTTACCCGCACCCGGTTCTCCCCCTAAAAGGACCAGCGAACCGGGGGCCAACCCACCCCCAAAGAGGCGGTCCAGTTCCGGGCGGCCGATCACCAAGCGTTGCTGCGGACCAGATTCCTCGGCGGTAAAAACCAGCGGCGTAGCGCAAGCCTGCACCGCAGCTGGACGACGGGCCGACGACGGGGCTGGGCCCGACTGCTCGACAAAGCTGTTCCAAGCCCCACAGGACGGGCATTTCCCCAACCACTTAAGGGATTCATATGCGCAGTTTTCACAGATAAAGCAGGAACCTTTCCGCATTTTAAACCTCGATTCTTTTCTCCCCCAGCCGTTAGCGGGTCTATAAGTAAAATCTTCTTAAGATTACTAAAAAATCCTTCCCCGTAGGGAAGGATTTTTTAGTAAATTTCGCCTTACTTGCTTTTTTACACCAGCGAAGAGGCTTCCTCTTTTTCGAACTTCAGCTGATTCTCCTCCGCGGTCACCCGGATGAGATCCCCGGACCGGAACCGGCCCCGCAAAATCTCATCAGAGAGCGGATTCTCGACCAACCTTTGGATGGCCCGCCGTAGTGGCCGGGCACCAAAGAGTGGATCATAGCCTTCTTTGTAGATAACATCTTTGGCTTCAGCCGAGATTTCAAGCTTAATTCCCTGTTCCTCCAGTTGCTGGCGGAGCGTTTTAAGCATTAATTCGATGATCTGCTCTAGTTCCTCTTTCCGCAAGGGGTGGAAGACGATGATGTCATCGATCCGGTTGAGAAACTCCGGCCGGAAGGTCCGTTTTAATTCATCCAAGACCCGCTCTTTCATCCGTCCGTAGTCAACGGCCCCATCATCTTCATTGGTTTCAACCGTAAAGCCGATCGGCCCGGACTGTTCAATCAGGTTCGCCCCCACATTCGAGGTCATAATCAACACCGTGTTTTTAAAGTCGACCGTCCGCCCCTGTGCATCAGTAAGGCGGCCGTCCTCCAGGACCTGTAGTAAGATGTTGAAGACCTCCGGGTGGGCCTTTTCCACCTCATCGAGGAGAATAACGCTGTATGGTTTGCGGCGGATCTTCTCCGTTAACTGGCCGCCTTCATCATACCCAACGTAGCCGGGAGGAGCCCCCACTAAACGGGAGACGGTATGCCGCTCCATATATTCGGACATATCCAGCCGCACCAAGGCATTTTCATCCCCAAAAAGGGCTTCCGCCAGTGCCCTGGCCAATTCAGTTTTACCGACCCCCGTTGGCCCTAGGAAAATGAAGGAACCCACCGGCCGCTTCGGATCCTTGAGTCCAGCACGGGCCCGCCGTACCGCTTGGGATACCGAGTCGATCGCTTCATTTTGGCCGATGACCCGCTGGTGGAGAATCTCTTCGAGCCGCAGGAGCCGCTCGCCCTCTCCTTCCTGTAGTTTAGTGACGGGAATCCCAGTCCAACTGGCCACCACTTCCGCCACTTCCTCTTCGGTTACGTTCGGCTCTAAACGACTCTGCTGGTTTTTCCAGTCGTTCTGGTCCGCGGCCAACTTAGCGCGGAGTTTCTGCTCCTCGTCCCGCAGACTAGCCGCTTTTTCAAACTCCTCATTACGGATCGCCGCTTCTTTCTCCTTTTGCACCTGCTCAATCTGGTCTTCCAAATCCTTCAGGTTGGGCGGGGTCACAGTGGTTTTTAACCGTACTTTGGATGAGGCTTCATCAATGAGATCAATGGCTTTATCTGGCAGGAAACGGTCGGAGATAAAACGGTCAGAGAGATCAACCGCCGCCTTGATCGCCTCGTCAGTGATCTTCACCCGGTGGTGCGCCTCATACCGGTCGCGCAATCCTTTGAGAATCTGTTCCGCCTCTTCCCGGTTGGGTTCGCCAACAATGATCGGCTGGAACCGTCGTTCTAAAGCGGCGTCTTTCTCTATATGCTTGCGGTACTCGTCCAGGGTCGTCGCACCGACACATTGCAGCTCGCCCCGGGCCAGCGCCGGCTTGAGAATATTAGCCGCATCAATGGCCCCTTCCGCCGCTCCTGCACCGACCAGGGTATGCAATTCATCGATGAAGAGAATAACATCGCCGGCGCTTCGGATCTCTTCCAACACTTTTTTCATCCGTTCCTCGAATTC
The DNA here is from genome assembly GCA_012837705.1 of Hydrogenispora sp. Taxonomy (GTDB): domain Bacteria; phylum Bacillota; class UBA4882; order UBA10575; family UBA10575; genus Capillibacterium. The sequence continues at coordinate 27,143 of DUQQ01000109.1, forward strand.
GCCCCGGTACTTCGAACCGGCGACCATTGAGCCCATATCAAGAGTGACCACCCGTTTGGTCTTCAGAATCTCCGGCACATCACCGGCCACGATCTGTTGGGCTAACCCTTCCACGATCGCGGTTTTACCCACCCCCGGTTCCCCAATTAACACCGGGTTGTTCTTCGTCCGGCGGGAGAGTACTTGAATCACCCGTTCAATCTCCTTCTCCCGGCCAATCACCGGATCCAGCTTACCAACTTTGGCCATCTCGTTCAGATCCCGTCCGAATTGGTTTAGGGTTTGGGTTTTACTGGGCCCGCCCCCTTTGCTCCCGGGACTGGCACCGACGTTGCCCCCAAGCAGACTAAAGATCTGTTTACGGGCCGCCTCGAGATCGACCCCCAGGTTCTTCAAGACCTGAGCCGCCACCCCTTCGCCCTCCCGGATTAACCCTAAAAGGATGTGTTCGGTCCCGACGTAATTGTGGCCCAGCTGCCGGCTTTCATCCCAAGCCAACTCCAAAACACGTTTGGCCCGAGGGGTAAAAGGAACTTCACCGAAGACCATCTCTTCCCCCACGCCGATGATCTTCTCCACTTCACTCCGGATTTTATTGAGATCAACACCCAATGACTCCAAAGCTTTTGCGGCAATGCTGTCGCCCTCCTTGACGAGGCCGAGCAGAAGATGTTCGGTTCCGATCACATTATGTCTTAACCTGGCTGCTTCCTTTTGCGCATGGAGTACAACGCGCCGCGCCCGTTCCGTAAATCTTTCAAACATCATTCTTCACCTCTCTTTGTTCTTTGCTATTATCCCCGTTTCGTTTGCAAATGTTTCCGGATGACTTCCGCCCGGTAATAATCCCGTTCATGGGGGGTAAGGTCTTTCCCCACAATATGCTGGAGGATGGCCGGACGGATCAGGAAGAATAGTTCATTGACTTGCTCGACACTGACTTCGGGGATCAGGCCTAATTTAACGCCCAACAATACATTATTCCACAGTTTAAACGCTTCTTCCGAAGAGATTAAGCGCGCTTCACTCAAGAGCCCGTAAGCCCGGCGCACCCGGTCTTCCAGTTGCAAGCGGGATTCTTTGGCCAGGAGCGCTTCACGGGCGGAGCGTTCTTGGTCCATCACCTGTTTGGTCACGGAGATTATTTTTCCGATAATCTCATCCTCCGTCAAGCCCAATGTAACTTGGTTAGAGATCTGGTACAGATTGCCCGTCGACTCTGTACCTTCGCCATAGATACCCCGGACACTCAACCCCACATGGGGGAGGACGGAAAGGACTTTCTTGACTTGATCCACCATTTGGAGGGCCGGTAAGTGCAGCATGACCGAAGCCCGGAGACCAGTACCGACGTTCGTCGGACAGGTGGTCAAATATCCCGCCTTTTCAGCATAAGCGTAATCAAGTTCCGCCTCGAGGACATCATCAAAACGGTTGGCCTCATCCCAAGCCTCCTGCAACGCTAGTCCAGGATGGATGCTTTGGATCCGAATGTGGTCCTCTTCGTTCAACATAATCGCGACGGTTTGATCTGAATTAACCATCACCCCGCGGTGGGCTGGGTTTTTCAACAGATCCGGACTGATTAGATACTGTTCGACGAGGAGCAACCGGTCCGACTGGCCTATTCCGTCCAGGCGTTTCAAGGTAAAGGCGGACTTTTTCAAAGCACGTTCTACCTTCGCGATCACCGACTCCAGTGCCTGTTCATCAGCCTGGTGCGGAAAGGAATATCCTTGCAAATTACGGGCTAAACGGATCCGACTACTCACAACTACATCCCCCTCGGGCGCTGGACGGTGTAGCCAACCCGGGAGTAATTCTTTCATTTTTTTCTTATGATCCAATCCGTCCACCTCCTACCAACTACTTTAACTCCTCTTCCTTTGCTCGGATCTCATCCCGAATCTGGGCAGCTTCTTCATAAGCTTCCCGCCCAATGGCTTCCTGCAGTTTACGCCGGAGATCGGCAATCTCTTTTTTGATTCTCACTTTGCCGCCGGTCCGCTTAGGGACTTTCCCGGTATGACTAAGGTGCCCATGGACCCGCCGGAGAAGCGGTCCAAGGGATTTGTCAAAAGCCTGGTAGCAATCGGCACAACCCAAAAGTCCAATCTTTCTAAAGTCAGTAAAGGTCAGTCCGCAAGTAGCGCATTTCTCAATTTTCGTCTGGTAAGGCGAGATAGCGCTTTGCGGCCCAAATTCATTCTCGAGCAAGCTGGCGAGTAAGTTATGGAATGAAAAGTTCGGTTCGAAAAGAAAACCTAGTTCTTTCCCGGCATCAACCCCGCTTTCCTGGGCGCAAGTTGCGCACAGGTGCGTTTCGGTCTTATGATTATTCACGACCTTTGTGACATGAACCGTCGCCGGACGTTGTTTACACCGTTCACACCACATTTATCCCACTCCTTTTGGCTTAGCAATCGGTTACTCCCGTCCGTACAGCACCAATAAGGCGGTACGGAGCAGAATGGCCCGATGCTTATCTTTTTTATCTTCCGGGAAAACCGGATTCTCCAGTTCATTATTGATCACTTGCCATAAAAGCCAGGAATCCTTCTCTTCAAGCATTGATTCCCGAACCAGGCGCCGGAGCAAAGTGGCCATCCCTTCCTGGGTAATCTCGGTCCCGATCAAGTCCTTGATCTTCTCAAGAACATCCCGATCTCCGTGCCAACTGGCCCGGGTGATCTTAATGTAACCGCCACCGCCGCGGCGACTGACAATCAAGTAGCCGTGCTCCATGGTAAAACGGGTTTCCAACACGTAATTAATCTGCGAAGGAGCGCACCGAAACATCTGAGCTAACTGCCGTCGTTGAATCTCTATGCTGTCCTTTTTCTCTAGTAAATCCTGCAAATACTGTTCGATGAGGTCAGAAAGTGAACTCATTTTCGCAACACCTCTTTTCTGACCTTTCCTGACCTTTGTCTTTATTTTAACTCTTCCTGCACTGAGAAGCAAGGGCATTTTTACGTGATAATAGTTAATTTTAGGGAAAAAAAAAGAATGTCGGGAGATTATTGCGCTCCATCACTAACATTCTTCCAGTAAACGTCATTTTTCGCCCTCGTCCCCACTACGCCTCCTTAAAAAAGGTCAGTCGGTCTTTCTTCCGTTGTCAGCGGCACCGCTGCGAATGACCTGCTTAAGTCCGCCTTCGGGGCCTGTCACCCCCCTGGTTTTGATTTTCATCACTCCATGTGTGCGGGCAGTTGCCAGCGGTTACCAGCGTGGGCGACTCCTTTTAAAGATAAAGTAAGGGATCGACTTTCTCCCCGTTAATCACGAGTTCAAAATGGAGATGATTCCCGGTTGCGTTACCGGTTTGTCCGACTTTGGCAATGGGCTGGCTCCGCCTAACCTTATCCCCAACACGCACCAGATTTTCTGTATTATGCGCATATTTGGTTTGGTAGGAGCCATGGTCAAGCTCCACGATCAGGCCGTATCCGGTTTTCCACCCAGAAAAAGTGACAATCCCGGAAGTAGCCGCCAGCACCGGTGTCCCGGCAGGGGCGGCCAGATCAATTCCCCAGTGCATCCGGCCCCGCCGCATTCCGTACTTGGATGTTAAACGCGCTCCCGGCAGTGGATGGGATATAGTCAACGGAGAACTGCGCGGTCCACTCCGGCCCCGGCTGGTGGCCACCGTCATACGGCGCACAAGGAGATAATCCCCGGATTTAATCTTTTCCGGATCCAAACCAGGGTTAAGCGCCGCCAGTTCGCCTAAGCTCATACCATGGCGGCGGGCGATCGACCAACAGGTATCGCCCCAGCAGATTCGGTAAAGGTCACGGTCGTCGTTATCCTCTATGGCACCGGCTCGCGGCTGTATGTACTCCACCTGGGCGGCCGCAGAACTTGGATCTCCTTCCGCCGGCTTGTTTTCGGCGGCCAACATAACCGTCTTCACCACCGGCTGCAAGAGATCGAAAAGCGTCTTCTTGGGGTTCGGGTTTAATTCTTCTCCCCCAACCGGGCCGGAAAAGAGAAATACCGCCAAGAGAAAGCCCAGGCTTTTTCGGCCTAAATCCAACTTTAGGTTTTCATCCATCTATTGCCAACCTCCAAAAAGCTTGCCACTCAGTTACAACCGTAAAGAAAGAAAATCACTTGCTTTATCTTTACCGTAACTAATATATTTCATACATAGTTAGGAATTGCCGGATTTACCAGGTTTTTAGTTATAACATTTCAGGCAAGATTGGAGGTGAAAGCGCAAACAAAGAAAAAGGCGGTCCGTACTGGGGTAGAAACGGGGTCAACCAAGAAGACAAGACCAGAAAGGCAGGAGGGTTTAGTTTTGCCCTCTTTTACTTAGGACATTTTCGGCGAAAGAAGAGTTAAGGACGAGACTTTGCAGTTCTTGGTTGTCTTCGGTATGGGCTAACCGGTCCAGAAGCAGTTCCATCGTTTCCGCTGGCCCCAGTGAGCTCAGGAGTTTTCGCAGCACCCAGGTCATCTCCAGCTCTTTCGGGTCAAGGAGAAGTTCTTCTTTGCGCGTACCAGAACGGACAATATCAATGGCTGGGAAGATCCGTCGGTCAGCCAGTTTGCGGTCGAGATGAAGTTCCAAATTTCCAGTGCCTTTGAATTCCTCGAAAATAACATCATCCATCCGGCTTCCGGTTTCCACCAGGGCGGTGGCCATAATGGTCAAACTTCCACCCTCTTCAATATTCCGGGCGGCACCAAAGAACCGTTTCGGTTTATGTAGGGCACCGGGGTCTACCCCCCCTGAGAGGGTCCGCCCGCTTGGTGGAACCACCAGGTTGTACGCCCGTGCCAGCCGGGTAATGGAGTCCAAGAGGATCACCACATCTTTTTTCACTTCCACCAGTCGTTTGGCCCGCTCAAGGACGAGTTCGGCCACGCGAACATGGTTCTCGGCCGGTTGGTCAAAGGTCGAGCTAACCACCTCACCCGAGACCGATCTTTCCATATCCGTCACTTCCTCCGGCCGTTCGTCAATAAGGAGAACGATCAGGTGAATCTCCGGATGATTCCGGGTCAGGCTGTTAGCAATATTCTTAAGTAAAGTGGTTTTCCCCGCCTTTGGAGGGGCGACAATCATCCCCCGTTGCCCTTTGCCCACTGGCGCAATGATATCCACAAGGCGCATGGCAAACTCCTTCGGCTGGGTTTCTAAGACCAACCGTTCCTGGGGATAAATGGGGGTTAACTCCTCGAAATAGTCCCTTTCCTGGTATGTATCGGGGTCAAGGTAGTTAACGGCTTGGGTTTTCAGGAGGGAAAAGTAACGTTCATTGTCTTTCGGTGGTCGGACCTGACCGGCGACCAAATCACCGGTCCGGAGATGAAAACGGCGGATTTGGGAGTTGGAAACATAAACATCGTTCGGGCCCGGCTCGTAGTTATCAACCCTTAAAAATCCATACCCTTCCGGCAAAATCTCCAGCACACCCTGGGAAAAGATCCTTCCTTCCTGGGTCGCCAGAACCTTGAGAAGCTCATAAATGAGTTCACGTTTACGGTACCGGTTATAGTTATCAATCCCAAATTCTTTGGCCATTCTCTGGAGTTCCACCAGAGTTTTTGCTTCAAAATCGGCCAATTGCATGTGCTCACCCCAATTAACATTAATATTTCTTGTCATTCTAACATAAAGCTAAAAAATCACCAGCAGTCAACAACTCCTGTTTAATTTGCTGCAAGACGTCGGGTTTTTGCTCTGGTTTAAGTTCAAGCCAGGTCCAAACGGTTGTGGCAAAATCCGGTGTGGTGTCGTATCCTTCCAGAAAACCAACACCCGTCTCTTGGGCCAAGTTATCGGCTAGAAATACCAAGGCCGTGGCAACCCAGTGGTTTCTGGTCTGGACCGGCCGGTGGTGATAGCGTAAGACGTCAACTAAAAAGGGGGGGAAGTTCCATTTTTCTGCCACCATCTTCCCCACCAGCGTGTGGTTGAAACCCAGAACTTTTTCCTCAGCCCGGATCAACGGAATCCCGTCGGTAGTGGTCGAAGCAATGATCTCGTCAAATTCGGCGTTCAAACATAAATCCAAAAAGAGAACGCCGATATCATGAAGAAGCCCTGCGATGAAAGCATCTTCTTCAAAAGGCAACCCGGCACAGCGGGCTAAGATCTTCGCACCAATCGCGGTCACCACAGCATGCTGCCACAAGGCCGCCCGGTCAAAGACTTTCGCCTTTCCTTTCATCCGAAAAAGGTCGGCAATGGAGATACTTAAAACAAGTTCTTTCAGGGTCTTATAGCCCAAGATGACAATACCTTGGCCCACAGTGGTAATATGGCGGGGGTAACCATAATAAGCGGAGTTAACCAATCGGAGAACACGTGCGGTTAAAGCTTGATCATGTTTGATTACTTGTTCCAGATCAGCCGCGGAAGAACTGGGGTTATTGAGGAGACTGACCACCCGTTGCGCAACCAACGGCAGTGTCGGAAGCTCCTGCATCCTCCGTTCTACTAAGTCAAGGGGGGTCATCTTTGCCAACTCCCGTTACTGTTGCTCCGTAAACTGGGCTAATACCGTGGAAAGACGCTGCGGGATCTCGGAGAGGGGTAACTGATAGCGAACAGCACCTATTTCTACGGCCACGCGTGGCATCCCGTAGATGACACAAGTACTTGCCGCCTCGGCAATGGTAATCCCGCCGGCTTCTTTAATCAGTTTTAAGCCATGGGCACCATCGGCACCCATCCCGGTCAAGAGCACCCCCACCGCGTTTTCTTTATAGACCTCCGCTACGGATTTAAAGAGGTAGTCAACGGAGGGGCGATAGATGGCATCACTTTGTGTCAATTTGATCCGAATTCTCCCGTCTTCCCTCACCAGGCCAGTCTGTAGTCCGGATGGCGCCACCAAGACCTGCCCGGGCCGGATCTCATCATTTTCTGTGGCCACCTTGACCGATAAAGACGTGAGGGCACCCAAGCGCGAGGCAAAACTCCGATTGAATTCAACCGGAATATGCTGAGCAATGACTATACCCCAGGGAAAATCGGCCGGAATTTGGGATAGAAGGTAACGCAGGGCGCGGGGACCTCCGGTAGAAGCGCCGATCGCTACAATCCCCGTGGATGGCACTTCAGCAAAGACCTTTTCCGGAACCGGCTGCGGGACGGGCAGTTGCTTAATAAGCTCGGGTCGGACTTCGGCGGCCGCTTTTACTTTGAGGACTAACTCATCCTGGATCTGCCATAATTCGAGCGAAGGTTTGGCCACCGGTTTGGTCACAAAATCGACTGCCCCCAGCTCCAATGCTTGAAGGGTTTGTTCGCCCCCTTCCACCGCGACCGAACTGACGACCACCACCGGCAGGGGGTGCTTACGCATCAATTCGGCCAGCATGGTGAGGCCGTCCATACGTGGCATCTCCAGATCCAATGTCACTACTTGGGGACGGTAAAATTCAATTTTGTTCAAGGCATCAATTCCGTCCGTCGCCACTGCTACGACTTTAATCTCCGGATCCGACTCTAACATTTGCTTGATCAATTGGCGCATAAACGCCGAATCATCTACAACTAGAACGGTGATCGCCAAGCTCGCTCGTCCTTTCTCTATTTTCAGTCGCCCTTAATCTCTCAGTTTCTATTCGCGAGATTCCCTTATGATCCTGCTTCCACAGGTAAAGCCGCCAATCCGTTCACGGTCTACTGATAATCCGGCGCACCCGGTGCTCCCAATCGAAAAGAAAATAACAGATCTCACCCGAGGCTGGAAGAGGGCTGGTGGTGGGGAGAAGTGGCGAGCAGATAAACTGGTTGGTTTCGGTTTGGTCGAGGGGTCGAACTGTAAGCAAGCGGCGTTCCCGGTCAACGGCAAGCACTTCCGCTTCCACCCCAAGATACCAACCATCTACCAAACGAAGAACTCCTTGGTGGTCAAAGTAAAGACGAGCGGTAAAGTTAAAACCGGGCGCAATGGGCCGCAGGGCATTATTCACCCCAGCCTGACCATTGACAAAAACTGCCGCATCATTCAGGGAAAAGGTGCGTTCGCTACGGTCCATTTCGCGTAGGCGGATCCCATCCGTCGTTACGGCGCTGATCTCCCCGGCAATACAGACCAATGGGCCATACTCTTTTGTGTAGAGATGGAGGGTCTGTTCGACCTGGTTACGGTCGGGGAAAAAAAGACCATTTACAGTAGCTTCCGCACGTAATGCCAAAAATGTTAAAGAGAATAAGATAAGCGTGCCGCATGCAAGCTTCAGTTTCATCGCTAACCACCCCTTATTCCCATTTTCGGCCAAAATAAGGGGGGTTATACCTCACCCGGTGAATTATCTTACGCCATCCGTAACAGACTGGTTCAGTTGTTACTTCCGAAAATTATTAGTCGGCCCTTTAATAATTTGTGGTTTTTCCTAGCAATGGCAATGGGGCTGCTGGAAGTGACTTGGTTGCCGCGGAAGCAGCTCCTCTTAAAAGACTTCCCCCAAACTAAAGTGCCAACGCGGTTTCCCGTCTTCGGTATTGAGCGGGATCGCGTAGTCAAAACCAATGTTTAGCCCAGCCAAGAAAAACCGAAAACCGAAACCCACTCCCACGGAAGGATTATCCGAAATACGCTGGTTACCATCCCAGACCCAGGCTGCATCAGCAAAAGCGCCAAGGGAAAAAGCGACGCTCCGACGCTGTTGGTAAGAACGCGGCCACGCCAGGAAGCGTAATTCCAAATTAGTGAGGACAAAGCCATCTCCCCGGTAACGATAGGCCGGGTAACCCCGGAGTACGCTATCAGCCAACGCACCTAAAAGCCCCTGGTTGGTTAGGGTGCCTAAACTACTGATACTCACTTGTTGAATTCCACCAAGGGCAAATCCACGGTGGGCCGGGTAACTCCCCCATATTTTTCCGGTCCGGCCGCTGAGGATCAAAGAAGTACGCTCTCCCGACCAGTAGCGCCGGTAATCCCCTTCCACCTTAATATTTTTGTAATCGGTACCGAAGAACGGATACGCCCCGCCTAAACTGAAGTACCGCCGGGCGCCCACTTGCCGCAGAAAAGAAAAATCATCATGGGTTAGGGTCGCCTCTACTCCGAACAGCGAAGCGTCATCCACCGGATAACGGAAGTCATTTAAGGGGTAAAAATCCTCCAACTGCATCCTCAGGTCTAAACGGTCTTCATTGGTAAAATGACGGCTGGCCAGTAAACTGATGCCCGTCTGCTGCTCCCAAAAACCGAGGCCCCAGGGGAGGCCGGTGTAGACCGGCATTTCGTAAAAGTTCAGCCCGTATGACCAGTAGGGAGCATGGTAGGTATAGCCTACAACCAGGTTGATCCGCTCCTCCCCTTGTGCAAAAAGGACAAAATCCAACTCTTGATCCCGGAGGATGCTGCTCATCTTACCATAAGTCGCAGCGTGAAAAGAACCATCGTACATGATAAACGGGATAAAATACTCCAGCTCCAACTGCGAACGGTACTCTTCATATTCCATTGGCACATCAGCTTTAGCTTGGGCGGCACCAACAACGAAAAAAAGAAGAACCAGCAGCAAACAGGAAGAGCGCCACCGGTAGGTCTGATTGTCCATCTTATTTGTCCTCCCCTGGTTGGTAACGATAAAGCTCAAAACGGCGGTCATTATAAAGGGTGACCAGAAAATCCTCGGTGGTCGGCACGAACTCGAGAACCGTTTCCTGGTAAGGCCAGAGGTGAGTTGTAATCCCGTACTCTAAATCAACAGCGGCCATCCGGTAATAGCCCCGCTGCCCTGTAATACAATATAGGTCCCCCGTAGGACTCCAGACCGGATTACGGTGGTGTTCGGCCGTCCGGGTCAGCATCCGGATCTTTTTGCCGTCCCAGAGGTAAAGTTGATCATATAATTCGCGGGGGGAGACAAACGCCAGTTGCTGGCCGTCGGGGGACCAAGCCGGGTCGGTCTCGTCGGCTTCGCTATCGGCAATTACTTCCAAAAGCCGCCCCTCCAGGTCAATCAGGAAAAGGTCGGCATCACCTTTTATATTCGCAACCACGACCAACCGGTCCCCTTCCGGGGACCAGGCCACGCCAATGGGGTTTGTTACCTCCAATTCCAGTGCCGTCTCCACACCCGAAACCAAATCTAACCGGTAAAGTCGCCGGTCGCCCTCATCGTCAGAGAGAAAAACGAGCTGCCGTCCGTCGGGCGCCACGTCATAAGCAAAGACGCTTCGGTCGGTTAAGTTCTGGACCTGGTCACCATCGGCCTGGAATAGATCGTACAGCCGCCCATTGCAGTTGGAGAGGAAGAAAACTTCTCCGCCCGGACCAATCTTGACCATCGACTGGTCGCGGTAGTCGGGAAACAGCGGTTCCGTCTCCTCCGTATAAGGGGGCGCTTCTGCTCCCGCCTGGTAAATTTGGGGTAACTCCTCCCGCCAATCCTTCCACAGTTCCAGGCGCGTCCGGCCGAATAGTTTTTGAAAGGTCTGGTCCCGGTGCCCTTCCTTTACCACCGCCTCCAGCATCGCAAACAACTGCTCACGGCCGTATTTTCGGGCAATATAATCCACCAAGGACCAGGCTTCGGCATAGTGGAGATTACCACTGACCGTCGAGATCTCACTGAGCGAATCCACTTTATCCCGTAACACCACATCACGGAGGGCAACCTCCCGGATAGGATAGCGGGTTTCCGCCGGCATATAGTATTCGGCCAGCCCTTCCGCAATCCAACCGGGGACGCCACTCCCCGACCCGTACAACAGGTGATCCTTGAAAGGGTGGATCGTGATCAAGTGGGTGACTTCATGGGTTAAAACCCCCCGCAAATCCCGGTAAGTCGGCTGGCCTATTACGACCAAGCGGTTGACAAGGGTGTGGGCAACCCCTTCGGAGGTTGTTTCGAGCGAGAGTCCACTCGCTTGCGAATTCCGGTATTCCTTCCGGGAGGCAAAGAGGATCACACGGATTTTTCGGTATGGGTTTAGGGTAAATAAGTTGCGGAAATCAGGATAAACCCGCTCGAAGGCATCTTCTTCCAAGATGCGGGCGCTACGTTCCGCCAGTTCCTCCAGGCCCTGGTAGAAGAAGATCTCAAAATGGGGGGTCACCAGCTTTCGCCAGCGCAAAGGACGGGGCAGTGCTTTGACTTGCCCAAAACGGTATTCGGCCCCGGTTTTACTTAACTCCACCGCCGACTGGACGGGGAAAGCTAAAACAAAGCTGAACAAAAGGAAGCTAATAAAAAAGAGATGGCAACGGCGGTGTTTCTTCATCCTACACCTCAGCGTTAATATTCTCACGCGATCCTCCTGGTTTGGTTAGACTTTTATATGTTTCCATAAAGCAACAGCAATTCCTGCCGGGAAATAAAAACAAAAAAAGAGGTTGTTTCCTCTTTTTTCTTTTACGGCCCAGCAACTGTCGGCCTTGAATCATCACAAAAGGGAATTTATGCCTTCCCTCATTTAAAGATTTTGCCTAAAAGACCTCTGCTTTTTTGGCTGAGCGATTCATTACTGTAGATGAGGGCGTTAATCTCTCCGCTTAACCCGATTTTGCCCTGTTCCAGATTTAACAGGGTCAAATGGAGATTTTCGCCTTTAATCAATAGTACCCCGGCAGCGGTCTCCAGTAAGAGTGCGGACGGGTCATAACTGCCCACATTGGTGACCCCATCGAGGGTCAGCTTTTCCCGGTTGACCATCGACAATTGATGGCTGGTCTTTGTTCCCTTCGGGTCCATCCTTGCCCTCCTCTGCTCTATAGTTCCTTACCATCATATGAGCAAAGATGGACGATTGGACCAGAAGTCTTTCACCATAATTTCTGGATCTTCACTTTAGGGTAATAATGCTTGATAATCTCCTCCGGGTTTTTCCCTTTTTTGGCTAGAGCATGGGCCCCCCACTGGCAAAGCCCCACCCCATGCCCAAACCCACGGCCGCTCATGGTGATCCCGTCGGCTTCATGCTCGATATCGGTCAACCAAATGGAACGCATTTTTTGTGGATCGATGGCGATCCGAAAGTCGGCTCCCGGGACCGTAGCTTCGCCACCGGCCCCCGTAAATTTCAGCTCCCGTGCTCGGTGGGACTCTTTACTCCGGGAGGCCACTGCCATCCGGGAAACGGTACCGATCTCGTGACCGAGTTCGGAAAGGGCGGCCGTAAGCTCCTGGTGGGTGAATTTCTTTTCCCAATATAATTCCTCATCCGGAATCACCTCCGCCTCCGGGCAGGAAACCGAGCGCATGTATGGCGGTTCTGGTTCTTTATAGGCTAAACCGTCTTTTGCCAACGCCGTACGCCCACCGCAACTGGCTGAGAACCACCCTTTCACATACCGCCCGCGGTAGGTCATTACTTGTCCCGCCGTCATCTGCACGGCACGCCGGATCTCCGGCGTAATCGCCTCGGCGTTATAAGCCTGGGCTTCTTCTTCATCGGTCGAAATATCGGTATTATGTTGCTCTTTTGTTCCGCCGTCGGCGATAAAATCCATCGTAAAGGTCCGGGCGACAATCGCCTGCGCCGCATAGGCCTCCACCGGCCAGTCCGGCTTCATCTCACCGGCCACAACACCGAGGAGATATTCTTCAATCGGCATCGTTTTCGTCTCTTTTGTCTGGTGGAAATAGACGGAAATCTCCGGTTCCTGGTTGAGTTTCTTCGCCACATTCCCCTCCGCACCGGGACAACCCATTAAAAAAGGAACCAGTAGTAAATGGGCACAGGCAATCGCAAACAGTTTTCGGGTCCATTTGGGCGGCCACATCTTAATTCCTCCCCTTCTATAGGTTCTAGCATTAACTTAACCGAAGGGCAGAGGATTATGCAGGGTCACCCCTTACCGCCGTTTCTTTTCTTCCTCCCAAAGCTGATCCATTTCCTCCAGAGTAAGGGTGGAAAGTTCCTGCCCCTGCGCGGCCGCCCGTTCTTCGATATAGCGAAAGCGGCGGACAAACTTATCGGTACTCCGCAGCAGAGCCAGTTCTGGTCGGATCTTAAGAAAACGGGCCAAGTTAACCAAGGAAAAAAGGAGATCGCCGAATTCTTCTTCCAATTTTCGCTGGTCCGCTTCGCTCTTCACACCGGCTTCCCAGACGGCGACCAGTTCTTCCGCTTCCTCTTTCACCTTAGCAAGCGGTCCCCGCACCTCGGACCAATCAAAACCGACCCGGGCGGCTTTCGTTTGTACCTTCTCCGCGCGCATTAAAGCCGGAAAAGTGGTCGGCACCCCCGAAAGGGCGGAACAGGGTACTTCCGCTTTCTCCCGCGCCTTGATCTCTTCCCAGTTGGCAACCGCCGCTTCAGCTCCAGTCTCCTCCGGAGTGGCGAAGACGTGGGGATGACGGCGGAGCAGTTTGGCATTGAGCTCCGCAAGGACATCAGCCAGGGTGAAGAGCCCGCTCTCCGCGGCCAACTGCGCATGAAAGACCACCTGTAGCAAAAGGTCGCCTAGTTCTTCGCGGAGATGGGCCGGGGATTCCTCCTCCAACGCTTCTAAAACTTCATAGGCCTCTTCCAGTAAATAAGGCCTTAAAGACCGATGGGTCTGTTCCCGATCCCAAGGACAACCCCGGTCGCTTCTTAAAGTACGCATGATCTCTTCTAACCGTTCTAACTCTTGGCCGCTGCTCATGATCTTCTCTCCTTCGTTTCCGGAATTCTACGCCTGGACTTTTTCCATTACCGATCAAAGCGCAAGCTTGGATAGTATCCCCCCGCTCGCTTGCCTCATAGCCGTCCAGATCCGTTGTTTTCTTTTGTTACGTGACTGTTAAGCCGGAAGTTGCCAACCGGCCCGAATTTCGAACCAAAATTAAAAATCCATGTATACCGCCCCCCCAAACTACATAAGATACAATGTGTTAATTTTTACCGGAAAGGTGGAGGGGTAAGTTTGTTCTTTTCTCTCGCGCGAAAATCCGCCAATTTGCAACCATTACTGCCATATCGCATCGATAGTAACAATGGTCAAGCGGCGCAATTATGTACGGAACGCCTTCAAAGGTCCTTTACCCATATGTGCGCAAAAAATTCATCCTGTGTTCTTTTGTGTATCGGCACCGACCGCTCAACGGGAGACAGTTTGGGTCCTTTGGTCGGGACTAAAGTCGAAGACCACCTTCCCCCTCAGGTTACGGTCTACGGTACGCTGGACCGTCCCGTACATGCGGTAAACCTCGAAGCAACGATCAAAGAAATCGAAGAAAACTTTACAAACCCCTTTATTATCGCCGTTGACGCCTGCTTAGGACGGACCGAAAGCATTGGCTACATTAACATTAAACCCGGCCCTCTATATCCTGGGACGGGTGTAAATAAACATCTGCCCGCAGTGGGGCAGATGCATATCGTCGGCGTTGTAAATGTCGGTGGCTTCATGGAGTATCTTGTCCTCCAAAACACCCGCTTAAGCCTTGTCATGCGGATGGCGGAGGTGATCAGCACCGGACTGATCAACAGTTTTCGCGGTTTTTTTCAACAACAAAAGGCGACTCAGCCGGAAAACACCCTACTTTCGGCCCGGACTAAATAGGCTGACTAAAGCCCTTTTCTCCGGCGGGAAACCTAGGAGCGCCGCCCCGACAATCCCCGCATCATTGCCGAGAAGAGCTAATCGTAACTCCGCTGTGGGGACCCCGGCTTGACCGTAACACTCCCGTGCTACTTTCTCCTTCAGGGGAACCAAGAGATTCTCGCCTTCTTTCGAAACCCCACCACCAATAACGATCACTTCAGGTTGAAAGATATTGATGATATTGCCGACACCAACCGCCAAGTAATCCAGGTACGTGTCGACCACCTCTGCGGCAACCGCATCACCTTGCTTGGCGGCATCAAAGGGGGTCTTCGCCGAGATTTTACTTAAGTCCCCGTTTACCATCGTATAGAGTAAAGATTCGGGCGCTTTAGCCGCCGCTTCCTGGGCCATCTCAACCAAGCCCCGCGCTGACGCATATGCTTCCCAGCAACCTTTCCGGCTACAGGTGCATAATTTTCCGCCCGCCGCAATTACCATGTGGCCTAACTCGGAACCAGCATTGTTAAATCCGCTATAGATGTTATGATCGATGATGACGCCACCGCCGATCCCGGTCCCCAGCGTGACCGTGACCGAGTGACGGACCCCACCGGCCGCCCCGAGCAAACCTTCGGCCAGGGCGGCGCAGTTGGCATCATTATCAACATAAACCGGTAATGGCAGGTACTTTTGCAGTTCGGCACGGACCGGAACGTTACGAAAACCTAGATTATTATTATAAATTATGACGCCATTCTCCACGTCGGGAGCACCCGGCGAACCAACCCCAATACTGCTAATCTGGTCTAGACCAACCCCGGCTTTGGCCGCTACCTCCTGCGCAAGTTCGGCCATGTCCTTCAGGATCATTGTGGCGCTACGCTCTCTTCCAGTTGGGGCATTTCCACGCTCAACGATTTCTCCCTCTTCATTCACCAACCCGATGGCAATATTGGTACCCCCCAAATCAATCCCCAAATAATACATGGTTACCTCCCCTTCTGCGAACGCCTATTAATGTCAGGATAATTTAAATAATCCCTCACCGCAGCGATGAGGGATTACTGAGGTCAACTTATTTCCCTTAGGGAATGGCTTTCTCGGTTTCTTTATCAAAGAGGTGGATTTTCTGGGTATTAAAGACCAGTTGATGTTGTTCCCCATCAACCGCTTTGGTGTGGGCATCTACCCGGGCGGTGAAGCTATGCGCACCATTGGAGACCCAGAGATAGGTTTCGGACCCGATCAGTTCGCTAACGTCAACGGTCGCGACAACCACATCTTCCTCTTTCGCATTGGGAACATCGGCGAGCTCATTGATGTTCTCCGGACGAATTCCGAAGATGATCTCTTTATCCACATACATGTTGGCCGTTTTGAATTTACCTTCGGGGATATAAATCTTGAAGGTGTCGAAATCCACATATAACCGGTCATTTTCTTGCCGGAGAATACCCTCCAAGAAGTTCATCGGTGGTGTTCCGATAAAGCCCGCCACAAATACGTTATTCGGATGGTCGTAAATGTCGAGCGGACGACCGACTTGCTGGATCACGCCATCTTTCATAACCACAATCCGGTCACCCATGGTCATGGCTTCAATCTGGTCGTGGGTCACATAGATGATGGTGGTTTGTAGACGGTTATGTAGTTTTTGCAGTTCCGCGCGCATCTGAACCCGTAGTTTGGCGTCGAGGTTGGAAAGGGGCTCATCCATCAAGAAGACTTTCGGCTCACGGACAATAGCCCGGCCCAACGCTACCCTTTGCCGCTGACCACCGGAGAGTGCCTTCGGCCGGCGGTCAAGAAGGCTTTCAATACCAAGAATTTTTGCTGCTTCCTTCACCCGACGGTCGATCTCCGCTTTCGGGAATTTCCGCAGTTTCAAGCCGAAAGCCATGTTGTTGTAAACATCCATATGCGGATAGAGGGCGTAGTTCTGGAAGACCATCGCGATATCCCGGTCTTTCGGCGCCACATCGTTCACCAGCGTGTCACCGATATAAATATTACCAGAACTTGCTTCTTCAAGACCAGCTACACACCGTAAAGAAGTGGTCTTACCGCAACCGGAGGGACCAACCAAAACCACAAACTCTTTATCCTTGATCTCTAAGTTAAAATCGTTAACAGCAACGACACCGTTGGGGAATTTTTTGTAAACGTGTTCAAAAACTACCTTTGCCACAGTTGTCTACCTCCCAATCCAATAATCGAAAATTTATATAGAATCACGTTCGCTTACTCCATAGCATGTCAATTCCGATCAACAGTTAGCGGTTGTTACCTCACCTCCCATGGTGACCAGTGGTCGTTCTTGTCTATTCTGAATAAGGTGCAAAAATTTCGTGATGAATGCTGGTCGCTATATTACTTTTCGCTCGAGCTTTAGAGTTTTCTTGATCTTTTATATTCGACATAAACCCAAATTTTCCTGCCACGAAATACCTGTTCTTTCCTCACCACCGCCCCCAGTTGTCGGCGGACCAAGCCTCCAATAAATCTTATGGGTTGTGGCAAAAAATATGTCCAAAGCTTTACCAAGCCAAACAATATCCTGTTATTAAAACAGAAAAACCCCGGATTAGTCCGGGGTTTTTCCTTATTCTTTTGTCACCAAGCGTGGCACAAAGCACCCGACGCTTCTTGCTGGTTTAGAATTGCAGCTCTAAACCGGCAGTGATTTTCGGCTGGTTTTCGATGAAGTCATAACCAGCAGTAAGCTCCAGTCCGTTCGGTGCACTGTAACCAACCGAGGCTTCCAGTTTTTCCGCTTCGGCAGCCGTAAAATCGTAGTTACCAGCCAGTTCGGTGTTGAAATCCAACCCGGCTAAACTAACCGTACGGGCAATGGAGTAATCAAGCGTATCTTCATATTCCACATAGTCGGCAGCCACTTCGAAACCGAATTTGTTCGCGGTTGCGCCAACGGTGAACCCGGTTCCCGGATTGACGTTATTGTCATCGTCGGCGTCGGTGTTCCGATGGGTCGCGTCAAATGCGGTCGGAATATCTTGGTAGCCGGCCCGCACTTCCAGACCTTCAAGTACCTGGTACTTCGCGTTTACCCGGTAAGCGTCGGCCCCTTCATGCACCGCGGCGTAGGCCCCGGATACTTCGGCCCCGGTAAGCGGTTGCACAGTGGTGGACAAGGCGTAAGCGAGTTGCTCATCGGCCTTCACAACGGTCGCCTGGGCTTCGATCCCATTCATTGGGTTAACTTTTACATAAGCACCGCGGTCCAGATTACTGTCGTGGTCCAGGGAATAGTAACCACCAAGGGTAACCGGACCAACGGCCAGTTTATCCATGCTGATTCCGGTGGTTTTGATTCCCTTCGCCACAAAATCCGAGTAGCTATGGTTTAAGGACCCAATTCTGGTGGTAAACTCGGGGGTTCCCGGAATAATAGCACCAGTGGTTTCCATCCATAAAGCAGTAACGTTCAGATCCCAGTTATCCCAGGGAAAACCCTTTTCTTTGCTGCCAAAACTGAGACCAGCTTTCAGGTCTTCTCCGATCTTAGCGGAGAGTTCAATCTCGGAATTTCCGCCGAAGCTCTCGCCATAAGCGGCTTCCGTTGCAACTTTACCCGAAAAGTCTAAATTAGCAGCCATCACAACGGGGGTCATTGTTACAATCATTAATAGGGCAAGTAGTGATGCGACAATGCGTTTCATCAATTGCTTCCTCCTTAGGTTCTGCGATTTTTTCTTCGATTTGTTAGGTTACTTTATTAAGACTAGTGCTGCGATAGGAAAAGAACCGAACTGAGTTGACATGTTTCCTCAATTCCCTCTCTTTTCCGGCCATGAACGGTAGTGCGATGAATTACTACCCCTGTGTCCGTCCCATGCCTAAGTCGTTTTCACCTCCTTTACACCGAACGGTAAGCGCAGGTGTAGTAAACTTGAAAACTGGATTGTTACTTGAACCGTGTTATGAAGTTTTGATGGTCCGTCGCTCTGCCCTACTATTTCGCTTTTTAAGACATAAGTCCTGCTAAACCCCCTTATGTATATATTGACTCTGTTTGTATAATTTAAGCATTCAGCCAAAAAATACTTCTTGGCTCCGACAGGCTTCACGCTTCAAAACAAATGCTGATCTTAAGCCCGGCGCCTTTACCCCAGCGCGCCGGGGGCACTCTACTCCATTTCCTCCAGTCCCTCCAAAACCGCCCGCGCCGCACTGACCGTCATCCCCTCCACCGACAACAACTCTTCCAAGGAGGCTTCACGAATCTGCCGGAGCGACCCAAACTTCTGCAGCAACGCCTTTTTCCGCTTGGGACCAATCCCCTTGATCTGGTCTAAGGCCGAAGCGAAACTCTGTTTTTGCCGCCGGGCCCGGTGGAAGGTCAAAGCAAAACGATGGGCTTCATCCCGGAGATGCTGCAGGAGGTGTAAAGCCTGATCGTCCCGGGCTAAACGCAATGGTTCTTCCGCACCGCGCTGGTAGATTTCTTCCTCTTTCTCCGCCAAGCTAATCACCGGTAGTTCATCCCAACCGAGAGCGGCCATTTTTGCACAGACGGCGTTTAATTGACCCTTTCCACCGTCGATCACCAGCAAGTCCGGGAAAGGGAGGAAGCCCGGGTTTGGCTCCTCTTCTTCCTGCTCTTTCCGCCCGCGCAAGAACCGGCGGCCTACCGCTTCCTGGAGGGACGCATAGTCATCTATTTTATTAATCCCCCGAATCCGAAACCGCCGGTACGCCTCCGGTGCTGGCCGTCCATCCAGGAAAACCACCATCGCGGCCACCGGCTCTTCCCCTTGCCAATGGGAGATGTCAAAGGCCTCGATCCGCTGCGGAATCTGGGGGAGCGCCAGGAGATCCCGTAACCGTTCCAAAGCCAGCCGGGTCGCGGCGGCGGCCTGTTTCCGCCGGGTAAGCTCTCCTTCAAGGAGAATTTCCGCATTTTCCTGGGCCATCCGCAAAAGCTGAAACTTTTCTCCCCGTTTCGGGTGGATTAATTCCACTTTCTGTTGCTTTCGCTCCGAAAGCCAAGCGGTGACCGCCGCTTGGTCGGACAGAAGCGCCGGGAGGATAACCTCTTTGGGGATGTAATCCAGCTCATCATAGTACTGGAGAAGAAAACTCCGGAGAAATTCCTCGGTTTCACTCACCAGATCTGTAAAGAGGAAGCCTTCTTTGCCAATGAGTTTGCCCCGGCGAATCTGAAGGACCTGAATAAAACTGCCCTCTTCCGTCACGGCGAGCCCAAAGACATCCCGGTCAATCGGGTTGGTCGAGACAACCGTCTGCCGCTGGGCAACCTTTTGGAGGGCCCGTAACTTATCACGGTACACCGCCGCTTCCTCATATTCTCGCCGAGAAGCAGCCGCCTCCATCTCTTGCTTCAGTTTAGCCTCCAGTTGCTCAGTATGGCCTTCCAATATTCGACAGAAATCCTGAATCATCTGGCGGTAGGTTTCTTCCCCGACCTCACCAGCACAAGGGGCTAAACAACGGCCAATATGGTAGTTAAGGCATGGCCGGCGTCGCTCTTCTGGATTCAAGTTTCTCTTACAGGAGCGGATCGGAAAGATTTTACGTAACAGACGCAGAATCTCCCGTAACGCTCCGGCTTCCGTAAACGGACCATAGTAACGAGCACCGTCCCGTTGCGGACGGCGAACGATATATACCCGTGGGAAGGGTTCTTGCCAGGTTACTTTCAACCAAGGATACTGCTTATCATCGCGGAGACGCACATTATACTTGGGCCGATGCTCCTTGATTAAATTGCATTCCAACGCCAACGCCTCAAGTTCGGAGGCGGTTGTGATAAAATCAACCTTTACTACCTGTTCCACCATCCGCGCAATACGCGGCGGGTGTATTTTAGCCGGTTGAAAATAGGAACGCACCCGATGGCGAAGGGAGTTTGCTTTGCCAACATAGAGGATTTGGTCCGCTTCGTTTTTCATCATGTAAACCCCTGGTGTCGTTGGGATCAACCGTAGTTCTTCTTCGTTCATCAAGTATTGCTCCTTTGTGCTTTGTTTCGCTTTAATTATGCCAAAAAACATCGGGGCTGTCGAACACCGGAAAGCTCCGTCCTTTTATTTTTCCTATGAAGCGCTGCTGTTCTCATCTGTTCTCTTTTTGGATATTAAAAAAGTGGTCGCAAGCGACCACTATGTTTACCTTCTTTCCGCAACCCGTTGCCGAGAGATGATCTCTGTATGGCTTACCTTTCCATCCCAGAAAAAACGGACCTTCAAACGTTCGCCGTTAAAAGAGACAAATTGATAAACACGAAGATCACGCCCAGCTTCCAAGAGCCGGAGACGTCCCTTTTCCCTCAGAAAAGCAACGTTCTTCTGCCAATCACTGGTTCTATTCTTCTCTATAAAGGCAATAATCTCTTCCAGGACTTTTTCTCCTTCCTCGCTAATAAAGTAAAAGCGCCGCTATTCATTTGCCAATAAAGAACAAAATAAGGAAAAACCACCTTCGCTATTATAATGAAGAGCGCGCGCCTTGTCAAGGCGATTTTATGTTAAGAGATCTTTACTTTAGGAAAGCCGCCTTACGATCTTTAATAAGCCATTCGCCTTTAAGGCAATCCTTTTGCCCTTGTCCGTACCGGTCAAAAATTCGATCTTCACCCTTTCGCGGGTTACATTTGTGACCAATCCCACCTCCAGGTTATTTAGCAAAACAACGCTACCCACCGGGTATAAAGCAACGGACTGCGCTAAAAGCTTGATCATCTTTGGTTCGTACTTCTCCGGTGCGTCGGCGGTCAACTCCGCCAAAGCCTCATGGCTCCACAGCGTTCGCCGGTAACTACGCCCCGAAGTCATCGCATCGTAAGAATCGGCCACCATCACAATTTTGGCGTAAAGGTGAATCTGGTCACCATTCAGTCCACGGGGATAACCGGAGCCGTCCTCGCGTTCGTGGTGTTGGTATGCAACGTGGGCGGAGAGTAGACTTAAACCCGGTGCCCCACGCATGAGTTCAAAACCGTATTTCGGGTGAAGGCGCATCATTTCGTACTCTTGATAAGTGAGATGTCCCTTTTTTTCTAAAATCGAGTTTTCGATGCACATCTTGCCAATATCATGAAGCAAAGCACCCATCGTCAGCTCTTTGATTTGCTTCCGGGTCAAACCCATGTTTTTCCCCATGATCATGGCGATAATTCCAACCTTAACCGAATGGAGATATGTATAGTTATCGTGCTTACTGATTTCAACTATATTATACATAACATCTTCGTTTAATACTTCATCCACCATGAAATCCACCACAGCCAGCACCTCTTTAAAATCAAGGTTCTGGTTTTTAGCGGCGTTTAAAAAGACTTCCCGGACCGAACTGAGTACTTGGCTATAGGTTTGGTCACTGATCCCATTCTCCTCAAACTCTTCCGGCCGGTCCCCCACAAAAAGGTGGGTATAATCCATTGTTTTCAACTCACGTAGGTAGTTTTTGGTCAATTTAACGCCTCTGGCCAGTAGTGTTCTCCCGTCTTCACCAAAGACACTCCGAGCTAGAAACATACCTTCTTCAATCTCATCCAGCGGTAAATAGCGCAATCTTCAAGTCCTCCGTACGTTCATAAATATTGATCCGAATGGTAAACTAACGTCAATGCTCGTCCCCTTCGCGCAGAAGATGAAGGAGGGATTTCTACCTCCAGTATAAATCAAATTTATTGTTTTTTCTATAATGATTGGTAAAGAGTTTGTTTTAATGTTATAATCCTTTATAATCCAGTCAGAATTTATAGAGAGAGGGAAGTCCGGATGAACATAGATTTATCCACCTATAAAGGCTTGTTCACGGATTACACTGAACTACGCTGTCAAGAAAACAACAGCCTAGTCATTGGTTTTTTAAAAGGGAACAACACGACCAACACCCGGTTAACGACCAGCGGAGTCTCCGCCCGGGTTTATAAGGATGGAGCCTGGGGTTTTGCTTCTTCCCCGGAAACAACCGCCGACGGTGTTAAGTTTGTAATTACCACCGCCACCCATAACGCCGCTTTTCTCGCGGCAAAAGAGCGGCAGGATGCTCCCCCTTTACCCCACGGTGAAGTAACTACCCATCACGACTCTCCCCCAACCAGCCAACAGCTTAACCCGGAGCAGTTCGTCGCCTTTCTCCAAGAGATCGACCATTATATCGCCACGAATTACCCGGGCTTAGCCAGTAGAACGGTGACCCTGAACCGTACAGAATTGAAAAAAAATCTTCTCACTTCTGACGGTGCCTCCGCCTTTTCCCTGCTTTCCCGGTCTTTAATTCAGATCGGCTTAACCGTAGAGCAGGACGGTGCCCCCGTCAGTCTGCACGAGGTCTTCGGGGGTCGCGGACAATTTGAAACCCTTTTTTCTACGCCGGAGGCGCTCTACCCAAAGATTGATCAGTTATACGAACATTTAATGCGCAAACGGGAAGGAATCTATGCCGCCGCCGGTCTGAAAACCTGTATTCTCGCTCCGGAAATGACCGGAATCCTAGCCCACGAAGCCATCGGCCACACCTGCGAAGCCGATCTGGTCCTGGGTGGGTCGGCCGTCGGGACGAAACGCGGTCAGCCAGTGGCCAGTCCTTTGGTCTCCCTCGTTGATTTTGCCCATACCGCGTTCGGCGAAACTTGCCCGGTTCCCATCTTCGTCGACGACGAAGGAACCACCGCCCGGGACACCGTCCTCATTGACCAAGGGATCCTCAAGGGTTTTCTGCATAATAAAGAAAGCGCCTGCCACTTTCAAGTCCCCCCGACCGGCAACGCCCGTGCTTACCGTTTTTCCGATGAACCTTTAATCCGGATGCGTAATACCGCAATCTTACCGGGTAAGGACCGACTGGAAGAGATGATCGCTTCGCTCGACGACGGCTACTATCTGATGCGCCCCAGCAATGGGCAAGCCGACGCCACCAGTGAATTTATGTTCGGCGTCACCTTAGGTTATGAGGTGAAAGACGGTAAACTGGGCCGGGCAATCAAAGATACGACCATCTCCGGTTTGGCCTTTCAGGTTTTACAGACGGTAAGCGAGATTTCACAGGAGTTTAAATGGTTAAGCGGGGGAATGTGCGGAAAAAAACAACTGATCCCGGTCGGCTTAGGCGGACCCGCTCTCAAATGCCAAGTAATGATCGGAGGTCGCTAAAGATGTCGTTAAAAGAATTAAACACCTACGCACTACAAGCCTTAGAGGAAGCCGGTGCCGAAAAAGCCGAAGCTGTCATAACCAGGTCGGAAAAGACGGAGATGAACCTGGAAAATGGAGCGTTGAAACTAATCCGGACGACCGTCGATCATCACCTTCGGTTAACAGCTCTTCAAGACCAACGGCAGGGCAGTATCCTTTTGAACAAAATCCACCGGCAGGCTTTGGCGCCGGCCGTTAAGGAAGTAATGGCCATCGCCGCCTCCTCCGCTCCGGACCCGGCCCATGATATCGCCGCGTACCAACCGCCAAAAATATTTAGTAAGGGCGAAACCACCCCCGATTTAGACCTGATGTACCAAAGGGTTAAAGCTTTTACCCAGCAGGTGGCGGCGGACTTCCCCCGGATCGTCCTCCTCAACGCCCATCTGGATTTCACTAGGCAGACCACGTTCTTCCAGAATTCCAACGGCGTTGATTTTACCGTTAACCAAGGCGGGTATCGTTTTGCCATTACCTTCTCAGCCCAAGAAGGCGACAGTTCCTCTTCCTTTAACAACACGGGCTTTTTTACTCTAAACCTTGATCAAGCTCTCCTTAATTGCGGTTCCCTCCGGATTCTTTTGGACCAAGCCAACCAAGGGCAAGCTCCGCGGAAAGCGCCCGGGAAGTTTATCGGGGATGTGATTATTACCCCGGATTGCCTTGAAGGGTTTCTCCACTCTTTACTGGGGATCACCATCAGCGACGGACCTTTGATCGCTGGAACCAGCCCTTTCCAACACAAGTTAAACCAGCTGGTCGCCAGTCCCTGCTTAACTTTGGCCTCCTGTCCAGTTTCCCCCGAAATTAGCAGCGGTTACTTTATCACCAGCGACGGGTATGAAGCCCAAAATACCCCCATCATTGAAAACGGCGTTTTAAAAACCTTTCTGTTAAGTCAATATGGCGCGAACAAAACTGGTCTAACTCGGGCGGTCAATGACGGCGGGGCCTTTGTCGTCACCCCGGGGGACCAACCCCTCGCAGAAATCTTAAAAGGGGTCAAAAAAGGTCTCCTCTTGAACCGTTTTTCCGGAGGCGCCCCCAGCCCAAACGGGGACTTTTCTGGCGTCGCCAAGAACAGTTTCTACATTGAAGATGGTGCCATCCAATATCCGCTCAGCGAGACGATGATTGCCGGTAATCTGATCGCCCTCTTTCAGTCAATCGCCGCCGTTTCGCAAGAACGCATCGACTTCGGCTCGGCCCTTTTACCGTGGATCTATGCCCAAGGTGTAACCATCTCCGGATAAGGAACCAACCCGGCAACAACTCCCCTCCTCGCTCATAAGATAGATCGATCCATACACAATAAGCGAGTGTGAGTTCGGTCAGCACCTAATCCACTGGGGGAATTGAAATGAAACGCGCATTGGTTTTATCCGGAGGAGGGAGCAAAGGCGCTTTTGAGGTCGGAGCCATTGCTAATCTGATCAATAAAAAAAAGTTGGATTTCCAGCTGTTCACCGGGACGAGCGTCGGCGCGTTAAACGCCGCCTTTCTCGGCCAGGCCCGAAACTATAACGAGCTACAGGAGCTATCCAAAGAACTAACCGACCTCTGGTTAGGGATTAAAGGAAACCGCTGCATTTACCGCAGCGGGCTCTTCGGGAATTTGTGGCGTATTTTTAGGCGGGGCGCTTTATATCACCCCAGCGGGCTATGGGATTTAATCAACCGTAAGATCGATCCGGGACGTCTTTTTCATCCGCGAACAGTCGTCAAAGTAACGGTCGTCTCTTTTGAGACCGGAAAGATCCTGTGCGCCGACAGCCGTAAACCAACGCTCCGCCCGGATTATCTGGCTTATGTTATGGCCAGCGCCAGTATGCCCTTTTTCTTCCCGGCGGTACCCATTGCGGGTCAACACTGGTATGACGGGGGCTTACGTGATCTAACCCCATTAGCAACGGCAATTAGGGAAAACCCCGATGAAATCGTCGTGATTACCACTTTTCCCCTCAGTCCAAACTTGGAAGCAACTCTACCTCCCGCCCGGCCCGGTAGCGCCCTCAAGGCCGTACTGCGTACCGTCGAGATCCTGCTCAGTGAGATCTCGGCCAATGATCTACAGCTCGCCCAAGCGATAAATAAGGCTTGGTGGCGCTATCCGGGGAAAAAACCGATTCCAATCCAGATTATTGCACCAGCCAAGCCTTTACCAGGCCATGCCCTTTCTTTTGATCCGATTCAAATCCGCACAAACCTACAAGCCGGTTACGAAGCAGCAGAAAAACCCCATTTCTTAGCGATGAACCTTTCCCCGACGCCATCAACACCGCCAACAGCCGCCTTTAAGAGGCATATTTCGGAGTAGGAAGCCCCTTGACCCCCGGCCGTAAGCAGAAAATCCCACCGGCATGGGGTTGCCGGGCTAATTCTTTCGGATTCAACGGATAACGGGCCGTGGTAATATAGAGTTCTTCAAAGGCACTTCCGCCAAATTGGCAAGCAGTGACAAGCGAAACCGGAAGCTGAACCGTGGCAAGCAGTGTACCGGTCTCCGGATCCCAGCGGGTCACCCGACCGCCCTGCCAGTGGGCCACCCAAAGCTTCCCGTCCGCATCGACCGTCATCCCCGCGGGTAAACCAACCCCATCCGGAAATTTCACCACCGTCCGTTTGTTATTTAACGCACCAGTCTCCGGGGTGAAATCAAAGGCAACTATCTCCCGCGTCGGTGTGTCCACATAATACATCAGCCGGTAGTCCGGACTCCACCCCAACCCCCACGGCAGGGTAGCATTGACCAACACCGGGCGCACCGTATGATCCTTTTCCATACAGTAAAGGGTCCCCCAGGGTTTTTGACTCAAAAGATCAGAAGTTCCGGCCCAAAACCGTCCGGTCAAGTCACATTTCCCACTGATGAAGCGGTTCTCCGAGGGATCGGGAATAAAGACGGGCACCACTTCTTTCGTTTGTGGCTCCAAAAGGTAAAGGCCGCTTTGGAGCGCAATTACCGCCCCACCACCCTGCCGGGGGATATATGCCCCCACATGCTGGTTCACCTCCAGCCAGTGCCGCTCCCCGGTCGCCGGCTGGTAAGTATAGACTTTACTCCCCATCAGGTCCACCCAGTAAAAGGTTTGGGTCTCCTCTTCCCAACAAGGGTTTCCGCCCATTAAGGTTTTGCTGTCAACCACGAGCTCGACCTGGCTATTCATTGGCGCCCCTCCTTTGTCGGGTTTTGTTGTCCTTTGCTGCATTTCGGTTCCCCCACCAAATGCTTTCGTGACATCGCACCGCTACGTTATACATAGTATCGTCCAATGTAACAAGAATTATTCCCGAAAAAAGCGGAGCGGCCTAAAATTCGGCCGACCCAACCGTCCGCGGGAAGGGGAGCACATCCCGAATGTTGGTCATCCCTGTCAAGTACATAATCGCGCGCTCGAAACCAAGGCCAAAGCCGGCGTGCTTGGTCCCGCCGTATTTACGCAGTTCAAGGTACCACCAATAATCAGCAAAATCCAGCCCGCACTCTTTCATTCGGGCTTCCAAAAGCGGCAGGCGTTCCTCTCTTTGGCTGCCGCCGATGATCTCACCGACGCCCGGAACAAGCAGATCCATGGCTGCTACAGTCCGTCCGTCATCATTCAGCCGCATATAAAAGGCTTTAATCGCTTTGGGGTAATCGGTCACAAACACCGGTTTCTTAAAGATCTTTTCGGTCAGGTAACGTTCATGTTCGGTCTGGAGGTCGGCCCCCCACTCCACCGGATATTTAAAGTTTTGGCCCGCTTTTTTAAGGAGTTCTATAGCTTCCGTGTAGGAGATCACCCCAAAGTCGGAATTGACCACGTTGTCCAGCCGTGGAAGAAGGTCCGGATCGATAAACCGGCCGAAGAATTCCATCTCCTCCGGAGCCTGTTCCAGACAATAGTTGATGATGTACTTCATCATCTCTTCCGCTAAAACCATATTATCGTTCAAGTCCGCAAAGGCGATCTCCGGTTCGACCATCCAAAACTCGGCAGCGTGCCGCGGGGTATTGGAGTTTTCCGCGCGGAAGGTCGGCCCAAAGGTGTAAACATTGCGGAAGGCCATACAGAAAGTCTCCGCTTCCAACTGCCCACTCACGGTTAGATGGGTCTCTTTGCCGAAAAAATCTTGGCGGAAATCAACCTGGCCTGCTTCATCCCGGGGAATATCGGTTAAATCAAGGGTCGAAACACGGAACATCTGGCCCGCCCCTTCACAGTCACTCCCGGTAATAATCGGTGTATGGACATACACAAAATTCCGCTCCTGGAAAAAACGGTGGATCGCATAGGCCGCCAACGATCGTATGCGGAACACCGCGGAGAAAGTATTAGAACGCGGTCGCAGATGGGCGATGGTCCGTAGGTACTCCAGCGAATGCCTTTTCTTCTGTAAAGGATAGTCCGGCGCGGAGTGTCCTTCGATGGTAATCGCCGTCGCTTTTAACTCCCATGGTTGTTTCGCCCCCGGGCTCTCCACCAACTCACCTTCGACCCGTAGGGCTGTCGCAATCGGTAGTTTAGCAATCTCTAGGAAATTAGGCAACTTATCGTCAAAGACGACCTGGATGTTTTGGAAGAAAGAGCCGTCATTGAGTTCGATGAAACCAAAGCTTTTCGAGACCCGAAGGGTCCGGACCCAGCCACTAACCTGGAGTGAGCGGCCCAAATAGGAATCGGGATCCCGGAAAATCTGTTTTACTAATACTTCTTCCATGTTCATTCCCCCAACTTAAGAATCGCTTTTCTTTATTTTGTAAAACCACGTAGCCGTTGTCCTCCTCCGCTTACAAAAGGAAGATCTCCGCTTCCCGGCAGGTCTTAATCATGTCGTCGGGCCATACGGAGGCTTGGACTTCCCCGATGTGGGCCTTCTTCAGAAAATACATGCATAACCGCGACTGACCAATCCCCCCGCCAATGGTATAAGGGAGCTTACCCGCCAGTAAATCCCGGTGGTAAGCCAGGGCCAACCGCTCTTCGCAGCCTAAATCCGCAACTTGTCGCCGTAGGCTTTCCGCGTCAACCCGGATTCCCATCGACGAGATCTCCATGGCCTTCTCCAGTACATCATACCAGAGAATCAGATCGCCGTTGAGACTCCAGTCGTCGTAGTCGGGAGCGCGCCCGTCATGGCGCTGTCCTGACCTCAGGGTTCCCCCGATCTTCATGATAAATACCGCCCCCCATTCCCGGGCGATCTTATCTTCCCGTGCTTTGGGGGTTGCCTCCGGATAGCGGTCTTCCAGCTCCTGGGAAGTAACGAATTTAATCTCCGCCGGTAATTCCGCGGGAAGCACAGGATAGTACTGTCGGATGTAGGATTCGGTCGCTTTTAATACCCGGTATATGGCCCGCACGGTCTCTTTTAAGGTCGCAACCGTCCTTTCCTCCCGCCGAATCACCTTCTCCCAGTCCCACTGGTCAACATAGATCGAATGGAGGTTATCGAGGTCATCGTCCCGGCGGATCGCATTCATATCGGTATATAATCCTTCACCAGGCCCAAAACCGTAATTTTGCAGCGCCATTCGTTTCCACTTGGCTAAGGATTGGACAATCTCACATCTTTGCCCGCTTAAGCCTTTCACATCAAAGCTGACCGGTCGTTCCGTACCGGTCAGATTGTCGTTTAACCCTGATTCAGGTGTCACGAATAAGGGAGCAGAAACCCGAACCAAACCCAGTTCTTGTGCCAACGCATTTTCAAAATAATCTTTCAGTTTTTTAATGGCAATTTGGGTATCTTTAACCCCCAGGAGTGACCGGTACTGTTTTGGGGTACAAACGGAGTAGGGTAGTTCAATCATTAAGTCTCCTCCTATTCATTAGCCTTGAATTATTAACCCGTCAAAGCTTGGTTGACTAGCATAACTAAAGGACCCGTTTTGTAATACGGGAAAACTCCGTCACCGGTAACTCCAGCAGGTCCGAAAGTTGTTTTGGGTTTTGCAGGATCACTCTCGTGGCCGAAGCCGCGACCACAACCCTTTGTTCCCCGTCGGTAAGCTCCACCACGCTCCCCACCGGGTAGAGGGCAATCGACTGACGAAGGGCCCGAATGACAGCGGGATTATACTTGGCCGGGCTCTCGGCCGTTAACTCCTTAAGCGCCCGATCGTTCCAGAGCGGCTCCCGGTAAGCCCGGTTGGAGACCATCGCATCAAAGGAATCGGCCGTTGCCACGATCTTCGAGGAAATGGGGATATCGACCCCGATTAACCCCAGGGGATAGCCGGAACCATCTTCCCGCTCATGGTGCTGATAGGCGATGTTGGCTACCTTCAGCGAAAAACTAGTCCGTAAAATATCAAATCCTCTTTTCGCGTGCTGTTTGATTTGGACCGTATCCATGGCCGAAAGGGCTTTTAGCTTCTTGAGCGCCGCCTTAATGTAAGCTTTACCCAGATCGTGGAGGAACGCGCCGAGCGCAATCTCCTTCAATTCTTCCCGGTCAAGCCGCAGCTGTCTTCCCATCAAGACCGAAAGGACTGCCACATTAAGGGAGTGGTTAAAAAGATAATTATCGGGGGTTTCTATATCAATAATATCGAAAACCCGTTCTTCCTGTTGCAGCACATCCTTTAAAAGCCCTTCGATCACGAAGGAGATGAGCGGCTCGTTAAGGGGTTTACGCTCCACAACACGAACGAGCGATTCGCGCAAAACACGGATGGCTTCAACCCGGATCTTATCGCTGAGGGGACCGGTGCAGTCCCACTCCTCATCGGGTGATTCATAAACATATAAATGGGTGTATTCCATTCTCTCCAAACGTTGCAGGTAGGCAGGAGTCATCCTCGTCCCCTTATTCAGCAGGACTCGCCCGTCATTTCCGAAGACCGCATGCGCCAGAAACATTTCTTCGCTGATCTCGTTTAACGGTAAATATTTCATCTTTCCCCTCCCTCCCAACACCGATAAATTCGATCCAATAGAGATGAATTCTCTATCGGTAATATTTTCCCTTTAATCGCCGTTGTTGCGAATTTGTTTACTATACGTAAACCGTAAGGTCAACCCCAGACCAATTGGATGATGTCATTGAAAAGAACCAAAAGGCCTAACGCCATTAACAACACAAAGCCAACCATCGAGATACTTGCTTCCCGTTCCGGTGGAAGCGGCTTTCCTCTAAGTGCCTCGACGAAATAGATCAAAAGGCGCCCCCCGTCCAAGGCCGGTAGAGGCAAGAGGTTGGTTGCACCAAGAGCAATACTGATCAAAGCCGAAATGTTCAGGAGGTTGAGCAGGACTAGAGATAATGTGGGGCTGTAACTCACCGCCTCACTCATCATACTGACGATCCGTACAGGCCCCGCCAATTGGGTCAAGGACACTTTACCCGTTAGCAGCCAACCGAAGCTATAGACCACGCTCCGGATCACCGAGTAAATATAAAGCACGGCTTGTTTTAAGATCGTCCCGCTTCCGCCGCGAAGCGTCCGGAAGGAAAGGCCGGTATCAAAGTAGACGGTCCCTTTCTCCAAACGGGGCGTGAGCCGCAGGGTCTCCTCCTGGCCGGCGCGTAAAACGGTTACGGTGATCGGTTGGTCCTGCTTTTCCTGGACCAATGCGCTGATCTCCTTTTTCGTTCTTACCGGCTGCCCATCAAGGCGGATGATCCGGTCACCTGGTAATAACCCGCCTGCTTCCGCCGGAGAATCGGGGACAATATACTGGACAAGGGTGGATTCTTCACCATAAGGTTCCGCGGCACCAAAACCGAGAATATATCGTTCCGCGGGGATAATGTCTGGGACAAACAACACCTGTTTTTTCTCGGTCCCCCTTTGAAGCTGGATAACACTGGGCTTTCCGTTATTAATCGCCATAAAAGAATAAAAATCAGACGGTTGGTATACCCGCCGCCCGTCATAACGGAGAATCCGGTCACCAGCCATCAATCCAGCTTCGGCGGCAGGTGAGCCGGGGGAAACTGGGCCTAGAACCATTGAGCTGTACCCGATCACGGCAAAGACAACACTAATAAAAACCAGGGCGGCAAGGAAGTTCATGACTGGGCCTCCGGCAACAACCGCCATTCGGACCGCCAATGGTTTGTTGCTGAAAGACCGCTCATTATCGGAAGCTTCTTCTTCCCCTTCCAAAAGAACAAAAGCGCCTATTGGTAAAAGCCGGAGGGAAAAGGTGGTCTCCCCCTTCTTTCTACTGAGCAGCTTTGGCCCCCAAAAGAGTGAAAATTCCAAGACCCTAATTCCTGCTGCTTTCGCCACTAAAAAATGGCCTAATTCGTGTAAGATCACAATGAGATTCAAAGCCAAAATGGCGATCAAAATGTTCATTCTCATCCTCCTTCTCGCCGCTCCGCCAAGAGCCAAGGGTCTTCTCCTCAAGTCATATAATACCCTTTGTAGCGTTAACTGTAGTCAGCACGAGCGACTGCGTGTCACTTAATCAAACGCTACGACCGGTTTTAAGTTCCATTATGTTTATTCCCGACTACCCCCATTATGCTCGAAAAAAAGGGTCCTTAGCCAGGCCCCTTTTTCGTCTTTACCTACTTTAATTCGTACTTAAACAATGCTTTTTCTGCCTGTATTTCTAGTATACTTTAGCAGAACCTACGGATAAATTCAATCGAAAACAATGCCAACCAAACGATCTAAATAAACCAATCTTAAACTCCGGGGCTTGACCCGGTACGTCGACTAACAGGCCGTCTGCCCATCCGGCAATGACACCGTGCTCCGCTAGTTTCATCCTTAGAGCGGTATTAGTAGTTAACACCTAATCCAATCTGAAAACTAAAATTTTTCCCGTCTTGGTCGGTTTCCGCCAACAACCCACCCCGGAGATCCAGGTTATCAACCAAGTCCAAAACCACACCCAGTTCCAATTGGGCAGACAAGCGGTTGCTGGCCAGGGAAAGGCTAAGGTCGCCAATGAACCCCATGTACTCGTCGAGCGGCAAAAAGAGATTCGCGCCGATAAATGGGGCCTGATCGATCGCGCCTAAAAGCAAGGCGAGATTAGAATCGAATTCATACTTGGCGCCGACTTTAGTCGCGTCTTTCCTGATTGCCACGCATAACCCGACTTCTGAAGTAACGCCGTATTCGGTGCTCAGTTGCAAACCTTTGTCCCCAACAAACATTAAGGTGGTCTCGCCGCCTCGTGCTTGGACCTCTGGCGTGCTAAAGCCTAAGGCAACCTGGGAAATAAGTAACAGACAAATAACCAGGAAACCGACGAAAAAGGACTTTCTCATGTTTGTTTCCTCCCTTCTGATCTCTGATGCGACTCCTTTCGTCGATTATATGCCCATTTCGTGAATGGGACCGAATTTCCCTCTATTCGGCAAGCTGGTAAATTATATCAGACAAGGGTCTCCTTACCATATAGTAATCATTGGAGTTATTCCATAAGATAAAACCGGAAGCAGGCGAAGCAAGCGTTCCCATAACCTGCTTAATCAGGTATTCACTATAAACGGGCGCGGTCATCCTTAATTCTCGCCCGGTTAAACGGAAGGCTTGCACATAGGGGCGGATAATACTTTCTCCCTCTGTCAAAGCCTGCGCCCGAAACGAACCTTCCCGGTAAATATACTCGGCCCGTTCCAAATAATCTACGGGATGAAAGGAGGCCGGAAAATGGGAGGGATAATACATGGGACAGATCGCATCTACATACTGGGCAAATACGCGAATGTTCTGCCCGGTCAATCCTTCCATCAGATACCAGCAGTGATAACCGTAAAGGTCGGCACTGATTGGAATCTGCAGCCGCTTCCGGGCCAAAGCGAGAAAGCCTTCTAAGGCATCAACCCGCCGGGCACCATGGGGTTGATACCGGTAATAACAACGGCTCAAGTTTCCGTCGGTGGGAAAGCGGATATAATCAAACTGGATCTCATCTACACCCAAGGCTTGCAACTCTTCCGCAATCGCCAGGTTATACTCCCAAACCTCCTGGGCATAGGGGTCAACCCAGTGTTCCCGCTGCTCATATGTGGTCGCACCGTCGCCCGTCCGGGCTGCCACCAGATGGCGCCAGGGTCCACCGCCGTTACGATCCCAGATTGCGTATCGATAATTATCGTAATGGTACAGTCGGCTGTCCTTGAAGACCACCAAACGGCCGATCAGATAGATCCCGTTTTCCTTCGCTTTTTGGATCAGCCTTTTGGCTTCAAAACGTTTCAGGACAGCACCAATTTGGTGCGCAAAAGCAACTCCGGTGTCATAGGTGATATAGCCCATGTCGTCTTTAAAGTCAACCACCATGGCGTTTAAACCATTTCTCTTCATAAACTGGATGTGGTTTTCCAGTCGCCGACCAGAGGCAAAATCGGAACGTACATAGAGCCCGTATTTGTCAGCAGCAAGAGCCCGTCGCTCTTCTTTCGCCGGGTCCACTACCGGAGGAAACGGCGCGGTTACAATCGATACCAGTTCAAAGGCGGGCCAAGAGTATACTTCGATCCCATCAGCGTATGTAATCTGCAACCACCAAGCTGACGACGGGGAAGGGTCCGCCTCCGTAGGGCGCGGTACCTGCTGGAAAAGGAGGTTCTTGACCAAACGCCGACCAGTGTCCCCTGTCGCTAATTCCTCCCAGATGTTTAAAGCTTTATTGTAAAGATAGAGCCCATTACCAAAACCGCAAGCCAAAACGAGCTTGTCTGGATTCTCAGGATGGTAGGCTAAAGCGGCAATCTCTTCCTCATAAGGCGTCTGCTGCAGAAAACTTAAATTCCCGGACAGCTTTGTCCAGTTACGGCCAGCATTCGTCGTTTCATAAAAGCCCGCAAACGAGGTCCCAACCATAATTTGGGCTTCATTTTCGGGCGCGAGCGCAACCGCCGTGATCACGCTACCGTTGTTAAAGGGAATGTGCCGCCAAGTTGCACCGTAATCTTCAGAGAGAAAGATCTGGGCCGCGGTCGTCACGGCTACCCGCTGGGGCCGCGCCGGATCAACGCCGATCGCGGTGAGCAGCGCTGGATGTTCTACCCCCGCCAGCAATCGGGAAGGGAGACCTTCGTTCCGAGCTTCCCAGGTTACGCCCGCATCGAACGTCACCATAAAGCCCTCCCGCGGGGAAATTCCGTACCAGAGGAGAGGCCCGGTTTCCACAATCCACGCAGGACCAATCGCCTCTGGAATCTCCTCCACTGCAGCTGGCTCCAACCAGTCGCGTTCAGTGGCCAATTCTGGCGCTTCCGGTCCCGAAAAAGGTTCTGCCTCTCCCGGTTCAATAGCCAAAACAGATGGTGCAACCAGCATCAACATCATACCAAAAAAAAAGCTCCAATAAAAACGACGACTTTTCATCTTCCGGGAATCTCCTTTATTAGATTATCCTCGTAATACTAGGCGAGTTCTTCGGCACCAGTTCTAGAACTCCTCTTTCCAGCACGACCCGTTATTTTACTCTGCTTCCTCCTGGGGCGCAACCGGGAGGGTGAAATAGAAAGTGCTGCCCTGCCCGAGGACGCTTTCAACCCAGACTGTTCCGTTATGGGCTTCCACCAACTTTTTCACGATGTAGAGGCCTAACCCGATTCCTTCTTCGTCGGAGGCCTGCACCCGGTAATACCGGTCGAAGATCCGGGGTAAATCTACCGGGCTAATCCCTTGCCCTTCATCTCGAACGGCAATAACGACCTGCGGACCGTCGACCCTTAATGCGATCTCAACCATGGTTTCAGGCGATGAATACTTTAAAGCATTGGACAATAGATTAACAAAGATTCGTTCCAAACGATTGGGATCGGCTACAACCGTTTGTAAAGGTTCCCCCTTGATCAGGCGGATACGCTCAACGTTGATCACGCCCTGCATCCGTAGTAAAAAATCGGGAATAAACCGGTCCAAGTTGATCCGCACCGTCTTCAGGACCAACTGCCCCGATTCGATTCGTGTCGAATCAACAAGGTCAGCGATCATATTATTCATCCGAAGGGCGGAATCTGCAATCGCTTGTGCGCTATTGGCTATTCTAGTTTCTTCTTTCGCCATTAACCCCAACAGCTGAGCATGGGATAAGATCACCGCCAGCGGAGAACGGAGATCGTGGGAGACCATATGTAAATAATCCTCCCTAATCTGTTCCAAGTTCCGTAATTCGGTCACATCCCGGATGGTGACCAGATTCATGAAGATCTGCCCCTGGCGGTCTTTGACCGCATTTCCACTGATTAAAAGGCGCCGTTCCGTCCCGTCCGCCCGCTTTAATCGGTACTCTTCATCGGTAAAGTAGTGGCCCGCCAGCAGGCGTGGGGTCAGCAGTTCGTTCAACGCCAGCCGCGATCCGTCGTTCCGGAATAAAGCAGCCGGTGAAAGCAGCTCTTCAATCGTCTCTGGCCACCCCTGAACGCCGCTGATCTCCAAAGCTACTTTATTGGCCATTAGCAAGCGGCCATTAGGGGCGATCACCAAAACGCCTTCCCCGATATTATCAAGCAGGACCTGTTTCTGCATATCCTGCCTCTCGGCCTCGGTCCGTACCTTGTGCTCGATGGTCAGGATTCTTGCCCGATCGTGCACCGTTTGCACCGCCTGTTTTCCGTGGGTATTCTCACGGGAAACTACTCCCCCCTCATCCCTTTGCTCCCCGGTTTTGACCTGTTCGGTTACATCAACAACGATAAATAAAAGCACGGGCGCTTCGGACTCATCCAGCTCCAAACGGATAATGGTTAGACGCCAGTAAACAACCCCCCGCTTAAAACCGTCAATCCGAAATTCAGTAGCAACAAAGGGCTCCCCCGTCATAGCCACATTATCACAAGCGCGGACCAGACCATTTTCTTGGGCACCCGGGATCGTTTCAAAGATAGTACGCCCTAATGCGTTCTTGTTCTCCTCCAAGAACCCCCGGTAAACGGAGTTCGCCCATTGAAGCCGCAAAGCAACGCTATCGTACACCGCAATCCCGACCGGTAAATTACTGAGCACCACTTCTGCCGAGAGGAGCTGCTCAATCCGGCGTTTTTGGAGAGCATCAATGAGTTTTTGGTTGGCCTGCCCTTGGTCGTCGGCCCTTTGGTCCCCAGGTAAGGTGGGAAAGCCAAAATCACCTTCCCAACCTTCTGAAAACAAAAGTAACCATCCGGCAAAAGCTTGGTCCCAACCGAAGAGCGGAAGAATCTTCAGGGTTTCCGTAATAAATGGTTCCTTCCTCTCCTTCACCTGGTTACAAAGGCCACGTAACTTCGGATCGAAATCGGAGATAAGCTGGTTGATACCGACTCCATGCCAATTCCGGATCGGTGTCGAAATCTGCCGGATAAAACGATCACTAACCCTTTTTACCTTATAATCCGGTCCAAGCAAGACCATTCCTTCGGCCGCATAGGTGAAGATATTCTCTAGTAATTCGGGTACGGCTTTTTCCGGAAAGGACGATGGAGTATAGCTCAGATCCATCTTATAATCCTCCCACTCTCTTCCCACGGAAAGCTTTTCTCTGTGTAATTCGCAAAGGGAAGTGGTTTTTCCTGTTTAAGAGGGGTTATTTTATGTAAAGCAAATGTTTCAATCCTTCGTACGCTTCCTCTCGTCACTAATTATATCATTAAAAAGCACATTAATCTTTTTTTTGAACAAAAAAACCGTCCTTTTCGGACGGTCTTTCATTCTTTAGTGGTGCGCCATCGGGGACTCGAACCCAGGACCCGCTGATTAAGAGTCAGCTGCTCTACCAGCTGAGCTAATGGCGCATATTTGGTGGCGGTGACTGGAGTCGAACCAGTGACGCTACGGGTATGAACCGTATGCTCTGACCAACTGAGCTACACCGCCAATTAACAACTGCATACTAGATTATAATACAAATTTCTTGTTTAATCAAGATCCTTTTTTTATCCCCGCTTAATCCGACGAATAATTCCCCTTAAAAATGGCTTAAACGCCCTCCTCCTCTTCCCCCACGTTTCGAATCCATACTTCTTTTCAAGTCGGACTGGCGTTCATCAGAATCCTTTAAAAACTTCGCAAGTTTATCCTCAAAGGACTGCTGGTTTTGTCGGCTTGGCTTCGGTTGGGCCTGACGGATCGAGAGACCAATCTTCCCGTTTTGCATCGATAAAATCTTCACTTTAACTTGGTCGTTAAGCTGCACAAACTCTTTGATGTCCTTAACATAAACATCCGCCACTTCAGAAATATGAACCAATCCAGTCATTCCTGGCGAAAGTTCCACAAACGCGCCGAAATTGGTGATTCCGGTGACCTTCCCTTCCACAACCTGGCCCACCGCAAAAGACATATTCAGTTTTTTCCTCCCCTTTTATTAGAGAATGCTCTCCAA
This sequence comes from Hydrogenispora sp., assembly GCA_012837705.1. Taxonomy (GTDB): domain Bacteria; phylum Bacillota; class UBA4882; order UBA10575; family UBA10575; genus Capillibacterium. Next base: position 65,051 of record DUQQ01000109.1, read on the forward strand.
ACTAATATATTATATTATATCCCAGTTAAAAATGTGTTGTCAAGTTTGTACAAATAAATATTACCTTATTCGACTTCTTTCAAGGAAAGGGCGATGCGCTTGCGCTCCGGATCAACACTGAGAATCCGCACTTTTACCATTTGCCCAATGGAGACGACATCCAACGGATGGCGAACATACCGCGTTGCCAATTCCGAAATATGGGCAAGTCCATCCTGTTCAACCCCGATGTCGATAAAAGCGCCAAAATCAACGACGTTCCGGACCACTCCGTTTAAGATCATCCCGGTTTTTAGATCGTTCATCGATTTTACATCACGGCGGAAAACCGGACCCGGTAACTCTTCGCGGGGGTCCCGCCCCGGGCGACAGAGCCCATCGACGATGTCCTGCAGGGTGGGAAGGCCGGTATCTAATTGTGCCGCCATGGTCGCCAAGTCAAGGGCTTTCAGCTTTTCCCGCAACGCCGCTAGACGGCTGGGGTTCTTTAAATCCGCGCTCCCGTAGCCAACCGAGGCCAAAAGAGCTTCCGCCACGTGGTACGATTCGGGGTGAATTCCCGTATTCTCCAGACTATACTCGCCATCCGGCAAGCGTAAAAAACCAGCAGCTTGCGTATATACGTGGTTTCCTAATCTTTTGACCCTAAGGAGTTCTTCCCGTCGGCGGAAAGGACCGTTCTCTTCACGGTACGCCACAATGGAACGGGCCAGTGCCGGTCCGATCCCCGCCACATTTTGTAGTAGAAAAGCGGAAGCCGTATTGAGATCAACACCAACATAGTTAACACACGACTCGACAACGCCCTTAAGCGTTTCACCGAGGCGATTTTGGTTCACATCGTGTTGGTATTCCCCCACACCAAGGGCTTTCGGTTCGATCTTGACCAGTTCGGCCAAGGGATCCTGTAAACGCCGGGCAATAGAGATCGCACCGCGCATGGCCACATCATATTCGGGTAGCTCCTCCCGGGCCATCTTAGAAGCCGAATAAACAGAAGCCCCGGCTTCACTGACGATCGTATAATAAACCGGGCGCTCGATCTCAGCTAAAGTCGCCGCAACCAGTTCCTCGGTCTCCCGGGCCGCGGTTCCGTTCCCGCTGGCCACCAAATCGACCTGATGTTCCATGATTAACGCCGTTAATTTTGCTTTCGCTTTATCCCATTCCCCTTGGGGCGGGTGGGGATAGATCGTCGTCGCCGCCAGCACCCGTCCGATCGGATCGATCACCACCACTTTGCAGCCGGTCCGAAAGCCGGGATCGATCCCTAAGACCGTCTTGCCGCGGACGGGTGGTTGTAATAATAATTGACGCAGGTTAAGCCCAAACACTTTGATCGCGTGCTCTTCAGCAGTTTCCGTTAAAGCCGCGCGGATCTCCCGCTCGACACTGGGGAAAATTAAACGGTTGAAGCTATCTTCAATGGTCGCAATCAAGTAAGGCGTGAAAATACAGGCCTGTTCTTTGAGGACCAACGCTTCCATACGGCGGAGAATAGGGGACTGATCACATTGAAGGCCAACCTTTAAATGCCCTTCCTTTTCACCCCGGTTCAAGGCTAAGATCCGATGGGGTGGAATCCGCTTCACTGGTTCGGTATATTGATGGTATTGCCGGTAGACCTGCGCTTCCGCCTCGTCCGTCTTCATTTCCGAAGCGATCAGGGCATGTTCCCATAAATAATCCCGGATCATCCGCCGCCATTCTGCTTGGTCCGCAATCTGTTCGGCGATAATATCCAGCGCCCCCGCCAGGGCCTGCTTCGGTTCTTCCACCCCCAGGTCGGGGCGGAGATAAGCCGCCGCCACTTCCTCCGGATCACCGGTCGTCAGTTCCTGGGCCCAGATCAGCGCCGCCAAAGGCTCTAAACCCTGTTCTTTCGCCTTTGTTGCCCTTGTCCGCCGCTTAGGACGGAAGGGCCGGTAATAGTCCTCCACTTCCTGGCGGATCGTGGCCGCTTTAATCGCCTGCTCTAGCTCGGGAGTGAGTTTCCCTTGCTCCTCAATACTCCGTAAAACTTCTTCTTTGCGCGCTTCCAAGTTCCGTAGATAACCCAGGCGTTCCTCTAACCGCCGGAGCTGTTCTTCATCCAGCCCGCCCGTGACTTCCTTGCGGTAGCGGGCAATAAACGGCAAAGTATTGCCTTCTTCGAATAACTTAACCGTTCGGTTCACCTGATCAATACTGAGTTCAAGTTCCGAAGCTAATTGCTTAATCAGGTCCAATGTTTTAAACTGCACCCTTTCTTCGTTCCTTCTCCGCTTTTTGTTTTACAAAGCAAAAAGCCTATTCCCCACGGCCTTCAATGAAGCCGACTTATTTCTGTCTCCACCAAACTATTAAATTCAGCCTGCCGCAACTGCATCTCCAGGCGCTCCATGATCTGTTGTTTCTCCTTAAGCAGAGACTGGGCCTCGTGGAGGCGGCGGTTATAAATAAAATAACGATAAAGTCCGCTCCCAATCTGGTAGATCAAGATTAAAAAAAGGAACAGCAAGAAAAGGGACAAACCCTTCACCTTAAACCGTTTCCGTCTATCTTCCGTTTGCATCCGCTTCGGAAAATAAACAACCCGGTCCATCCTGCTCTCCCCTTCCGTTCCACCTTTCCGTTGCCGCTCCCGCCTTCGCTTTGAAAATTGAAGTCTAACTTTTATCTATTTCGCTTCCCGACCGCTCACTCCTGCCCTTGATCTAAATTTTGCTAAAAAAACCCCCGTCGGCGACGGAGTTTTCTTTTTAGCAGTTTTAAATAAAGATAAATCGCTGGATGAAAGACCCACCGGTAGCAGGCCACACCAACCATTAAACTGATCCCGAAAGAGACACGTAACTCCCCACCGGTCGTAAAAAGGAGCACCGGAAAGATCAGAAAGATCGAAAAGACCCAGAAAAAGAAGTCGCCCACTTGCCGTCGGCGCGTAAAGAAAAAAAGACAGCCATCATAGAGCAGACCCCACCCCAAACCGGTCAAGAATAAAAACATCAGGGCATTGATTTGCCACCCAATCCCTTCCATCCTCGTGCCCGCCTTCCCCGTTGTTTATTCATCTTTTATGTGCCTGTGCGGAAATTATGCCTGGCCACAAGGGAGATCAGGAGATGTTTGCCAGCTAAGCACGGTGTTTTTTCACCCAAATCAAAAATAGCGCCCATAGCAACGTGGAAAAGAGGAAGAGTCCACGCAGCACACCACGGCCGCGACTGTTCAGGTCATAAAGATTGACAAAATTGGCCGTCTCATCGGTCGCCAACAGCTTCGCGATCCGCCCCAGATAAGCCCGGGTCTCCTTGTACTTGGGGCGGTGTTTTTCCAGATTAACATTGGTCAGTCCCGCATTATATGCTTCCAACGCCCGACCGGTATCCCCATCATAGTAGTCAATGAGCTCTTTCAGATAACGTACGCCGGTGGCAATATTCGCTTCGCTGTTAAAAATACAGTCCCGGCCGTGTTTCTTCTCTCCCGGCCGGTGTCGTCCATTACACACCGAATCCGGGTTATAAGCCTGCCACACTAAAGGGGTCAACTGCATCAGACCGCAGGCCCCCTTCGGTGAATAGGCTTCGGGGTTGAAACTGCTTTCCACTTGGATCACCGCCGTCACCAGTTGGGGACTGACATTAAACAAGAGGGCATAGCGGTGGATGAGCTCTTGCATTTCCGTACTAACCGGAATTGCCCCGGCTGAATAGGAAAAGTAGGCCCCTAAGATGCGCTCCAATTGGATCTCCTGACGGTCAAGCCAAAAGAACAACCCGGTCGTGAGGAGAGAAAGCACCAGCATAAACCAGAGAAAAGCCCGGAAAACCGGATGCGACGGTCGTGGCCGGAAGATATCGATGAAGAGTAATACTGGGCTACAGATGATCCGGACCACTTGTAGCGGAAGGTTCCCTTTTCCCCGCTGGAACTTCACCTTTTTCACAAGTTTATGCCCAGAAAGCGGATTCGGCGTCTCCATCTTACCCCTCCCGTTGGTCACCCTTCCTTTCTGCTACGCCCTTTTCTTTTTTACCGCTCCCCGCTGCGTTGGGCTAAAGCAGCACCGATAAAACCAGAAAAGAGCGGTTGGGGATTGTGCGGCCTTGATTTAAACTCCGGATGGAACTGGGTCGCAATAAACCAGGGATGTTCCGGAAGCTCGATGATCTCCACCAAGTTTTTATCGACCAACACCCCGCTGATCAACATACCATGCTCCTTAAGCTGTTCATAATAATGATTGTTCACTTCGTAGCGGTGACGGTGCCGTTCCTCAATTACCTCCTGGCCATAAATAGCATAGGCTTTACTCCCCGGTTGGAGACGGATCGGTTGCAACCCCAGGCGCATGGTTCCACCCAAGTTTTCAATTTCTTTCTGTTCTGGCAGGAGATCGATCACCGGATGGGCCGTCTCCGGCTTGAACTCGGAAGAATTGGCGTCCGTCAAACCGCAAACATGACGGGCAAAGTCAATGATCGCACACTGGAGACCAAGACAGATCCCTAAATAAGGAATCTTCTCTTTTCGGGCAAAGCCTGCCGCCGCGATCTTCCCTTCAACGCCCCGGTAGCCGAAACCACCCGGGACCAAGATCCCATCCATCCCGGTAAGGTGCTTTGCTGCGCCTTCCGCTTCGACCTTCTCCGCATCAATCCAGTGGAGCCTTACCGCCGTCTGGTGGGCTACTCCGGCGTGGTGCAAAGCTTCCGCCACACTTAAATAAGCATCGGGTAGCGTTACGTATTTTCCGACCAAAGCAATATCCACTTCATACCGGGGATTTTTCATTTTTTCCACAAAGGCGCGCCACGTCAATAAATCCCGGTCTCCGCAGTTTAAACCGAGACGTTTAATAATAAACTCGTCCAAACCGGCTTTTTCCAAGCAAAGGGGCACCTCATAGATGGTATCGACGTCTGGATTGGAGATCACTGCATCCTGTTTAATATCACAGAAAAGGGCAATCTTTGCTTTCAGGTCTTCTGGAATTGGCCGTTCCGACCGGCAGACAATAACATCCGGTTGGATTCCGATCCCCCGTAACTCTTTCACGCTATGCTGGGTCGGCTTGGTTTTCAGTTCAGCAGAAGCAGAAAGGTAAGGAACCAGGGTCACATGGATATACATGGTATCATCGCGCCCTACGTCCGATTTAAACTGCCGAATCGCTTCCAAAAAAGGCAAACTTTCAATATCGCCGACCGTACCGCCGATCTCAACGAGCACCACATCAGCTTGGCTTTCTTCCGCCACCAGTTTAATCCGGTCTTTAATCTCGTTGGTAATATGGGGGATGACTTGTACGGTACCCCCTAAAAAAGCACCCTGCCGCTCTTTGTTCAGGACCGACCAGTAGACCTTACCGGTCGTCACATTATTATTCTTCGATAAGTTTTCATCAATAAACCGCTCGTAATGGCCTAAATCCAAATCAGTCTCCGCCCCGTCGTCGGTGACGAAAACTTCACCATGTTGGTAAGGGCTCATCGTTCCCGGGTCAACGTTGATATAGGGATCAAACTTTAGAATACTAACTTTTACACCCCGGCTCTTCAAAAGCCGTCCAATCGATGCCGCTGTAATCCCTTTCCCCAACGAGGAGACTACGCCTCCGGTAATAAAAATATATTTAGCCACTATTATCCCCCTAGCTTTAAAAGAATCTCTATCAAGTTATTTTTAGCATTAACCTTTTCGTGAACCCTAACCAATCTTGCGGTCTGGCTTAAACCAGCTCACCCTTCCTGGGTGGGAGCAACGGGATCCGGATACTTCGCCATCACACCATGGAATAAGTGGATCATCAATACCTGTAAAAAGCTGCCATAAAAGAGCAAGAGTAAGGGGGTGATCAGCGTAAAGGCGATCCCAACCAAGATCAAAATTAAGAAGACCCCAATGGTCAGTAAAGTATTGTCCAAAAATATAATTAAGGTTTTCTTAATGACCTTTTTCACCGTATTACGTTGGAACACAAGAAACCCCGGTAAATAAAGGGTGGCAAAGACCAAAAAGAGAAAAAGATAAAATAGGAAAAATCCTAAGATCTTGAGGGCAAACTGATTTAACACAAAAAAACAGATGACCAGATCGACCAGGCAAAAAAGGAGTACGCCCGTATAGAGCGCATAAACCCCAGCCGCCGACCAATAGTGCTTCCGGAACCCTTCCCACAGCCCTTTGAATTCAGCCTCGTTGTTGATCACCTGATCCATCTGGGAATACAGGGCGGTTTGGACCGGTCCGAGAATGAAAGCCGCATAGGGCACGCCAAGCATACCCAGGAAAAGAAATAGATTCAACGGATGCTCTTGGGTTTCCAAGGCATTAAGCAGTACATTAAAGAGCGTAACGGCAAAAGGGAAGAAGACTATAAACCAGATGACACTAACAAGCATCGAGTAACCTAAGTGGTGGTAAATGTCAACAACCGTCTGCTTTAAAATGAAAAAGAGACTCCGCTCATTTTTCCCCACTAACGCCACGTTGCTCCCCCCTTTAAAATAGAATATAGTCATTAAAAGAAAGGTCACCTGAAGAAGGGACCTTTCTGTAATTTATGAAACCTTTTGTTCGCTTGTCGACGAAGATTGGTCACTGGCCTTATGTTCACTCGGATTCCGGTTGTCGGTAATATAAAAACCGCTCCCTTTAAAGATAATCCCTACATTACGGCTGATCTGACGTTGAGCTTCTCCGCCACAATGGGGACACACCGTCAACGGATCCTCGGTGATCTTTTGAAACCACTCGAACTGGCCGCATTTTGAACACTTATAGTCGTAGGTCGGCATCTCTTCACCTCCATCTCAACACCAAATCATAACTCAAAGCAGTTCTGGAAATGGAACTCCGGTTTTTACCTACATCTCAATAATATAAGCTAATTCCAGATGGTTGTCAAGGACTAGCCCCTCCGCAAAAAGGGCCGAAAAAAAGACGCCTTACGGCGTCTTTTGCCTCTTTTCTCCCTTTCCTGCTCTAGTTTGCAAACGGTGCCTTTGGAATCAGGAGCTTTTTCCCAAAAACCAGTTCTTGGTCGGCACCAGTCAACTGGTTCGTCTTGGCCAGGGCCGCCATGGTCGTATTGTAGCGGCGGGCGATGGTCCATAACGTATCTCCCGGCTGAACTACATAAAATAGCATACTTGGTTTTGGTCCATCCTCCGGCAGAACCAAGGCACTATCGGTAATCAATGCTAATTCGCGATTTTGCGTTACCGTAATCATCGCCTTAAACTCCCAAACAAGCTTGACCGTTCTTTCGTCTACCAGTTCTGCATTGGGCCGCTGCGGATTAAGGAAGACTCGGGCTTGCATCCCTTCCTCCACTCCCGGGAGGTCGAACGTGGTTCCGAAGGTTAACACCTCTGTCGCCCCTTGCCCCCAACTGGCCGCTGTAATCGCCTCTCCTTCTTCTCCTAAGCTTTCCCCTTGGTAAAGGAGGGTAGCAAGGGCTTCTCCTGCGACGATCAACTGGTCGTGGTCCAGTTCCCACTGGATTCTAGGGTCCGTAACCAAAACTTGCAAGATTTTATTGATGTTTGCCCGTTGCTCCGGAAGTGTAAGCAGTTTTTCCACTACAAAGAAGCGTTCGGCATCCTCAATGACTTCGATCCAGGAGCCGATCTCCCGTTTAAGATCGATGATCCCCTTCTCCGCCGCCGATACATCAATAAAAGCCTTTACTTGTCGGGTTTTGGTTAGGCACACATCGGCCCCAATCTGGACTTGTACCCGGCAACTTTCTGGGTGGGTGGAAGTACATTCCACACTCTCTACCCAGAGTTCGTAGTAGATTGAAGGCTCCTCCGGCAATGGTGTTTCAACAGTGATCTGAAAGGGAAGCGCACCGCCGTTTTCTTCAGTCCATTTTTGGGTTTCCAGACCACCCTCTTGTCCATCTTCGGTTAGGGTCGCATAGACCAATTGCATCTCCAATTTTCCTTCGATGATAACCCGGTTTTTGGCGAACGAAGCGGTGGAATGCACCGGAAAGACCTGACAACTAATGAAACGACTGAGCGGCGATCGCGGATAGGTGAGCGCAAAAGTATTGCTAAACTCCCGACTAACATAGGTTTGCAAAAGAGGTTCCGCGACCAACAAATGCTCAACTTCCGTATGGATCGGGGTTTCGGTTTCGATCTGATCAACAAAACCAACGGCCACCGGTTCATGAGCACGCAGCCGGACTTCCAATTCCAAATGGTATTTTAGCGTTCGGTCGGCCTCCGGTTGCACTTTGGTTTTTAATAACCGCACCTGCCAATCCCAGTTCGCCTCCAGATCGGACAAGTCAACCTCCCCGTTGACGATCACACCTTCTGTCCCTTTCCACACCATTCCATACACAGGAACTCGGTCCACACTCTCCTTACCCCGATAAACCAGATGGAGATCGACCGTCCCGGATAAAAGCAGTTTGTTGCCGGTGATTTCACCTTTAATCTCCCGTAAGTATCCGTGGGTTGCAACGACCGCTTCCAGTTCCGGATAATCTACGGCCAGTTCAAGCTGGCCCTGTACCTCCAGGATTTTACTGGTTGCGTGTAAGGTTCTTTCCATCACCGCCTGCCCATAATGGCAAGTAAACATCCTACCCCCTCCTTGTCAAAACTTGCGTCCTAATACCGCTTGGCCTTATCCTCCTTTCTAAGGCCGTATCTCTTCGCTCTAAGAATGTTTATGCCAATGATCCCTTCTTCATAACCATAATTCGGGGGGTAGCCCGAAAATAGCGGTTTCCTTCCTCTTGCCACCCTTCCCACCCTTCATCCAACCCGGTGAACACCGCCCCACGCAGATTTAAGCGGTCGATCTGGTCCAAAATCCCTCTAATGGTTAAGCGGTCGGGAATGAAAACCGCTCTGGTTTCATCTTTATACCGGTAACGATAATAAAGCCAACCATAGCGGCCTATTCTTTTTGTTTGTCCGATCCGGTTAAGGCGGGCCATCTTCTTCTCCACCGGTGTTAAGTCGTGTTCGCTCCCCTTTTCGTCCCGGACCTTTCCGTGAAGATCGAAATGGATGAAAAGGCGTGTACAGGGATAATAGGTTAAGAGCTTCTTAATTTGGCGCGGCCAAACCACCAGGGCGTCGGGGTCAGAAACGGAGACCGGTACGGAAACAATGAGGGCGTCCGCTTCCGCGGTTGCGGGCAGATGACAGGAATCCAAGTTTTGCCACCAGATCAGTTCCGCGTTGACCACCCGCCGTATCCGCCGGAGTGCTTTTCTGGCGCGGCGCGACAGTGTTTCCCCGGACAAATCGATCACCAATGGCGAGCCGCCCAGAGGGGTAAATCCGGCCGATCGCGCCACAAGGCGCTCTGGTTTGAAATAGATGAGGTTTTTTCCCCCGGTATTCGGCCCACTTGTTTCCTCCGGTGACCCGGGGTTTTCAACACCAAAGATGAGTTCTCGTTTTTCGATCATAACTTGCTGACCAGGGACAAGCAGACGAAGACGACAGCGGGTAACCGGATCCTTAAAGGCTTGCCCGCCTACTCCGTACTGCGCGGCCAGGGTATGAATGGTCTCACCTTCACTGCATGTTCTGAGAATCCGGTTATAAATCCGTTTCTCCGTAAGAAGCTTGCAGGTGTCCGGACCACATACCCCATCAACCCCAAGGCGGTAGGCTTTTTGAAAGCATTTCACCGCTTCCTGGGTTAAAAGATCGTATTCACCATGGATCGCACCGGCGTAAAGTCCCAATGCGGACAAGAGCGCCTGTAGCTGCCGGACATCTTGACCACGGGCGCCTACCGTCAGCCATCTTTTCCCCAAGGGCAACCTGCTAACCGGTAAAATCTTCAGACGGGGCATAACTCCCATCTCCCTCACGTTTCATTCCTTTTACCGATAAAATAGTTCGTGTTGCTTATTATGTAGCATGTATCGTACATCGCGCCTCGCCTGTGTGGATGATTGCCTTAGCCTGTTTTTACCTAGCCGGGCCGCGTTCTCCGCTGACTTGAATTCTTTAGCCCAGTATCTTAGCGAAACGACAAACCATTGTCATAATATGAAAAGTCCAAAGGCATGGTGCCAGTTGCGGCTACCGAACGTACTCACTAGCCCTAAGAACCCTTCACCATAACGACATAAAAAAACGGCCGATAAGGCCGTTCCCTTGTCGATCGCGCTCTAACCGGACGGACGAACGCGCATACGCCGCGAATAATGGCGCCTGCCAACCATCCGGCAAAATAAACTCACGCTCTGTTCGCTTTGCTTCTGTCGTTTGCCCCATTTGCTAAGGGAGGCAACTACTCCATACTTTCACTTGCTTTTCTCAACTCGACCAGAAGGGCCTGCGCTGCTTGGTTCTCCGGGTTGATCTGTAGTACCATCTCCAATTCCTGAATGGCTTCCGTCCACCGCTCCTGTTGGTAGTAGACCGCACCCAAAATATAATGGAACCCTTCAATCCTCTGGTTCAACGCAACTCCCCGTAAACAATCTTCCTCCGCACCGACCAAATCCCCCGCGTTATAGCGGTGAAAACTACGGTAGAGATATGCCCGGGCCAGGAAAGACCGGGGTTCGCGGGCGTTGGGTTGTAACTTTTGGCTCTGCTCGAGGTAGTGTACCGCCTCATCCCACGCTTCATCCACCAGCGCCTGCCTCCCTTCGGCCAAATAGGCACCGGCTAAAAGGCCGCGCGTCAGCCCCGCATGCGGGTTTAAACGGTAACTTTCTTCTAAAGACGCGAGGGCTTTTTCGTAATCCTGTTGTTCCAGCGCAATTCGACCGGTCTCCAAAGGAAGATACCACTTGTTCGGGGGCGGTGTAATCGCTTTTATCGTAGAAAAAGCCATTACAAACACGAGAAGAACCCGCCATAACCAACGTCCGGAGATCTGGTCGTTTTTCCCCAAGCCTAAGGCGTATGCCCAGAGTAAACCACCGATTAAGCCCCCAAGGTGCCCCATGTAATCAATCCTGGGAAGCACAAAACCAAGCACCAAATTCAGAGCCAACGTGCCCCAGAGCCTGCGGCCGAACAGCCCCTTCGCCACTTGCGGCCGGCGGATGCTAAAGTAGAGTAACGCCCCTAAGAGTCCGAAGATCGCCCCGGACGCCCCAACCGAAACCGTATCCGGTTGGAATAGGGTGCTAGCCACCGTACCGAAAAGCCCGGCCCCGAAGTAAATCCAGAAAAACCGCCCTTCACCAAAGAAGTGTTCGACCAAACCGCCTAACTGAAAAAGGGCAAAGGAATTAAACAGGAAATGTTCCCAGCCCGCATGTAAAAAAAGGGGGGTCAGCAGCCGCCAGTATTCCCCCATCCACAGACGGGGATTGTATTTCGCGCCCATACTAATCAGAACACCGGTCTGATTACTGCCCCCGCGTATGATTTCTCCGAAAAAAACCAGTAAGTTAATGACGAGTAGAAAATAGGTGAGCCGGGGTCGGACGCTGGCCTCCTCCCGCCAACCAGGTGAAACCCGTGGCTTTTCCGTCACGACCGCAGCGGTCAACTGGGCCGCCAAAAAAAGGACCCGCTCTTCAACTTGCCAACGAAAATGGGATTTGACCGTGGTAAGCTGATGGGCAACTTTTTCCCAGATCGCCTCGACCCAAGGCATCTCTCCCAGGTATTCCAGGAGCTTGCTTTCCCCTACTGTCTCCTCCCCTAGCGCCAAAACCAAAACCGCCAACGACAGCTGGGTCCGGTCGTTCCGCTCCGCCAGCACCGTCTTGATGATAAAATCACGCCACTGGTCCGTTGGATGCAAGCTTGTCCCGATCAACAGCAGTTTCCGGCGAAAAGGCTCTTCTTTGGCCAGAAGAATAAAGCCCTCTTTCGTCAGAGCATCTCTAGTCTGATAACCAATGGCGGTTAATCGCGATCGAATAACTCTCAGCTCGTCCGGGTTCATCCCAAACACCTTCCCTCGCCTTGAGTTATTTCGCGATCCTGCTAGAAATCCCCTGCCTGCCCCGGATTATTTACCCTTTCCCCAACCAAAAAAAGCCGGTAACCCGGCTTTTTTACGCTAATCGAAGGCAACAGTTCTTATTTGTAAATCAGCCATCTCGGCCAAGTCCGTAGTTAAACGGCCCACCGCTTCCGCCTCCTGCATCAACAGGACAATCAGACCCTTGTCTTTCTCGGCGCTGGGGAGGCCAAAGCGGCCGATGATATCCTGACCATACTTGGTGATAACCGATTGGACCGTAGGCGCCAAATCGGCACGGTTGGGAACTTGAAGCCCCACGATAAAAGTTTGATCGCGCGGTAACAAGACAGGCACCACCTTTCCGCCAAGCGCATAATCTATCGTAAAACTGGGGGCAAGGAGGAAGCTTCAATGTCCGATCATGAGGTGAAGAGTTTCCCAAAAAAACGGATCTACCGCCGGCGCAGTGCGGCTCAAGCCAAACCACAACCGTCGATGCCAAAAAAGGGTTTACCCCCGGAAGACCTGGCCGCCTTCCAGGAATTGGCGCCTAAGCTGAGCCCAAAAGGGCAGGAAGTGATCGCCCTCTTAGTGAAAGTCTTTAACGAAAAGGGTGAGCTGAATACTGATCAGTTGTTACAACTGATCAGTAACTACACCGGACCGGAAAAAAACAACGCACAAAAGAATCCGTCTAATCCAAATTTATCGTCGCTCATCGGGATGTTACCGCTTTTAACTTCATCCCTTGGTAACCAAAGTCTGAACCCAACGGTCCTCGCAAGTTTGGTCAGTATGTTGGCCGCAAGTCGACCGCGGGACTAGGTAAGAACCCCGGGTGGCGCCCGGGGTAGACTTGTTGCTGGTTCTTCCTACTGTTCCATCTGTTTGGCCAGGAAACCGGCGGCCGTTTCCGCCACTTTAATCTCTAAATCTCCCATGGTCACCCCAGGTTCTTTCGAAGCTAAAATAACGGCACCAATCGGATCCCCCTCGGCAATAATCGGCGCAATAACTTGCGCGGTAAATTTACATTCCCCTTCGTCTTCTAAGGTCGGACAGGTTTCGCAGTATTTATGCTCGCCGGGCGTGGGCATCAAAACAACCTTCCGCTCTTCAATCGCATTTTCGACCGCTTTCGAGATCGGTTTATCTATAAACTCCTTTTTCGGGGCACCCGCCACCGCAATCACCAGATCCCGGTCGGCAATCAGGGAAATATGTCCGGTCGATTCATATAAAGAATCGGCATATTCTTTGGCAAAATCCCCGAGTTCACCGATGGGTGAGTATTTTTTTAGGATCACTTCACCTTCGCGGTCAACAAAGATCTCTAGTGGGTCGCCCTCCCTAATCCGGAGGGTTCTGCGAATTTCCTTTGGAATTACGACACGGCCCAGATCATCGATTCGCCGAACTATACCTGTTGCCTTCATCCTTTTTCCCTCCTTCTTCTAAGTCCTCCATCCGCCACTTTTGGTGCAATGTCTTCAATGTTTTCGAATCTAACCCTTCTTTCATTGTTCAGGCTTTATTGCTATTTATTGATATTATATACTGTGCTGAGCAGGAATATTCATTTACCGCTTTGACCGTAACTGGCTCCGGATGGAAGGCTGTCATGATTAGATTTCCCGGTCCAGCAGTGAATATACTCCTTAAACTGACTTCTTCTCACCCAACAGGTAGAGGAGGGAATCTTTGACCAGTTTCCAGCTGTCCGCCGCTTCCCGTCCCGCCGTCCGCCAGCGCATCACCGGTTGGCGGCCCGGTTGATAGCGGACCTGCCCCTTATAACCCACCAGTAACGCCGTAATCCGCTCCGCATCCAAAGCTAAGCCCGGTAAGAAACGGGCAACCAGATCACCCCGCTCCGTAGTCACGGCACTGATCCCCAGTTGTTTTGCCAGTACTTTTAGGCGGGCAATCTCCAACAGGTTCCGGGTAGCCGTTGGTAAATCACCGAAGCGGTCTTCCAACTCCTCTTCGACCTCATCGGCCTCCAACAAGCTGGTGATGGCGGCAATCTTCTTGTACATCTCAACTTTTTGGGCCGGATCACTAATATACTCTTCCTCAATAAAGGCATCCATGGCAACTTCAATCGTGGGATCCGGCGTGTCCGGTTTTTTCTCCCCGCGCCGTTCGGTCATGGCTTCTTCCAACAAGCGGCAGTAAAGATCAAAACCGATGGCCGCAATATGACCATGCTGCTCGGCCCCTAACAAGTTACCGGCGCCCCGAATCTCCAAGTCCCGTTGGGCAATTTTAAGGCCGGAACCCAGATCTGTAAAGTCACGAATCGTCGCCATTCTTTTCTCCGCCACTTCACTGAGGAGTTTGTCTTTTCGGAAGGTAAAGTAAGCATAGGCCACCCGGTTGCTCCGTCCGACTCGCCCCCGGAGCTGGTACAGTTGGGAAAGGCCCAACCGATCGGCGTCATAGACAATAATGGTATTCACATTCGGAATATCCAAGCCGTTCTCGATAATCGTGGTACAGACCAAAAGATCACTGGCTCCTTCATAAAAACTGAGCATAACCTCTTCCAATTGGTCCTCGGACATCTGCCCGTGGGCAATATCAATCCGCGCTTCAGGGACGAGCTGTTGCAGATAGCTGGCCATCTGGTCGATGGTCTTGACCCGGTTATAAACAAAGAAGACCTGTCCGCCCCGTTCCATTTCCCGCCGGATCGCTTCGGCGATTATTTCTTCGTTGTATTCAATAACATAGGTTTTCACCGGATAACGGTCTTCCGGCGGTGTCTCAATCACACTAATATCGCGGATCCCGATCATTGACATGTGCAAAGTCCGGGGAATCGGGGTGGCCGTCAAGGTTAACGCATCCACATTTTTCTTCAGTTCTTTGAGGCGTTCCTTATGGGTGACGCCAAATTTTTGTTCCTCATCCACGATCATCAAACCCAGATCCTTAAAGGCCACGTCCTTGGATAAGAGGCGATGGGTCCCGATCACCAGATCAATTGTCCCGGTTTTCAACCCCTTTACCACTCTCTCCTGCTCCGCAGGGGACTGAAAACGGCTTAAGAGACCAATATTCACCGGGTAACCACTGAACCGTTGGGTGAAGGTCTGGAAGTGCTGCTGCGCCAGGATGGTTGTGGGCACCAGGACCGCCACCTGTTTTCCGTCGGTAACCGCTTTAAAGGCGGCCCGCATTGCCACCTCGGTCTTACCGTAGCCCACATCCCCACAGAGCAGCCGGTCCATCGGGCGGTCGGATTCCATATCCTTTTTAATCTCATCGATCGCCCGCAATTGGTCAAGGGTCTCTTCATAGACGAAGGCTTCCTCAAACTCTTTCTGCCAAACGGTATCGGCGGGATAGGCGTAGCCTTTGGCCATAAAACGGTCGGCATAAAGGGTGAGCAACTTATCGGCCATATCTTTAATGGACTCTTGCACGCGGTTTTTTACCTTCTGCCAATCGCTACCACCCAACCGGTTAACCCGGGGCGGGTTTTCTTCGAGCCCAAAATATTTTTGGACCATCCCCACTTGGTCCGTGGGAACATACAACCGGTCCGCATCGGCATATTCAATCTCCAAATATTCCCGGCTGGCACCACCGATCTCCAGTTTTTTGATCCCAAGATATTTCCCGATACCATGGTTAACGTGTACGACGTAATCCCCAACCTGTAATTCCCCAAGGTCGGAAAGTTTGAGCCCTTCTTTCCCATAACGGGCTTTCCCTTTTTTCGGACGGCGTTTTCGGCCGTACAGTTCGGTTTCGGTTAAGAGTAACAGTTTATCGGCGGGCAGTTCGACCCCTTCCCCCAAGGACAATGGGGCCAAATAAATCTGCCCTGGGACCAACACTCCGTCGTCCGGCCAGTCGTTGGTCAAAAGCTCCTCCGCTCTTAATGCTTCTGCCAAGCTCCGTCGGCGTTCCACACCAGGAACCCCCAGCACAACGGTCCACCGTTTTTCCACCCGTTTCTTTAAATCCTGAATCAGCTTTTTAAATTGGCCAGCATAGTCGGGGGCCATCCGCATCGGGAAACTAAGAACAGAATCAACTTTGCTCCCTTTCAAGGTCCGGTTAATGGTGGAAAGATGAAGCCGGGCCTGGGCTGCCAAGCTTGCTTGAATTTCATTTAACGACAGATAAATACGGGTCTCTTCTGGAAGGATGTGCCCACGTTCGAGAAAACCCCCAATAATCCGGGTGTTTTCTTCCTCCAGCGTCCGTAAGTATTCACTCCCCCGCACCGGTTCATGCAGAACGACAAGGGCATCCGGCAGATAAGTCCAGAACGGAACGAGTTCTGCGTGGAGCAATGGTAAAAAACGGTCCATCCCCGGAAAGATCAGACCGTTCTCGATCTTCTCCAGTAACTCGGCAAAACGTTTTTGTAAAAAGGCCGCCCCTTCTTGGGAGTTTTTATTGGCTTCCAGTTTACGCAGGCGTTCACTTTGGCGCTGAACAAAGGATTCGATGGCGCGGCGGCCTGTTTGGAACTGTTCCATCGTCCATAATCCTTCCCGGGCGGGCAGAATCGTTATTGCTTCTAGCTTATCCACGGATTTTTGGGTCTCGGGGTTAAAAGTACGGATCGAGTCGATCTCGTCACCGAAAAATTCGATCCGCAAAGGATGGGGTCGATCCAGTGGGTAAAGATCGATAATATCACCGCGGACACTGAATTCACCAGGGGCTTCCACCTTTGACACCCGGTTGTAACCAACCGTTACGAGCTGCCGGAGAAAGTAGTCCCGTCCCAGCTCTGCACCGATGGCAACCTGGATCATAAACGTTGTCAATTCTTGTGGGGGCAATACTTTTCTGACCAAGGCCGGCCACGAAGTGATCACAATCTGTTTTTCGCCAGTCAAAAGGCGGCTGAGGACAAAAAGGCGTTGTCCGGCTACTTCTTTTTCGTATGCTTCCTCGTGGGCCAAAAGATCGTAAGCGGGAAAATGCAAACAACACTCAGTACCGATCAACGCCGCCAATTCTGCGGTTAAACGGTCCGCTGCCGTCGGTGTACTGGTCACGATCAACATCTTTTGGTCCAGCTCTCGCCAAAGGGTAGCAAGCAGCAGAAGACTGGGCGTTCCACGAACCCCCTGTCCCATAACCGCCCCTGTTTTCGATTGTACACCGGCCAGGAGCGTTTTGGTTTCAACCCAAGCGCGGAGTGGTTCAAGCAATTGTTTGAACAAGTAATAACCCCCTAAACAATAAAGAAAAGAAAACACGAAAACACAACCAAACAGAAAGAAAGGGCCGACACCCAACTTTCTTGGCCGTGTTTATTTATGACACAAGGTTTGCAGCGCCAACACCTGCTGTCATAAAAGCATATGGTGCCGGACGCCGTAATATTCTATTCAATCGGGACCGGACCATTGAATTTACTCATCGCTTTTTCAATTCCTTCTTCCGACCAGGCAATGATGGCCCCGGCGGCCCAGCGGGCGATCACAGGTAGCACTGCTTGTTCTTCCGGCGTAAAACGGCCCAAAACATAATCAACCATCCCCCCCGGATCAGCAGGATGACCGATCCCCACCCGTAACCGGGGGAAATCGGACCCGACAACAGCGATTACCGAGGCTAATCCATTATGCCCACCAGAACTGCCCCGCGGTTTCAAGCGGACCTTCCCAAAGGGCAAAGCCGTATCATCAGATATTATTATTACCCGCTCGCGCGGAAAGTGATACTGATCCAGTAAAATCTTTACTGCCTCACCACTACGGTTCATATAGGTTAAGGGTTTCACAAGATAGAGACGGCGATTATCAGTGGTAACCACTGCTTTGCTATACATTTTGTTTTTTTGCCACCCAACCCGATAGGACCGGGCCAATTCCTCCAATACCAAAAACCCGGCGTTGTGCCGGGTTAGCTGGTATTGTTTGCCGGGGTTCCCCAAGCCGACAATGAGAAATTCCTTCATTCTCTTGTCCCCCAGTGTTATTCCTCTTGTTGCTCGGGTTCGGCAGCTTCTTCCTCTACGCCCTCTTCCTCCTCCGGAGCTGCTTCCGTCCGCGGGGCATGGGCCACTACCACCGGTTCGCTTGGGTCGGTTAAGAACTCCACGCCTTCAGGCGGCTGTAAATCCCCAACGGTAATACTGTTATTCATTGTTAGCCCGGAGATATCAACCTCGATTTTCGCCGGAATATCCGCAGGCAGACAGGATACTTCCACTTCATAAAGGGTAGTATCAATGATCGATCCGTCGTTAACTCTTTGGTCCTCACCAACCAGGACCACCGGCACCTTGACGACGACCTTCTGTTTCATCGAGACCTGGTAGAAATCCACATGTAATGGCGACCCTTTGACCGGATCATACTGGATCTCTTTAACTAAAACCGGTACATCTTCCTTCTTTTTTCCCTTGATCACTTGAAGCGTGATCAATTGGTTAAGTCCTTTGGTGTTGAAATACTTTTGTGCTTCACGCACATTTAGGCTCAAATTAGCCTGGGTTTCTCCGTATAAGACCGCTGGCAGCAACCCTTCGCGCCGAAGGCGGTGAGCAGCCCCTTTCCCGGTTTCTTCACGGACGGTCGCCGTAAGCACTAAATCCATGACTATCTACCTCCATATTGCTATCATCTCGCGCCTTTATCAGCCATAAACATTTAAATATTATATCATTAGATCTAATCTAGGGCAAATCAATCGCCGATTTTTAGCACCCCAGGTTTACTCGGCATCCAACCTTCCTTAAACGCTTTCGCTTTTAAGAGTGTTCCCGCTGCTAAACGGATGGTTTCTTGATAACACATACCATCACCATCCTCCATTGGTTCTGTTCCGTCGATGGTATAGTAAA
This sequence comes from Hydrogenispora sp., assembly GCA_012837705.1. GTDB lineage: Bacteria > Bacillota > UBA4882 > UBA10575 > UBA10575 > Capillibacterium. The sequence goes on from DUQQ01000109.1 coordinate 83,781, forward strand.
TGTTAACCCCCGCCGTGGGACAGTTGATCTGGATGTGGTAAAGCTTTTCTGCGGCCACGTATTCCACTTGGAAAGCCAACGGCGCCACCCGGAAACTCTGGCGCGCCCGAGCGACGGTCAAGCTATGGGCCGGAACATCCTTGGTGATGGTAGAGCCAGCACCGACCAGTGCCCCTTCACCCACAGTCACCGGCGCCACCAAATTGGTGTTACTTCCAATGAAGGCCCCGTCTTCAATGACCGTTGGCCATTTCCGCGCTCCGTCGTAATTACAGGTAATCGTCCCAGCGCCAATGTTAACTCCCGTACCAATGGTGGTATCACCAATGTAACTAAGGTGGGGTACCTTGCTCTTTACACCAACCGTTGAATTCTTCATCTCAACGAAACTACCGACCTTGGCCCCATCAGCCACCTGCGTTCCCGGTCGTAAATAGGTATAAGGACCGATCTCTACTTCCCGGCCTAATGTAACGTCGATTAGATTACTAAAGGCAACACGGGAACCTTCGCCAACCAGCGAAGAGACAATTTGGGTATAAGGCCCAATCTGACAGTTGGGCCCAATTTGGGTTTCGCCCCATAAAAGCACTCCGGGGTAAACTGTAGTATCCTGGCCGATTTGCACCCGGGGATCAATATAAGTGGTCGCCGGATCGATCACAGTCACACCCGAGGCCATAATCCGTTCCAAGATCTGCCGCCGCATTATGGCCTCGGTCTGGGCCAAGGCAATCCGGTCGTTCGGACCCATAATCTCTTCCGGACGGTCACTTTTAACTGTGGCTAAAGTTTTACCGGCAGCCGCGTGCATGGCAATAACATCTGTTAAGTAGTACTCTCCTTGCGCATTTTGGGGTTTTAAAGCCGCCAAAGCAGCCCGCAGTTCCGGCAGGGAAAAACAATAGATCCCAGTATTGACCTCTCGAATCTTTTTCTCGTCGGCCGATGCGTCCTTTTCCTCAACAATCTCCGTCAACAAACCTTCCGGAGACCGGACAATCCGTCCATAACCGGTAGGATCTTGTAACTCGGCGGTCAAGACAGTGGCCGCCGCCTTAGTGCGCCGGTGGGTATCCACCAACGCTTGCAAACTCTGGGCCGAAATAAAGGGAGTATCTCCGTAGAGCACCAGAAGATCGCCTTCAAACTCCGCCAAATGGACACAGGCTTTTTTTACGGCATCACCCGTTCCCAACTGTTCTTTCTGCCAAACATAATCAGCCTGGTCACCCAGGGCCGCAATCACCTGTTCTCCTCCATAACCCACCACAACCAACGGTGGTAGCGGGGATAATTTCACGGCTTCCCACAGCACATACTGGACCATCGGCACCCCACAGACGGGAAAAAGGACCTTCGGCTGCTCCGATTTCATCCGTGTTCCTTTCCCCGCAGCCAAAACAACAATTTTCAGTTCGGACACAGCGTTTCCCCCTTAAAAATTTGGAAGCCCTTTATATTTTAGACCACAAAAGATAAAAAAACTCCGCCGAAGCAGAGTTCTCCAAAGGACCTTAATAAAATGGCTGGGGCGGCTGGATTCGAACCAACGCATGCGGGAGTCAAAGTCCCGTGCCTTACCGCTTGGCGACGCCCCAATAAGCAAAGTCTATTATAACAAATGGATCGAGGATTTGTCAATAGCCAAAGCTTACCTGTTTTCTTATTCGGCTTTTTCGTATTCTTCTAAGATGGCGTTCTGAATCAATTGTCGGGCGTCCGCATTAATCGGATGGGCGATATCTTTAAACTCGCCCGTCGGCGTCTTCCGGCTGGGCATCGCCACAAACAGACCGTTTTGGCCTTCAATCACCCTAATTTCCCGCACAACAAAAGCATCATCGAAGGTTATGGAAGCGATTGCTTTCATCTTGCTTCCATTATCAATTTTTTTCAGCCGTATATCTGTGATGTTCATATTTTCACCTCTTTTTGGAAATAAAGTCAGCGCATAAATGCTTCGACAAAAGATCTGGAAATCCTGCCAATCATAAACATTCGGTAAAAAAGGTGAAAAATATTCTTTACACGGCTTTATCCTTTTCCGAGAAGCCCGCGGGCCAGTGAAAGATCGCTTGGCTTATCCACATCCACACCGATCTCCGGATATAAAGAGCGGATCCCTGCCCCGTTCACATTAAAAATTGCGCCGACCCGTGCTTCAATTTCGCCGATCCCCAACTGCCCCGCAATGAGTTTCACCACGAACTTAAACCCCAGCAAACGGCAGAGCTTCAACGGGTGTTTTCGCAGGGAAATAGCCTGTTCAATCCGGTCTCTTAAGTCCAAGAGAAGCCTGGGGCGGATTAACAAGATATTACCACCGGTAACAACACCCTCTTTCAGGCGGACATATGTTCTTTTGGTCGACGGATATTTCTTCAGGACGGCTGCTTTCGGCACAAAAGAGTAGTAGACGTCCGCCGGTCGGCGCCGACAACTATCAAGAAAGTCACGGATCGCCTCCTTCGTAATGAAGGGAATATCCGAAGCAACGACTAAAACATGGTCATTTGTATGAGTATGTTGCACTGCGCGGACCATGCTATCGATCATACTTTCACCAGGGGCAACAATCTTAACTTTCGTCCACTTCTGCGGGGAGACTATCCCCGGAGGAATCACCACCAGGACCCGTTCGATCTCTTCCATTTCGTCTAGGACTTCGATAATATATTCAACCATCGGTCGGTTGTTGATCCGGATCCCGGCTTCATAAGGGGTTGGATCAACATCTTTTAATGACCCCGTATTGCGCCCTCCGCCAAGCACAATTGCCTCCATCGTTCTCACCCCTAGGATCCTTCTTTCGGTACATTGGGTTTTTCCAACCGGATAACCTGCATCATGCTGTTCTCTGCATTTTCGATGTGTTCCTGGGCCAACTTTCGCGCCAACTCCGGATCGCGGGCCGAAATCGCATCAACGATCTCGCGGTGTTCTTCGAAGGCACTTTTCATTCTTCCGGGAAAAGAAAGCGAGGTCTGACGGAAACGCTGAATTTGCTCCCTTAAATTGTTGATGATCTGCCCTAAACGTTCGTTTCGGCTGGCTTGGTACAAAATCTGGTGAAAACCGGTATCCACCTCAACCATTCCAGTAAGATCAGCATGGCCAATTAGTTCCGACGACTTTACCAACTGTCGCTGTAACTCCTCCAATTCCTCGTCGGTAATCCGTTCCGCCGCCAGAGCCGCCGCCAATCCTTCCAGTGCACCCCGGATCTCAAAGACTTCTACCACATCTTTCATGGAGAAAGTAGCCACATAAGCCCCTTTACGGGGAACCATCAACACGAGCCCTTCCAGCTCTAGTTTGCGGATCGCCTCCCGGATCGGAGTCCGGCTGACACCCAACTCCTCTGCCAATTGAATCTCCATCAAACGCTCTCCGGGTGCTAATTGCCCCTTGATAATGGCTTCGCGCAAGGTTTCAAAGACTAGTTCCCGTAGGGGTTTGTAGCTATCAAGTTTAATCGGAACCAAGGGTTCTCTTCCCATGTACACCCCCCCTTCACGCTTACTAATTTACTTCAAGACCTGTGGCCTTTAAGAAGCCGTTATAGGTCCACCATCCCTTACGCCGCAGGGTGGCCGCAACTTGCGCCTGGCGCTTCGGTGCCCAGTCGGCACCGAACACAAAGAGAGTCGGCCCGCTCCCGGACATCCGCACCGGCAACCCCATATTAAGCAGCCAATCCATTACCGTTTTTAGCTCGGGGTAAAGTTCTAAAGTCACCTCTTCTAAACGGTTCCCCCAATATCGGGGAATCGCCTGGTAGTCACCCTGCTGAATCAGGGTGGCAATCCGCTTCACTTCCGGATGGTGGTCAGCCGCGGTCAAAGAAAGGTTTTTGTAGATCTGGGCGGTACTAACGTTAAAAGGTGGCTTGGCTAAAAAAACCGGAAGGGATGGTAAAGAGGGCAGATCGGTCAATTTTTCTCCGATTCCCTTCGCCAAAACCGTACCCCCGCGCAGACAGAAGGGAATATCCGCACCAAGCGTCGCCCCGATCCTTTCCAGTTCCGGCTGGGACAAACCCAAGCCCCACAGACGATTCAAACCGACCAAGGTGGCGGCGGCATCGGCACTGCCGCCCCCCAATCCCGCCCCCACCGGAATACTTTTCCGGAGTAAGATCCGTACTCCGGACGCCAAACCGGCATGGGCCAATAGTTTTTTTACGGTACGGACAATAATGTTGCGGTCATCGACCGGCAGCCGCTGCCCTTTGATGGCCAAAGAAACCGTTGACGCTGGTATAAGCTCAAGTTCATCGTGGAGATCGATCGATTGCAGGATCATTTCAACTTCATGATACCCATCGGGGCGGCGCCCAATTACATCCAAAACCAGATTAACTTTGGCAAACGCTTTAATTTTCACTTTATCCATCTTTTTTTCATTGGCCATCACGGATAAAAAACCTTCTTACTTTTGGACTTTGCGACTTAACTTTAATGATCCATATGTATAAAGACCCGCCTCGAAAGGCGGGTAATAGAATTGACCGTGCACCGGCTTTTGACGGACTCCTCCCGATCGTACCATGGTCGTTAGCTCCAATCAGGTTGCCCCGCGGCACACGAAGGGGTCGGCTTACCGTTGCTTCCTCCCGGACCTGGCGGGGTTCACCGGTCTCCGTTGCGCAGGACCTGATCTTCAACACCACGTGCCATAGCCGGTATCACAAAGAGCCGCCTCCCACCGGAATTCAACCCTGCTATAGCGGGTTGCAGGTTACAGGGCACTGCTACCTCCCCGTCTAGCACGGTCAAAACAAAACTCAGTTAATTATAGCATTTTCCCCCCATAAAAACAAGAAACCAAAATCTCCCGCCCCGAAAAGGGTTTAAAAAAACCGGTTACAAAACCGGTTATTTTTTTATGGCGGAGAGACTGGGATTCGAACCCAGGAGACGCGTTAACGTCTACACGCTCTCCAGGCGTGCGCCTTAGTCCGCTCGGCCACCTCTCCGTAAAAGTTAAAGCAAAAAAACAGATCAAAGTCGTAAAATATTAAGTGGCGGAGAGAGCGAGATTCGAACTCGCGAGGGGCGTAAACCCCTACCCGCTTTCGAGGCGGGCGCCTTCAACCACTCAGCCATCTCTCCTTCTTGGCCTATCTACGGTCAGACTTTACCTTTTCTTGCTTCTTGGTATAGTTAGACGGGAAATCCACTTATATATTTTACACAGAATACGCCCAATGGTCAAGTCTCTTTCTTTGGAAACTCCCTTTTCTGCCGGAAGAAATCCGTGAGTAAGCGGCCGGCCGGTTCAGCCAAAACCCCGCCAGTCACTACTAAACGGTGGTTAAGCCGCTCATCATTGGCTAAATTCATTAAAGACCCGGCCGCCCCCGCCTTTGGGTCGGAAGCGCCAAAAACCACCCGGTCCAACCGGGCGTTAACCATTGCGCCCGCGCACATCGGGCACGGCTCCAGTGTTACGTAAAGCGTCATCCCGTGGAGCCGCCAGCTTCCCCGCCGGGCCGCGGCCGCGCGTAAAGCGATAATTTCGGCATGGGCTGTCGGGTCTCCAAGCCTTTCCCGCTGGTTATAGCCACGGGCAAAAATCATCCCCTGGTAGACCACGACCGCGCCGATCGGCACTTCATCCTGGGCCAAGGCTTTTTCCGCTTCCCGCAAGGCCTCCTCCATAAATTTTCGGTCCATCGCTTCCATTCCAGCGGCTCCCTTGCTCCTAAACTCATTCGTATTCAAGTTTACTCGGTTCCGGCCTATTTGTAAAGTCCACCGCAGTAACCGGATTAAGCTCCGTTTTGGCTAAGCCTTAGCTTTTATCCAAAAAATAACGGGGAAAAAGGAAGAAGACCTCCATACTGAACCTTGACTTTGCCCATAGGTTATGTTATTATAATATTTGTCTTAAGTGCGCCCGTAGCTCAGTTGGATAGAGTGTTTGACTACGAATCAAAAGGTCGCAGGTTCGAATCCTGCCGGGCGCGCCACTAATAATAAATTATTCTGCTATTATTTATTTTAATTTGATTACTGTTCACCATCAAAAGTAAAACCAGAGGAAACCCTCTGGTTTTTTATTTACCTTTCATTCCGAATTCAGCAGAACGACGGATTAAACTTCATCAAACTTTAAAAGCCAACTTAACGATTTAAACTAACATTCAACTTAAGTCCAGCCTTTACCCGGCCCGCTGGGCAACTTACCGGATAAAATAGACAACTAAGAGTACCGGCTTACCCTACCGATTGAACTCCCGAAAAGATCCTTGCTTTCTTCATAAAAACGGTCTGCCAGAGTCTTCAGGTTATAAGTCATTTTCTTAATAAAATCCACCGTAAGACCTTGGCTTCCCACCAAACCTGTTTTCTTTCCTTCCCCTTCGATTCTTTCCCAGCCACCCGTTATCGGGTTTCGGTAGTAGATGTCTTGCGCCTTTTCATTGTAAATTCCCGTTACTTTAATTTTAAGCAACGGGTTCTTCTTTACTACAGAAATTGAATATTTTACTAACGCCATTACCTCGCCCCCTTTTCTCCTCCCTCTTTCTTATTCTATGTAACGCGCAACAATTTGTTGTCAAAAGAAACAAATGTTCTAAAGTTATCTTTCCATTGGCCGATAAGATAAAGGACAAGGATGTCTCCCCCTAAAAGACACGGAAGTCCCGCCTCACCCTGCGGTGAGGCTTTTCTATGCCCGCCGGGAACCCCCTTGCATCGCATAATCAATTTTGTTATAATTAAAGGGCTATAGAGAAAAGGCCCCGTAGCTCAGAGGATAGAGCAGCGGTTTCCTAAACCGTGTGTCGGACGTTCGAATCGTCTCGGGGCTGCCACCAATTTAAGATCACAAAACCCCCGTCTCTAGACAGGGGTTTCTTTTTTGGCAATAAGCCCCAAAAGGGCTTGATGTGGCTTCTTCACGCTGGCAATAACCAGAATCCATCTTCTTTTCAATAAAGTCCAGCGAACAACTGGCGCTCTTTCTAAATTGCCTTTCTAAATTCCGCCCGTCACCGTCGTTTTCTCAGTTCCGCAAATATATCCGCTAGTTCAACATTCTGTTCGACCAGGAGCACCATTAGATGGTAGAAAAGATCGGCCGTCTCGTAGACCAATTCTTCTTTACTATTGTTTTTGGCGGCGATGATCACTTCGGCGTTTTCCTCGCCCACCTTCTTCAGGATCTTGTCGATGCCCTCCTTAAAAAGGTACGTTGTGTAGGACCCTTCCGGCTTCTGTTCCCGCCGCTCTTGGATCAGGCTGTACAACTCGTAAAGAATAGCCGGCCCCTCCTGACCAGCCGCATACATTGGCGCCGGATCAACCCGTTTATTCTCTATTTCGTTTCCCTCGAGATCCCGGTAAAAACAGGAATAATGCCCCGTATGGCATGCCACTCCCGTCTGTTCCACCATAATGAGCAGAGCATCTTGGTCACAATCATACAAGATTTGCTTGACTTTCTGGCGATGGCCGGAACTTTCCCCCTTCATCCACAAACAATTCCGACTCCGGGAGAAAAACCAGGTATAACCGGTCTCCTTCGTGCGCTTGAGCGCTTCCGCATTCATGTACGCCATCATCAAGACCTGGCCACTCTTGTGGTCCTGGATAATCGCGGGCACCAAACCATTTTCAGCAAAACGGATCTGATCAGTCATAACCGCACCTTCACTCCTTTATCGGCAAGAAATTGTTTCGCTTCCGCAATTGTGTATTGGCGGTAATGAAAAATGGATGCACATAGAACCGCATCGGCTTTTCCTTGGTCGAGGGCGGCCCAAAGGTGTTCAAGGCGTCCAGCCCCGCCGGAAGCAATAACCGGTATTTGTACTTGCCCGCTGACCGCTGCCGTTAATTCAAGGTCATAACCATCTTTCGTCCCGTCCTTGTCCATACTGGTTAAAAGAATCTCCCCCGCACCTAGCGCTTCCACTTTTCGGGCCCAGGCGACCGCATCCAACTCTGTTGGTTGCTTCCCACCGTTAATATAAACCCGCCAGAACCCCGCCGCCTCTCTCTTGGCATCGATCGCCGCGATAATCCGTTGGCGACCGAATTCTTTGGCTGCGGCGGTAAGCAATGCCGGATCCTTAACCGCGGCCGAACTGATGACGACTTTAGCCGCCCCCGCCTTGAGGATCCGGCGCACCCCCTCGATGTCGCGGATGCCTCCACCAACGGCCAGGGGAATCGCGATCTGCTGGACCGTTTTCGCGACCACATCCACCATGGTTTGCCGTCCTTCACTGGTCGCCTTGATGTCAAGAAAGATCAGTTCATCCGCACCGGCCCGGTCGTAATAAACCGCTAACTCCACCGGATCACCGGCATCCCGTAAGTTTTCGAAATTGACGCCCTTAACCACTCGCCCTTCACACACATCCAGGCAGGGAATGATCCGTTTCACCTGCATCTTAACCATCTCCACTATATTTTTAACGTATCAACCAACCACCGCCAGGGCTTCAGCCAGACTGAACGCGCCATTATAAAGGGCTTTCCCAATGATCACACCGGAAACACCCACCGCTTCCAATTTCTTTAGTTCTTGAAGATCTTTGAGTGAAGCGACTCCGCCGGAAGCGATAATCTCCAGCCCCGTTTTAACCGCCATGTTTCTGGTAGCCGCAATGTTCGGCCCCGCCAGTAAACCGTCCCGGCTGATATCGGTGAAGACCGCCGTCGTAACCCCCAGTTCCCGCATGGTTGTTCCAAATTCTTCCGCGGAAAGCTCTGCGGTGGAAACCCATCCCTCCACCGCAACCCGGCCTTCCCGGGCATCAATCCCCAGAACGATCTTCTCCGGTCCGAATTCCTCCAGTAACTCCTGGACAAATTCGGGGGCAGATACTGCTTTCGTCCCAATGATGACCCGGGCCGCACCCAGCTCCAGGATTCGCTTTACATCGGCACGACTCCGCAGTCCACCGCCGACCTGAAAAGGAAGATCAACCGCCTGAGCGATCTTCTCAATGCTCTTCAAATTGCGGGAAGAACCAGTAAAGGCCCCATCCAAGTCGACCACATGCAACCATGCCGCACCCTCCTGGGCAAACTTACGGGCTACCGCTTCCGGTTGGTCCGAATAGACCGTTTTTCGGTCCGCCCGCCCTTGGACCAGACGGACACATTGCCCATCTTTCAGATCAATCGCAGGAAAAATAGTCATCAACATCGCTCCAAAGCTTTAATTTAAATTGCTAGAGGGCCTTTTTCGAACTCCAAACCCCTTCGACCCGTGTTTCAATGGCCACCGCCTTTTGCAATGCACGGCCAAAGGCCTTAAAGATCGCCTCGAGGATATGGTGGTCGTTGTCCCCCCGGATTAAGTCAATATGAAGGTTCATACCGGCATTGTTCGCCACGGCCTGAAAAAACTCTTTGGCGTTTTCTACAGAAAAATTGCCAATCCTTTCTCTTTGTAATTCCACGTTGTAAACTAGATAGGAACGGCCGGACAGATCCAAAACAACCCGGACCAAGGCCTCGTCCATCGGTACCGTTGCCTCACCATAACGGTTAATCCCTTTTTTGTCCTTTAGTGCTTCTTTTAAGGCTAGTCCTAAACAGATCCCAACATCTTCCACGGTATGGTGATCATCAACAGCAATATCCCCCTTGGCCTTGACTTTCAGATCGCACAGACTATGCACGGAGAAAAGCGTCAGCATATGGCTGAAGAAGGGAACTTCGGTATCAATCTCATGCTGACCGGTACCATCAAGGGTTAAGAGTAACTCCACTTCGGTCTCCGCTGTTTTTCTTTCAATTTGACCAGTTCTATCCATCGCCATTCGCCTTCTCCTTTCTGATCCGCACCGAATTGGCATGGGCCGTTAAACCTTCAACCGTCGCCAGTTTAATGATGTCATCCGCATCTTTAAGGATACCTTCCCGGGAATAGTACAACAGGCTGGAGGTCTTCATAAAAGTATCGACGGTCACCGGCGAATTAAAACGCGCGGTTCCGCCAGTCGGCAAAATGTGGTTGGGGCCGGCGTAATAGTCACCAACCGGTTCCGGGGTGTATCTCCCCATGAAGATGGCACCCGCATTTTTCACCTTACTCAACAGGGCAAAAGGATCTTCTACCATCAATTCCAGGTGTTCGGGGGCAATAAGATTCGCCACCCGGCAAGCTTCCGCAAGATCGGCGGTGAGGATGAAAGCGCCGTTCTTTTCCAGCGCCTGTGCGATGATCTCCCGCCGGGAAAGAGCCTTTATTTGCCTTTGGAGCTCCGCTTCCACCCGGTCAAGTAAAGCTTCGTCATCCGTCACGAGAATACTCCGGGCCATTATGTCGTGTTCGGCCTGGGACATCAGATCCGCCGCCAGATAAGCCGGATCGGCTTTTCGATCGGCAATGATCAAAATCTCACTGGGCCCGGCCAGCATATCGATGTTAACTTCACCATAAACCATTTTTTTGGCCACCGTAACGTAAATGTTCCCCGGACCGGTGATCAAGTCCACTTTTTTTATGGTCTCTGTCCCCCGGGCCAGGGCAAAAACAGCCTGCGCGCCACCCATCTTATAGATCTCAGCGATCCCCAGTTCCGCCGCTGCCACCAATGTATAAGGATTAACCTCTCCTTTCGCATTGGGCGGAGTGGCCATGGCAAGCTCGCTAACCCCGGCCACTTGGGCCGGAATCGCATTCATCAGCACCGATGAAGGGTAGGCCGCCGTTCCTCCTGGAACATAAATTCCCGCCCTTTCCACCGGCCTAATGATCTGGCCCAGAATATTTCCTTGGGCATCCGGTTCCATCCAGGAGTTTCTAAGCTGCCGGAGATGGAAGGCCCTAATCCGGCCGATCGCCGCCCGCAACGCCCGGAGAAAATCCTCATCCACCAGCGTATAAGCTCGGTCCATTTCTACGGCGCTTACCATGAAGTTGGCTTCGGTGAGCTCCGCACCGTCGAATTTCCGGCTATATTCAAAAACAGCCTGGTTACCCCGGGCCGCGACCTCCCGACCAATCCCGGCAACCAGATCCGCGATCTGTTCCAAATCGGCCTGGGTCGCTTGGATAAAAGCGTCCAAGTCGTCATGGGCCGTGTTTACACGCCTTATTCTCATTGGCCTTCCCCCTTTTTTGCCTTCTGCTGCATGATCTGGACCAAGGGTTCAATCCGGTTGAACTTCGTCCGAAAACTAACCCGGTTGGAGATCAAACGGGTGGTTGAGTCCATAATTTGAGCCAACTCAACCAGGTTGTTTTCGCGCAGGGTCCTTCCGCTGGAGACAATGTCCACGATCATATCGGCGATCCCAATCAGCGGTGCCAGCTCAATATTGCCGTGGAGTTTAATTACTTCCACCTGCATCCCCTGCTTGCGAAAGAATTCCTCGGCAACCCGGGGGAACTTCGTCGCCACCCGCCGGTAATTCAGATCCTTTAAACGCATATTCTTCATCTGGGCAGGTACGGCCACCACGAAGCGGCAACCGCCAAAACCCAAATCCACCAGCTCAAAAACGTCTTTTTGCTGCTCGACGATGACGTCTTTGCCCACAATGCCTAAATCCGCCGCACCCTGTTCAACATAGGTGGGAACATCCGTTGGTCGACACATTAAGTAGCGCAGCTTTGCTTCCGCAAAGGTAAAGACTAAATTTCGCGTATCACCGGAGATCCCTTCGTGGGGAAGACCCGCCGCTGCCAACAACTCTAACGTCGCGCGGAGTAAATTCCCCTTACAAAGGGCAATCGTTAAATAATCATTCTGCATCATATATCCCCACCTAATCCAGGTATATTACTTGACAGTTCCCGATCTGTTGGGCTCTTCTTTCCAGTTCCGCCCGGCTACATGCTTGCACATCGGTTTCCACGGTATAGCCCTGTGCTCTTAGTTCTTGGGCCTTCGTAACGATCCGTGGCCAGACGGTCCCACCGACTAGATAGTGGGCTGGTTCCTCGTCCGGTTCTTTTAAGACCAAAGCCAACCGGTCCATCCCGATGGCAAAACCCGTGGCGGGACAGGCGAAACCAAACTGGTTAAGCAGGTTATCGTAGCGGCCTCCGCCCAGCAAACCGTACCCCAGTTCCGACGAGTAGCCTTCAAAAACAATCCCGGTATAATAATCCAAACCGCGGAGAACACCCATATCGATGACGATATGCTCTTCAACGCCATAAGTCTGGAGATCTTCATAAACTTTCAGTAATTCCGCCACCGCTGCAGACGCCCGACGGTTATGTTCGATCTTACCCAACTGGTCTAGGACCTCGATCCCACCATGGAGCACCGGAAGGCGCGCAATGGTCGCTTTAACCTCATCATCAATGTGGGAGTCGTTTAAAACCCGCGCCAGTTCCACCAGATCCTTCTGTTCTACTAAGTGCCGGACCAGTTGTTTTTCTGCCTCCGTCATCCCACTCTCTGCCAACAGACTATTGAAGATCGCAATCTGATTAAGGCTGATCTTAAAATTCTCCAACCCCATGGTGCGTAAAGTCTCGACGGCAATATTGATTACTTCAGCATCGGCCCGGGGTCCGGAAGCGCCCAACAGTTCCACTCCCATCTGCCAGAACTCCCGGTACTGGGCCTTTTGGGGCTGGACGTGCCGGAAAACGTTGGCGATATAACACAGGCGTTGTGGAAAAACGGCTTCACGCAGATGCGTGGCGGCCATCCGGGCAATCCCTACGGTCATTTCCTGGCGTAAGGAGACAATCCTCCCCTCCCGGTCAATAAATAAAAATAGCTCATCCCGGATGTCCCGGCAAGTTCCGGCCTCGAGTACTTCCAGGTATTCAAAGGTTGGCGTCCTTACTTCCTTATATCCGTAGCTACGAAAGAGAGCAAGCGCCTTTTTCTCCATTTTACGACGGGTTTTTACTTCATCGGGCAGAAAGTCCCGTAACCCTTTGGGTATCTCTTTGTTTTTCATGAAGAGTCTCCTTCTAAACTATACTAACTCTTTTCGGTTTAACTTTCTTTTAACCGCATCAGCTCCCTAATTCCACACCATAACTAGCCAAGATCTGATTAGGCATACTAAAACGAACTGTTTTTAGGGGATCCACAACCTGAGAAACTTGAAGATTGCCGACCGCACTCATCAACGTAGCAATCTCCGCAATCGATAGTGGCGTGGCACTTTGCAAAAGATCAGCCATCTCCTCCACCGCAATCTGGGCGGCTTCATCCAAGGTCGAGGCCGAGGCGATCGTCGCGGTGACCTCAGGCGTTTGGACCACCGGATTCTTTATCTTTTTTCCTTTGACTACTTCCAGTTTAACGCGGACCTTACCGGCTACTTCCACCCCGGAAACGCCGATTTCGCCATCGCCCATGGCCGCATGTAAATCACCCAAGGCAAAGAAGGCCCCGCCAACAAAGACCGGCAGGTAGAGGACCGCGTTTTCGGCGATTAATTTAGTGTCCATGTTCCCCCCATGCGCACCAGGTGTTCCGCAACTGATTCCTGCGCCAGCGGGCGCAACCCCAATGACACCAACCATCGGGTTCAGTGGAAAAGCGATCTTACTGTGAAAAACAACTTGTCCGTCCTTGATCGGGACCACTTTAGAGTAGAGATCATCCATCAAATGGCCGAGAACGCCCAGATCTTTACCGGTTGCCACGACGCCTTGGTCCGCGATTTGGATTTCCTTAATCGTTATTTTGAGTACATCCCCCGCTTCCGCCCCGTTAACGTAAATCGGACCGGTTGCCGGATTGACCCGCTGCCAGTCAAGGGTTTCCAGCCTATCTTCGGCTGAACAAATTTGATTGGCAAAACAATCCATGGTTTCGATCTCCACTTCATCACCGGAGTTAATCTGGAGAACAGGTTTGTTCTCCTTATCGAAACTAAATATATACTGATCAGAAGAAAGCTTATGGACCATGACTCGTCCCTCCCTAATTTTCCGATTGTCAGTTAAGTTATATTATACCTGTTTTAAAAGGTTATTGGAATAATGAAGAAGATTGGTCGTTCCGCTTCTTCTTGAGTAAAGAAAGCGTCCACAAAATAACAACCAGATACCCGCTTATCGCAAAAATTGAGGCTTCCACCCCAAAGGCACCACCAGTGATCAATGTTGATGTGGTGGCTAACTTATAGGAAAAAAGCGCGCCCGGTTTATGAGACGTTCCGATGTTTAATATGTCCCCAATCATGATCATGTTCCAAACACCATGGACCATGGCGCTTGGCCAGATCGAATTACTTTCATAAACAATCAATGAAAACATGATGCCAACACTCGTTCCCGCGACCAGCAGGAAGAAAAGATCGACCAGGTTCATTTTAACCCCTAAGACATGTAAAAGCCCAAATATAACCGAAGGGAGGATGATGGCGAGTGGCCTTCCCCAACGTTTCTCCAGTGTCTTCATGATCAACCCCCGAAAGACCATCTCCTCAGCTACCCCCGCGCCAAGACCGACAATAAAAACCGCACTGAGAATAATATTAATTGCCTCCACCGTACTGACATTGTTTTTGCTGAGTTCACCCGGACAACATAATAACAAAGCCGAAACGGTGACCGGTAAGATAATTGCCCGGGCCAGCCAGGGAAGAGGAATACTAGGTCGGTTTATATAACAGCCTTCGGGTTCCATTTTTAAAAATTTCCGACAACAAACCCGAATCATGAAGTAGCATAGGGCGACATAAGTCACCCCAAAAATCATGGCCCTTACGCCTCTTGGTAGTGGTAAATTAAAGGCTAGACTACTAATTCCTTGGGCAAAAGCTAGAATAACAATCCCACAAAAGATCACCAGGATTGCCCTGCTTGTACCAATTTCTTTTGTTTCCACACTTCTCCCTCCTCGCGCTACCAAAGACCCTCTTTTTGGATAAAGCACAAGATTGCCTCTTCCATCTGGATTAAGGCCTCTTCTTCCACCGGAAAATGGCCGCCATTTTTCAGGACCACTTTTCTTTTCGGTGCGGCAATTTTCGCGAAAAACTTCTCACTAATCCGGAGAGGGGTCCACATATCCCGGCCCGGGTGTACCATTAAGACCGGAGGTCGTTTAAACTGTGCCGGCTCTAGCAAGGGGACGCTATTCATCATAGAGCATAAAAAATCGAGATTAACCTTACTTCCCGCGCCACGCTTGTCTTTTAACAACACTTCGAGAACTTCTTTGTTATTGACCAATGCTTGCATATTGGTCACCATTTTAATGGGAACTTTAAAACTGCGCAAAAACGAAGGTAATAAACCAACCAGCCTTATTCCGTATTTCGCCTGAAATTTGTTTTTTGCTGAGTAAATTCGCACTTCTTCATCCCGGTTATCCAGTAAATTAGTTACGATCAAGCCTGAAACATCTTGATGTCGACAGGCCACATTGTAGGCTAACATTCCCCCGGCACTTAAACCAACAAGGAAAACCTTTCTTCCTTTGGCCATTTCATCCCCGGTAATTTTACTCCCTACCTCGATCCAATCCGCATAGGTTACTCTTTTTTGACACCTACTGTACCCATACCCCGGAAGATCTGGGCATAGCACATTATACC
Organism: Hydrogenispora sp.; assembly: GCA_012837705.1. Lineage (GTDB taxonomy): Bacteria > Bacillota > UBA4882 > UBA10575 > UBA10575 > Capillibacterium. Next base: position 99,278 of record DUQQ01000109.1, read on the forward strand.
CAGCGCGCGCCAATGGAACCGCTAAGAAAGAGAGGAGTCGACCGTTTCCGCCAACCCCATGGAAGATCACAACGGAGATATTGGCGTCATTTTCATACTCATCAAGGTGAATTTCCATCCCATTTATTGTTCGATACTTTTCGCAAGGCTTGCTATCGTCGGTTATTTGGTTCCTGGAAGGCAAAAGCGACTGCAATTCTTTCCAGGCATCTTTTTCTGTGTACATCACGGCTTACTCCTCTTCTTGCAATCCCATTTGCTTTAGCTTTATATGACAAAAGACAAAGACCAAATGCTATACTGATCAATTTAAACACACTAATAATTAATAAAAATACCATTTTATATTATTCTTTTTTTCCACAAGCAACCCTCTTCTCTGTCCATTTTTATTAGCACTTTCAACAATACTTTTACCAAAAAAAGATAAGGTCATTGTTTTAACCAATGACCTCACTATAATTTTTATACTTTGCCACAAAATATGTATTCATGTCAACGTTAGAAAATTACTGGTTTTCCCGCGTAAGCTACAGTAGATAACAACCATCTTGATAACTTCCGCTTTATCGGTATTTTTTTACTACTTACTATGGAGGAACCGGTTCCTGTATATATCTTAAGTATTCGACAAAGATAGCCGATTAATCTTAATAAGGCGTTAATGTTAAAAATTTTCCATCTTTGTCGCAGGAGGGTTTGTACTATGAACGAACAAGAACTACACAACCGCAATTCTTTGGTTCTCAAACTACTTTGGGTATCACTAATGATTGCAGTAGGTGCCTGTCTTGCTAGTAAAACGGAAACAATTAAAACGGTCAAGGTAACATTGTACGGTGCCATTGTTTGCCTGATTCCGACCATCCTTTGTCTAAAAAAGCGCTATGAACAATATATAAAATATATTGTCGCCTGCGGGGTCGGCTTTTTTTCTTTTATGATTTTGGATATCGCCTACTTTTCCTCCAACATCTCCATCTTATACTTTAGCCTGATTGTGGTTTCGATGTACCATGACTATAAGCCAGTTATTTTATCGGGCTCTCTGTCCTTAGTTCTTTTGAATTATTTTTACCCCTTGATGCGCGACACCCTTTATGTTAATGATAAATTAGCTTTAATGAACGGTAATTTAATTATGATTATTTTACTGGTCATCGCACAAACAATAATCGGCGAAAAGATGCGGGAGAATATTCGAAAACGCGAAGAGATCACAAAAAATGTTAACCATCAGTTAGAAACCTTGCTGCATCGCGTTATGGAGAGCGCCGAGCAAGTAAGTAGTGCCTCGCATCAAATTTCCCAAGGTAACCAACAGCTATCGCTGCGTACCCAAGATCAAGTCAGCGCGCTTCAAGAGATCTCCGCCACGATCGAAGAGTTGAACACCTCCATCCAGCAGATCGCTGCCAACTCCAGTCAGGCGGATGAGGTCTCCAAACAGACCTTAAATGTGGTGATGGAAGGAAAAGAAATCGTCGGGGAAACTATCTCCGCAATCCATGAAATCGCCGAAGGCAGTAATCAGATTGCCGAAATCATTAAGGTTGTGAATGATATCGCCTTTCAAACCAATATCCTCGCGTTAAATGCGGCGGTCGAAGCGGCGCGGGCCGGTAAAGAAGGGCGTGGTTTTGCGGTGGTTGCTGCCGAGGTGCGAAACCTAGCCCGCCGGACCGCAGAGTCGGCCCATGAAATTGAATTACTCATCAACGAAAGCATTGAGCGAAGCGCAAACGGGCAGCGCCTTGTCGGCAAAGCCACCCAGATGTTCGAAAGTATTGTCGAGAATAACGAAAAAAACTCAAACCTGATCTTAGAAGTAGCTTCAAACCTCCGCGAACAGTCCATTGGTTCACAACAGATCCAATCTGCTTTAGAAAAACTAAACCAAGTTACCCAGGAAAATGCGGCCATGGTGGAAGAGATTGCTTCATCCAGTGAAGCACTGCACCAGGAAGCAAGAGCCCTACGAGAACTGATGGTTGAGTCGTAGCATTACCTTAAATTTCTGATATTTTATAAAGGAAGGTACCGATTCTTTTGTCACTGATAGCTAAGTTTTAAAACTAATCTTCACAGACAACAGAGGGCAAGACAAAAACCCGGATCTGTACTAGATCCGGGTTTTAAAATTACTTCCTGGCAACGACCTACTCTCCCAGCCGGTCTCCCGACAAGTACCATTGGCGCTGAGGGGCTTAACTGCCGTGTTCGGGATGGGAACGGGTGGTTCCCCCTCGCCATTGTCACCAGGAAACTTTTATGCTCTTTTCTGCTTGGATGGCTCTCTGCCTCTTTACCGACCCGTTCCCTGGGAACGGCCTCGGCTGTTGCCATCCATGATTAGGGTCGTGCCCCCTCAAAACTGCATAGGAAAACATTTAAAAGGCCGCTTATGGTCAAACCCTCGACCAATTAGTACCGGTTAGCTAAATACATTGCTGTACTTACACACCCGGCCTATCAACCTCGTAATCTACAAGGGGTCTTACCAGATTAACTCTGTGGGA
>DUQQ01000061.1 GCA_012837705.1 Hydrogenispora sp.
AAAAACCGCCGGTCCTTAAACATCTCCCGGAAATTATCAAGACCAATGTATTTAATCGGGGTGACCCCCACTTTTTTCAGAATTTTTTTAAGGTGCTTCTGTTCATTATCCGTTAATTCCCTGGTAACTGTTCCTGCCGTCCCGTTCTCCTCTGTAATCCAGCTTTGTAACTGATAAAAATTCCCGGCAGTGTCCAGCTTGTAATATTTTTGGATGTATTCCTGATCTTTTTCGCTCTGTAGCGGCCCCAAAACCCTCTCCTCAAACTCGTCTTTCTTCATACTAAGGGGAATCTCCGGAACAATCCCGTTCCAATCGGTAAAGGAATATTGTACTCCTCGGATTAGCGGGAAGATGAAAAAAGTCACGTACAGTACTAAAGCGGGCAACAAAAACAAACAGAAGTAGAAGATCTTTTTCCTTTTTGAGACAACCATCATTTTCTCCCCTTTTCCGCTAAAGACCTGAAGGGGAAGGGGGGGAGATAATCCTCCCCCACATCCCTTTTCTTGAGGCCTATTTATTTATTTCCCGTTTCCAGGTTTGGTCGATGAACTCAATAACCCCGTCCGCGTCTCGTAAACCTAGCATATACTCTTGAGCACCCGTCTTGCAAGCATCCTCAAAGACCGCCACCGGATACATGGAGAAAGCCCACGGATTGGTCTTGCCTTCGTTCATGTAACGGACTAAATCCTGGAAAGGAGGTTCCATGCCCGAAACGTCCGCGCCTTTGAAGGTGGGAACCAGTTTGCAGTCTTCCACCCACATCTTAATCGCTTCCGGTGTGGACAGCCATTCCAAGAAAAGTTTGGCGGCGCGCATCTCCGCCGGGCTCGCTGTGGCGGCGATCGCAAAGGTCGAGTCGACATCGGCAAAGAGTTTGCTGTCCGCCGGGTTATTGTTAACCGGGAAGGGGATGAAGCCACAATTCAAGTCCGGGTTGATCGTCAGACAAGCCTGATAGGCCCATAATCCTTGTACCATCATCGCAGCTTCCCCAGCAGCAAAAGCAGCATGTTGTTCGGCCTGATCCATTTCGGCCGCGTTCGCGTGGAGATTCGCTTTGTAGAAATCTAACAGTCTAAATAACTGCCGGGTGTCGATCGGATCGGCAAAAGAGGCACGACCTTGGTTCATCTGGTCCATCCACGACATTAGTTTGTCCCCGGCCAAAGTTGTATGGAGCATGGAAATAATATGCCCCATCGACCAGTTGGCCTTCAACAAAGCCGCAAACGGCACCACATCATTCCGCTTTAACGTCGCACAGACCGCGCGGAGCTCATCAAAGGTGGTCGGGGGGGTTAAACCGTATTTGTTGAAGATATCTTTGTTATAAATAATCCCGATTCCGGCCAAGTCCATCGGTAACGCGTAGATTCTTCCGTTATATGTAACCGCATTCTTGGCCCCATCAGCTACTTTGGAAATGACCGGTTCGTCCGTCAGGTCCGCCAACCAGCCGGCCGCTGCAAATTCGTATACCGCAGCATAAGATTGGAGCTGAATAATGGCTGGCGCATCCCCACTGGCCATTCTGGCCTTGAGCGTTACCATGTTATCATTGGGAATCATCGTCAACTTAATGGAGATATCCGGGTACCTTTGGGAGAAAACCGCCGCCATATCACTCATTTGCTTAACGATCTCTTGCTTATAGTAATAAAGCTCGATCTCGGTTTTTCCGGCCGCAAAAAGCGGGCATACCCCGGAAATTAACACCAAGACCAGTAGACTACCCAATAAAACCTTGCCAAACCGTTTTTTCATTTTCGAACCTCCTACCAAATTAGTTTTTCCTTGCCCCAGAAGGAGTAAGTAGTAAACGCCAATACCACCCCCCGCCCGCAATTATGCGCAATTCGTTGCATAAACGGTTTTAATTTACCATGTTTTTACGCTAACGTTTGCATGTCGGTGATAAATTATTTCTTTACCAAATCGAAAACTCCTTCTCGTCTTGGCAAATTTTTTAACCGTTTCACCTTAAAGCTTAATCATCTGTTGCCTACTGGCTTAGGGGCTTTGCGCCACAAGATTCTCTAATGACCAGTTCCGAGGAGAGGATTTTTTGTGGTGGGTTAACCTCCTCCCCGTTTAAGACGGCGATCATCGTCTCCGCCGCCGCTTTCCCCATTTCGTAGATGGGAATCCGGATCGTGGTCAACGGTGGATCAAGCAAGGTGGCAAAGGCATCATCATTAAAGCCGATCACCGCCACATCTTGGGGAATCTTTAGTTTAGCTTCTTTTATGGCGCGATAAATACCGATCACCATCAGGTCATCGGCGACAAAAAAAGCCGTTGGGCGCGGTTTCAAGTTTAATAATTCCTTACCCAGTTCATAGTCGTCTTTATGATCAATCTGCGCGTGGCGGATATAGCGTTCATCTACCTCAACCCCGAATTCGCGCAAGGCCATACAGTAGCCTTGATAACGATCCTGACAAAAGGTATACTCCGCGGGGCCGTTGAGAAAGGCGATCCGGCGGTGCCCGAGGTTCAACAGATGACGAACAGCCGAATAGGCGGCCTGAATGTTATCATTGTTCACCGCATAATGATGCTGCAACCCATTCACCCGGCCAACGACCACAAACGGATGCTTATTTTGGGCGAGTTTCCGGATCAGTTCATCATTTACGCGCGGTGCGAGGAGAATTAGTCCGTCTACTCTTCGTTCCATCACCATCTGTAAGCACTGTTTGGCTTCGTCTTTATAGTTTTCTGCGGTGGAAAGGACCAATGTATATTGGCGTTTTTGTGTCACTTTACTGATTCCACGCAGGATCTCGGCGAAAAACGGATTGGAAAAGGCACTCTCCGTCGAACGGGAAAGGATCAGGCCGAGGGCATGACTCGACCGCTTGATCAAACTGCGCGCGATAAAATTGGGATAATAACCCAACTCCTCCATGGCCTGCCGCACCCGCTCTTTTGTTTCATCGCTAATACTTTTGTGATCGGAGATGACGCGGGAGACCGTTGAAGGCGATACATTTGCCAGCCGCGCAACATCTTTAATTGTAACCATATCGATCCCGTCCTTCTATACTGCATTCTATGCAAATATTTGCGTTACTTATGACCCTTTTTTCGGCTTTTTCCCAAAAACCCCTGCTTCCTTCCGCAATTTTATTAATTTTTATGATTTGTGTAACCCCCTTAAAACCTAGCTTTCCCAGTATTTTGTGCTTCTTATACACGGTTATGCGAACGATTTTCACGCAAACGTTTGATTGACACTGACCAGGCCTTTCATTATAATTAAAGCAAATCTGTTAAAAACCATCCCGGTTGGTCTTCGTCATTTACAACGGTTTCCACGGTTGTCCTTAAAGTAATAAGCGAAAGTTATAAGCGGAGGAGGAATTAAGATGACCCATCGGTTCATTGCGGATGAATGGAAGATCGTCGAAGAAGGATTTTCCCCGGACCAAAATCGCTTTGCGGAAAGCATCTTTACCCTAGGAAACGAACATATGGGTCTGCGGGGATTTTTTGAGGAACGCTATTCCGGGGACAGCCTGCCCGGAATTTATCTCGCTGGCGTTTATTATCCTGATAAAACAAAGGTTGGTTGGTGGAAGATCGGCTATCCTGATTACTTTGCGAAAGTGATTAACTCAACAAATTGGATCGGGATTGATATTGAGATTAACGGCGTCCCCCTTGATTTAGCCACCAGCCAATTTCGGGCCTTCCGCCGGGAGTTGGATATGAAAAATGGGCGCTTAACACGGTCTTTTATCTGGGAAGGACCAAACGGTGAAGAGATTGCCTTTACCTTTTCCCGCTTTTTGAGTATGACCCGGAAAAATATTGCTTGTCTCGCGGTGGAAGTGAATCCCCTGAATTTTAACGGTGACATCACGCTCCTCCCCTATCTGGACGGGGATGTTACCAATGAAGACGCCAACTACGGGGAGAAGTTCTGGACAAAAATTAACCAAGAGATCAACGCCAATACCGCCCTGCTCACCATGGAAACGAAAAAAACCGGTTTTCTGGTGTCGACGACCATGGCGTCCCAAATCCTCGACGATCAGCAGGCACTACTTCCGATCCAGAAAGAAACCTGCTCAGACCAGGAGTTTGTTGGTTACCGCTATCGTGTTTCCGTCACTTCCGGCCAGCGGTTTGTCCTCCACAAATATGTGGCGGTTTGCACGTCGCGGGACTTTCCCCGGTCCGAGCTGGAGACCACCAGCCGTTCCAAGTTGGAAGCGGCCGTGGCCGCCGGTTATGACCGCTTATACGACGAACACCGCACAACACTCCAGGCTAAATGGGAGGAGACCGATGTAGTGATCACCGGCGATCTCCGCGCGCAACAGGGCATTCGTTATTGTATCTTCCAACTTCTACAGACCTATACCGGTTCCGATCCCCGCCTTAACATCGGTCCAAAGGGTTTCAGCGGGGAAAAATACGGCGGTGTCGTCTACTGGGATACAGAAGCTTTCTGTTTCCCCTTCTATCTGTATAATGACGCGGAAACCGCCAAAAGTCTCCTCTTCTTCCGTTACCACCAGTTGGATCAGGCCAAAGCGAATGCGGCCAAATTAGGATTGAAAGGTGCCCTCTACCCAATGGTCACCATGGACGGTACGGAATGCCATAATGAATGGGAGATTACCTTTGAGGAGATCCACCGCAACGGCGCCATTGCCTATGCCATCTATCATTACACCAAGTACACAGGGGATCAGCGTTACTTGCTCGATTATGGTCTGGAAGTACTGGTGGAGATCAGTCGTTTCTGGGCCGACCGTGTCACCTATAATCCCCGTAAAGATTGTTATATGATTTTAGGGGTCACCGGTCCGAATGAGTATGAGAATAACGTCAATAACAACTGGTATACAAACACGATGGCCGCCTGGACCTTGACCTACACCATGGAAAGCCTCCAGCTGCTCAAGGTCGAAAACAACCAAAAATACGCCGATTTCAGCGCCAAATTCCAAGTGACCGCCGAGGAACTAAACCAGTGGCGATCAATTACCGAAAAGATGTATTATCCGTACGTCGACGAACTCGGCATCTTCGAACAGCAAGACCTTTATATGGATAAAGAGTTGAAAGTGGTGTCCGATCTCGATCCGAACGAGCTTCCCCTGAATAAACACTGGTCTTGGGACCGGATTTTACGCTCCTGCTTTATTAAGCAGGCTGATGTAATCCAAGGTTTATACTTTTTCCCGGAAAAATATGATCGGGAAACGGTCCGTCGCAACTTTGATTTCTACGAACCGCGAACAGTGCATGAGTCTTCCCTCTCGCCCAGCATCCATTCGATCGTTGCCAGCCGGATCGGTTATAAAGAGAAGGCCTATGAGCTATATCTCCGCACCGCCCGTTTGGATCTGGACAACTATAATGCGGATACCGACGAAGGAATCCATCTAACCAGCATGGCGGGGAGCTGGACGGCGATTGTCGAGGGTTTTGCCGGCCTTGCCGTGAAGAATGACCGCCTGACCCTGGCGCCTGATCTCCCGGCGGCCTGGACCAGTTATTCCTTTAAAATCTCCTTCCGGGGCCGAAAATTACACCTTAACGTCCAGCGGGAACAGGTGACCATCCAATTGCTGGCCGGGGATCCCTTGACGATTATGGTTTACGACCAAGAACGGCACCTCACGCCGGACCACCAATTAACCTTGCCGACAAGATGATACCGGAAAACAAAGAAAGAAGATGAGCCTGCTCATCTTCTTTCT
>DUQQ01000053.1 GCA_012837705.1 Hydrogenispora sp.
ATAAACCTGGCCGCCATCAACCGCTGCGGTCAGGATGGCTTTTTTGCGCCAGTAATCAGTCAGTTTGGGTTTATAGTAAGGGATCCCGCCAGCGTAGCGGTACTCACCGCGAAAGGCCAGGTTTTGCCCGACCAAGATCACCGGATCAAATCCCAAATGTTTTAAGAGTTGGACAAGGACCACCGAGACGGTGCTGCTATCGTGGAAAGTCGGAAGTTCTCCCCCGTCTTTCAAACGCAGGTAATACGGGGCAACGGTGTCCTGGACATTGATCATATGGGCCTTTGGCCCCGGATAGTTTTCCACGGAAAGACCGACCGTACTGCCAAAGATTAAAGGAATCTCAGTAATCTTCTGTTCAAAAACCTGCTTGTAAACCCCGTCAAATTTATTGGGGTCATAGGAGGTGGCCGCGTCAGGGTAAATACCGTTATTGAGTAAGGGAACCAACCCGGACCCGGCGGAGAAGATATAGGCCAACCCTTTTTCTTTGATTATTCTCAGGTTTTCAATCTCATCCAGCAGGGAGGGGCCGGCAGCGACAATCAAAGCCGGGATGCCCTTAAAGCGGTTTTCCATGCGGAGAATATTCGGTGTGGCTAAAAGATGTTTGAAGTTGCGGATACTGTTAAGCAGCCATTTGCGCTGGTAAGCGACGTTAGCGTTGAGATTGAAACGCTTCGTGGCCAGCATTTTTTGGAAGCCAGCTAAAAATTCTTTGGTCAGTTCCGGATAAGCCTGCTCGTAACTGGGCAGAACCACAAACAAGACGTTCCCGTCGCTAAAGTCGGTAAAATCTTTCAACAAGGCTGGGCGGTAGGCCGGGTTGGTTTCCACATAAAAGTTCTTCAACTGCTTCAGCGGCAAATTAGAAAGCGGCCGTGTCGCCAGATAAGTAGAGAGAATCTCCGGCACCGGTTCGTAAATGGTAAATTCCAAGGCCGGGTATTTCTGCATAAAGGCTTCAATGTGGTAGCCAAGTCCCACCCCGAAAAAAAAGACATGACGGTATCTCTCAACTCCGGTAAACTGGGCAAGAAAACGTTCTGCTTCCGTCTCCGGATTGTAACTGCTGTGCAGATAAAGGCTTTTCTCGCCTGCATTGATTTTTAAGGTTGGAAGCCCATTCCGCGCCGTCGTAACCTCAAGTGCGGGAAAATCCTTTCCTTCCAAAGGTTTAAGCGCCTGCCAAAGCTGGGGAAACCGCTCCGTCAAAACATTAAGATTATCAATTAAGATCATCTTTATAGCCCTCGGTGTTCAGTAATTCTTTGATCTCTTTTTCTAAAGTAGAAAACAAAGGTGATATCTCATATTGCAAAAGGTCGCCTAATAACACGTGATCGGAGTTTTGCAGCGCATCTTGTAGCATGTCGATTTTTTCTCCAAAATCCGCTCCCCGTCCCAGAATAGTCTGCTTTCCCGGTTGGCAGCTTTCAATGGTGGTCACAACCTCCAACAGCCACTGGAGGCCTTCCAGCAATTGGGCAAATTTTTGCCATGATTCCTCCGTCGGCCCCTGGTAGAATTCGCCGCCGAGCTTCTCCACCTCCGGCCGGGCCCTTTCCAGGTAATCACCGGCACTCACCATCGTCTCCGCCAGTAAAGTACGGAAACTAGTCACGCCGACCTCTATTTCCCGAATATCGTTAATGCGCTGGCTTAGATAAAGAACGTAATCGGTCTCGATCTTCACCCCATCAATGGTTAAGGAGGTAAAAGCATATCCGGTATCTTTTAACTTTTCTTCAATCACTGTAAACAGTTGCTCAATCGCGGAAAGTTGATTGGCCAATTCAAATTCGTGTTCTAAAATTTTAACGCGCACATTGATTCCCCCAAAGCTCTGTATTCCCTCGCTATATACAGATATCGGTAACAACCTGGTAAAAGTTGAGGATAGCATGGGAATTAGTTATTAGTAAAATAAAAACGAAATTAGATAAAAAAGTAAAGACCCGGGTCTTTACTTTGTCTTTTTGCTCCACATCGCGTTCAGTTCTTCGATGCCAACCCCTGTTTTCGCGGCTTTTTGGTTCTCCTTTTGGATCTCCAGGTATACCTCTTCGCGGTGGACGGAAATACGTTTCGGAGCACTGATCCCCAGCTTTACCTGTTCACCCTTGATCTCAACGACGGTTACTTTAACATCGTCACCGATGATGATGCTCTCGTTGGTTTTCCTGGTCAGTACCAGCATTTAAATCCTCCTTGACTCAACCTCTCACTTGTCCCGAAACCTTTCGGCTAAGCGTTCCCGTAGATCATTTACTTACCTTAAATAAACTACCCTGATTTCTTTAAATTATTACTTCTAATTCTGTTCGCCAAAACCAAGGAAGATCCTGCAACTTGCCCGCTCATTTGGCCGCGGCCACCGAAGACGAACCTTCTTTGGCCCATAGTTTAAACCGCATGGGGTAACCGCTTTCGCTGAGGATAATCTGCATACCCTTTTTAACGGTGGTATTGATGATGATCGGTGCATAAAGATTTACGGTTGCCTCCTCCGGTTTGCCTGGCGGGATGGTGACAATGGCTAGCACTAATACTTCTTCCAGCTTTTCAATGGCCAATTCTTCCCGTTTCTCCTCGGCTAATACAAAATCATAATCGGGACAGACCTTAAACGGAGACACCACAATAAAAGCCGTATCCGGTTGGTGACAGGACTGGAGACAACCAAACACCGAATCTTCCGGGTGTAGATAGACAAACTCCTTTTCCGCTTCAAAACCGGGCAAACCCGCCGGAAATTGAATAATCTCGTCCGCGGCAACTTCAACTTCACCAAAGAACTTGGTCTTTACCTTCATTTTTACACCTCACCACTTCATTGGGCGTACTTACTTATATGTAATTGACGAGGGTACTGCGCATAATTCGCGCACTGGTAGCCAGAGCGGCTTGATAAACGCTTTCTTGCATCATCAGGTTCATGGTAACCTCGGCATAGTCCGTATCTTCGATCTCACTAAGGAGTTCGCGGAAGTTATTATCCATCAACTCCATCCGTTCGATGTTTTTTTCCAACCGATTCACTTTGGCCCCAATCTCGCCACGGATCCGTAAGACTTGATCCAAGCGATCCTGAATGTTCTGGATGTCCGTATTGGAAATTGCGTCAAAGTCTTCACTTCTCAGATGTCCAATAAACTCATCCAACTGGGCAAAGAAATCATTAGCTGGATCGGCTGAATCACCAAAGACCCGGTCACCAGTGACCGTAATCTCCATCATGATCCCTGTGCCCACTTCTGCCTTGAGTGGGTTCGAAGACCCATGCCAAGTAATATCCGGGGTTGCACTCGAATCAAGTTCATACGGAGGCTTATTTGATCTTTCTCCACCAAAAATATAAGTATTCTCCTGTTTGGTGTTGGCAATATGGTATAAATGATTACGTAGTTCTTCCACCTCATTGGCGATGGCTTCAAGGGAGGTTTCGTTGAGGGGACCATTGGCCCCTTGGACCGCCAGTTCGGATAAACGGTGTAATACCTTAGTCATCTCATCCAAGGCGTAGTCCGAACCGTTCAACAACGCCAAGGCAGCGTTCACGTTCTCCTTGTATTGCTCGTTCTCAGTAATCCCTTTCTTGAGGCGCATGCCCAAAATCAGCCCGACCGGATCATCGGAAGGCCGGTTGATCATCTTCCTGGTGGTCAGTTGATTGTAGTGTTTGTTCAAACGTGCCATGCCCTTTTGGATATTGTCCGTTAAGCCCATATGGATCATGCTATCCGTAACACGCATGGTAAATCCCTCCTTGGATCGATCTTAACCCTACCGGCCGACGATGCCGGTACCGTTGATCAACTTATCTAAGACTTCATCGATGGCGGTCATCATCCGGGCAGACGCCATATACGCATTCTGGAACTTAATTAAATTGGCCATCTCCTCGTCAAGAGAAACCCCGGCCACCGACTCTTGCATGTTTTTCAGGTGACCAACCAAAGTCTTCTGGTTGGCATGGGTCACCTTCGCCTTCTCGGCATCTACCCCTAATTTCGCAATTAGACTATCGTAAAAATCGGACAAAGTAGTACCGTCAATCAACTCTTCTTCTTTGATTATACGGGCAAGACGCAAGGCATTTTCCCCGTTACCAACTTCACCAGTTATTGAAGCCGCAATACTATTCAACCCATTAATCGAATCAAGGATCGCATCATCAAGCGTAATATCCTCCGCACTTGATCCTGGCGCAAAAAAATCTATTCCGTCGACACCATTCAGATTGTATCCTTGCCTGTGTAGTTGGTTAAACTCGGTCACCAACGTCTGAGTAAACCGCTCCAACTCATCGATATAATACTGGGTTTCCACATCCCGCATCTCCATCAGGCCTTTGATCTCACCATTGGCAAAATAAACATCTGTCCCGTTGTGGGCCCAGACCACGCTGCCATCGTCCTCAACGGACATGTGGTAGGGCGTGTCGCCTGCCACCAAAAGCATCCCGGAGATGCTAATGCTGTACCGGTTAAGCTCATCACTCTGGATCGAGATGGAAGTCAAGGTGGAGAGCTCGCCCACTAGGACTTCCCGTTGGTCCAGAAGATCATTGGGGTTATCCCCCACTGCTGTAATCTTCGCAATCTCCGC
>DUQQ01000046.1 GCA_012837705.1 Hydrogenispora sp.
TTTATTGCTTTGGCCTGTTTTCGGGCCGCCCATTCTTCCTCTTCGGCCACCCAATCGATCTCTTCGTCCGCCCCGATGGCCGTCTCCCCCTTCAACCGGACCACCGTCTCACCCGGATTTGGTGGGGTATAGGGGGAGCCGTCCTCACCACGATAGACGGTCTCCACGTAGGTACGGGCAAATTCCGATTCTTCCAGCCACCGCCGGACAAAAGACTTCAGAACCGGAAAATGAGCACTGTGTTTGCCTTGGCCGTGGATGATACAGACAATTCTATCGCCATACTCAAAGGCGCTTAACAGCCGCCGCTTTAGTGTTTCCTCTGCTTCTTCCCGTGTCATCCCGTGTAGATCGATGGTCTCCATTTCCTCTCCATCCCCTCTTGTTGCTGCCCTTATTATACTACAACCCCATACGACCGTAAATTTTTAATTAGCGCCCCACGCCCGCTGCCGTCTGGACAAGAAAAATGAAAAAACCGGCGTTGAAACACCGGTTCAAGCTTCGACCGTCTTTCCTTTTGCGCTTCACTGCTTCTCTGCCTTAGCCATCTGCTGCTCAAGCCAGTTCACTAAATCGGCAGTGACCTCGTCGCGGTTAATCTCATTGAGCATCTCATGCCGCCCGTCTTGATAAAGTTTATAAGTCAAATCCTTGATCCCGAGCCGCTGGTAATTCCGTACGAGCTTACGTACACCTTTACCGTTCATCCCGACCGGATCCTTACTCCCGGAGAAGATATAAACCGGAATTTCCCGCGGAATTCTTTGGCGGTTCTTTTTCTCATAGGTTTCTTTTAAGCCACAAAACAGATCATAATAAAGACCAATGGAAGCAATCCCGCCACAGTAGGGATCATCCATGTATTTATCGACCTCAGCTTCATCGCGGCTTAGCCAGTCAAAAGGGGTCCGCGCCGGCTCAAAGCCCCTGTTATAGCTGCCAAAAGCCAGTTTGTGCAGTTTAGCGCTACGGGCTCTTGGCCCATTTTTCGCCATCTCTCTTTTCGCTATGGCGATGCCCAGGTTCAAGACCACACCAGGGCTGTCATTGGAGCCGGATAGGATAACGCCCTGTAAATCTTGGCGGTATTTGGTCAAGTAATTCTGGACCAAAAACGACCCCATACTGTGCCCAAAGAGAAACAGCGGCAGACCGGGGTTTTCTTTCTTAATGATCTCTGCCAACCGATACAGGTTTTGTACCGACACGTTAAAGCCATCTTCTCCCCAGTAGCCCAGTTCTTTCAGGGAACGGGCTGTTCTGCCATGACCACGGTGATCATTGGCATAGACCAGATAGCCCTTGGCCGTTAAAGCCTCTGCCAACCGCCGGTAGCGCGCTGCAGTCTCGACCAAGCCATGGGCAATCTGGACAACCGCTTTTGGTGCTTCCTCTGCCGGCAACCACTTGTAGACGAAAATCTTCTCGCCACCTTCGTCAACAAAGGTAAAATGGGTCTCGCGCATTTTGCACCCTCCTTTGAGGCGGAGTTTCATTATCGCAAAGACGGACTCTAACCTATTGTCTGAATAAATTTGCCATCGCTTCCATCGTTAACTCTTTATAACTGCCAACGATTAAATCAGCTTCCGATAAATCCTGTACACCAGAGTTTTTATTCCGAAAGCCGACACATTTCATGCCGGCTGCTTTTGCGGCCAGAACACCATTTCTGGAGTCTTCAATGACTAAGCATTCCTCCGGCTTTAAACCCAACTGCCCTGCTGTAAGAAGAAAGATTTCCGGATGCGGCTTTCCTTTGGTAACCGCTTCGCCATTTGTAAAGACCTCTATATATTTATCCAGACCAAACTTGTTTTTTATTGCTTCCACCGCATCTTCGTTGTTGGAGGAAGCCAGTCCCAATTTATAACCATGATCCCGTAAAGCAGCCATAAAATCCAAGACATCATCCACAAGAGGGATATAGTCAAGATTTTCGATAAATCTTTTCCGCTTTATATTGATTAATTCTTCCACCGAAGGCTCGAGATTGAATTGTTCTTTAAAAGTGCTCCACATCTTCGCATCGGTGGTCCCCATAAACCCCTCGAGATCTACTTTCGAATAATCCCCGCCAAATTCCTCCAAGATCTCACTTTCTAGTTTAACATGCATTGGCTCGCTATCTATAATAACACCATCCATATCGAAAATTACAGCTTTCACAACATCGCCTCCCGCATATAAGTATTTTTGCTACTACTGATTCGTATCGATATCATATCACAAAGCGGAAATTTTACAAAGTTATTAAAGGATATTTCATATGATTGCGCGGAATCATTAACATAAGTTTGCCCTTAGCCATCGGACTCCGCAATGGGAAGGGGTCCGCTGGAAAGTTGCGAACTAGAATAATTAAGACAATATGAGGAGGGATTTTCGGTGTCTTTTTTAGCGCTTACGAAAAAAAGATATTCGGTCCGAAAATATAAAGACCAGCCGGTGGAGAGGGAAAAACTCCTCCAGGTCCTGGAAGCAGCCAGAAATGCACCCTCTGCCTGTAATTTTCAACCCTGGCACTTCATTGTGCTAACTGAGGAAAAAATAAAAAGCCAAGTAGCGGAGGCCTATCCCCGGGATTGGTTCAAAAAGGCTCCGGTGGTTATTGTCGCTTGTGGCGACCATTCTGTCTCCTGGAAGCGGGCAGATGGTAAAGACCACTGTGATGTCGATTTAGCAATTGCCATTGAACATATGGCTCTGGCCGCTGCTGATCTGGGCTTGGGGACCTGTTGGGTCTGCGCCTTTGATGCCCAGCGCTGTCATGAGATCCTGGCGTTACCCGATAATCTGGAGGTAATTGCCCTGTTACCATTGGGCTATCCTGATGAAGAGGTAATACCGGAGAAAAAAAGAAAGGGTATCGACGAGATCGTTACCTGGAAATAAAACACAAGGACAGGGAGGGAGTGTTCTGATGGACCTTGCTGCAACCAAAAACCCCCTTATTCTCTTTCAAGGGGACAGTATTACCGACGCCGAAAGGAACCGGGAAGAACCGTGGAGTCTAGGTACTGGGTATGCCTTGATGATCGCTGGCTGGTTTCAAGCCCTTTTTCCGGAGATCAACGGGGTTTTTCTCAACCGGGGCGTCGGCGGCGACCGGGTGGTTGATCTTAAAGCCCGCTGGCAGGAAGACTGCTTGGATCTCAAACCCGATTTGGTCTCCATCATGATTGGAATTAATGACTGCTGGGGACGGTACAGTTACAATACCACGGTACCGGTGGAGGAGTTTGAAGCCGATTACCGGGCGATATTAAGGCAAACCAAAGAGGCTTTGGCCGCTGAGATTGTCCTTTGCGAACCCTTTGTCCTGCCGGTAATGGAAGGCCAGGAAAAGTGGCATGAAGACCTGGGCCCCAAAATTCAAGTCGTCCGGAATCTGGCACGAGAATTTAACGCTATCCTCATCCCTTACGATGGGATCTTTGCCCAGGCGGCCACCAGACAAAAACCGGCCTACTGGCTACATGACGGTGTCCACCCCACCGAAGCCGGGCATGCGCTGATTGCCCGCGAATGGATGAAGCATGTTTTTAAACTTGAGCATCTGTAGCAGTTCGAATTGCAAGTAACGCAAAAAA
>DUQQ01000106.1 GCA_012837705.1 Hydrogenispora sp.
AGGAGGATCAGAAATGGCAAAGCAAAAATTTGAGCGGACAAAACCGCACGCGAACATTGGGACCATTGGTCACGTTGACCACGGTAAGACCACGACGACAGCGGCGATCACGCTGGTGCTGGGCAAAGCCGGCCAAGCTCAAGTGATGTCTTTTGATCAGATTGACAAGGCGCCGGAAGAGAAAGAGCGTGGGATCACGATCAACACTTCCCACGTGGAGTATGAGACAGAGAAACGGCACTATGCGCACGTGGACTGTCCTGGTCACGCCGACTATGTGAAGAACATGATCACTGGTGCGGCGCAGATGGACGGGGCGATTCTGGTTGTTTCGGCGGCTGATGGTCCGATGCCGCAGACGCGCGAGCACATTCTGTTGGCGCGGCAGGTTGGTGTGCCGAACATCGTTGTTTGGCTCAACAAAATGGACATGGTTGATGACGAGGAATTATTGGAACTGGTTGAGATGGAAGTTCGCGACCTGCTTTCCAAGTACGAATTCCCGGGCGACGACATTCCGGTGGTCAAAGGTTCCGGCTTGAAGGCCCTGGAGTGCGGTTGCGCCAGCCGTGACTGTGAGTGGTGCGGCAAGATTTGGGAACTGATGGATGCGGTCGACAGCTACCTGCCGGATCCCGAGCGTGATCTTGACAAGCCCTTCTTGATGCCGGTGGAAGACGTCTTCACCATTACCGGTCGTGGGACCGTGGCGACGGGCCGTGTTGAGCGCGGTACGGTGAAGGTCGGAGACGAAGTCCAGATTGTCGGTCTCGACGAAGAGACGAAAAAGACCGTTGTTACCGGTGTCGAGATGTTCCGGAAGATCCTGGACCAGGCGGAAGCCGGGGACAACGTTGGTGTTCTCCTCCGTGGTGTGGACCGTGAAGAGATCCAACGGGGTCAGGTCTTGGCCAAACCGAACTCCATCACTCCGCACACCAAGTTTGAAGGTCAAGTCTACGTACTGACCAAAGAAGAGGGTGGGCGTCATACTCCGTTCTTCAACGGTTACCGTCCGCAGTTCTACTTCCGGACCACCGACGTGACTGGTGTTGCTCATTTGCCGGAGGGTGTGGAGATGGTGATGCCGGGAGACAACATCACCATGACGATCGAACTGATCAGCCCGATTGCGATGGAAGAGGGTCTGCGCTTCGCTATCCGTGAAGGTGGCCGGACCGTCGGCGCTGGTGTTGTCTCGAAGATTATTGAATAAACCAGGTACAGCACAGAGAAGCCGGAAGGCCTGGAGACAGACTCCGGCTTCTCTGCTGTTCATGAAGGAAGCAAGAGGGAATAACATGAAAACCCTTGACAAGGGTCTTACCGTGTGATAATCTTTAACGGTGATATAATGTCGAAAGGCTTATTTTTTTCGTCTATTTTTTGCTGGAGGTGGGGACGGTGCGCGAAGGCATTACATTAGCTTGTACCGAGTGCAAAAACAGGAATTACCGCACCAATAAAAATAAAAAGAACAATCCCGAGCGGTTAGAGCTGAAGAAGTATTGTAAGTTCTGCCGCCAACAAACAATTCATCGGGAAACCCGTTAAAGGTTGGTGTGAGCGATGGCTGATAAGAAGAAAAAGGGCGGAGTCGGCAAGTTTTTCCGAAGTGTCACGGCTGAACTGAAGAAAGTGGCTTGGCCGAACCGGAAAGAAGTGAGTACCTATACCACAGTGGTTTTGGTGACTGTGGTTGCGGTGGCGCTGATCATTAGCTTATTTGACTCAATCTTAAGTTTAATTTTGAGTCAATTGCTTAAGCTTAGGTAATGAGTGTGATGTCTGTGGAGAAAGCCTGGTATGTTGTGCATACCTACTCGGGGTATGAGAACAAAGTAAAAGCCAATTTGGAACGGCGGGTTGCTTCCATGGCCATGGAGGACCATATCTTTCGGGTTTTGGTGCCCATGGAGGAAGAATACGAGTATAAGGATGGGAAGCGCAAACTAACCAAGAAAAAAGTTTACCCGGGTTACGTATTGGTGGAGATGATCATGACCGACGACTCCTGGTATGTGGTGCGAAACACGCCCGGGGTGACCGGTTTTGTTGGTCCGGGTTCGAAGCCCATTCCTTTACAACAGAAAGAGGTCGATCTGATCCTGCGCCAGATGGGTGTCGACCAACCCCGTCCCAAGTTGGAGTTTTCCATTGGTGAACCGGTCCGGGTGATCCGCGGTCCCTTTGAAAACTTTTCTGGGGTTATTGAAGAGATCAGCCCGGAAAGAGGGAAGCTCAAGGTTCTAGTCTCCATGTTCGGGCGGGAAACGCCGGTGGAGTTGGAATATAATCAAGTAGAAAAGTACTAAGATTTTTGACGAGAAGGAGGTGTCGGGACGATGGCCAAAAAAGTAGCGGGACTGATTAAGCTACAGATTCCAGCCGGGAAAGCGACCCCTGCTCCGCCTGTGGGCCCTGCGCTTGGTCAACATGGTGTGAATATTATGGAGTTTACCAAGGCTTTTAACGAACGGACGGCGAGTCAGGCCGGAATGGTGATTCCAGTTGTGATCACCGTTTATGAGGACCGGTCTTTTACTTTTATCACTAAAACTCCGCCGGTACCGGTTCTGCTCAAAAAAGCGCTTAACTTGGAGAAAGCTTCGGGGGTTCCCAATACAGAAAAGGTCGGAACAATTACGAAGGACAAGGTTCGTGAGATTGCCGAGCTTAAAATGGTGGACTTGAATGCGGCCAGCGTCGAAGCGGCCATGCGAATGGTCGAAGGCACTGCGCGTAGTATGGGAATTGTCGTAAAATAGCTTTCTCCCTTGGTGGGAGGATGCGCGCAGCGGAAACATCCGTTTGAACCACGAAACGAGGAGGATTAAAGATAATGCCGAAGCGTGGCAAGAAGTACCTTGAGATGGCGAAGGCGGTCGATCGGGGTCGACTTTACGAGCCTCAGGAAGCCATCGATTTACTGAAGAGTATTGTCAAAGCCAATTACGACCACACGGTTGAAGTGGCGATTCGTTTGGGGGTTGACCCCCGGCATGCGGACCAACAGGTACGCGGGACCGTTATCTTGCCCCACGGGACCGGAAAAACCGCCCGGGTTTTAGTTTTTGCCAAGGGCGAGAAGGCCAAAGAAGCCGAGGAAGCCGGTGCCGATCGGGTTGGTGCGGAAGATGTAATTGAAGAGATCCAAAAAGGATGGCTAGATTTTGACGTGGCGGTTGCGACCCCGGATATGATGGGCATGGTTGGACGGCTCGGGAAGATTCTTGGCCCGAAAGGCTTAATGCCCAACCCCAAAACCGGAACGGTCACGATGGATGTGGGTAAGGCTGTTCAAGAGATTAAAGCCGGTAAGGTTGAGTACCGGGTCGACAAGACTGGAATTGTCCATGTTCCCATCGGAAAACTATCCTTCACCGCCGACCAGTTGTTTGATAACTTCAGACGGCTTTTGGGTGCCGTGATCAAAGCCAAACCATCGGGGGCGAAAGGAACTTATCTGCGGTCCATTACCCTTTCGTCAACCTACAGCCCGGGGATTAAAGTTTCTCCGCAGGCGACCACTTTGGTAGCTGCCGGCGAATAAGGAAGATTCGAAATAATTTCATATAAAAACTGACCATAGACAGCAGGTATCCGGGTAAGTCCCAGGATTTAATGTTTGCCTGCCGAGGTTAGGACGATTCGTTAGTCAACGACGAGCCCTTTCTTTATGTCTATGGAAGGGCTTTTTCTATTCCCGGATTAGGCTTGCGTCTGCTGTGGTGATGTCCATCGCCAGACGGGACGGACGAGTTGATGAAGTAGGGAGGTGAAAAGATGGCAAGACCGGAAAAAGTAGCGGTCGTTAATGAGGTTTACGAAAAACTGACCAAAGCCCAGTCGGTAGTCTTGGTCGACTTTCGGGGTTTAACCGTACAAGAAGCAACCGAGTTGCGGAAGAAATTAAGAGAAGCCGGTGTGGAATTAAAGGTTACGAAAAACACCTTAACCCGCTTAGCCGCGGAAAAGGCCGACCTAAAGGATTTGCATGCTTATCTGGAGGGACCGACGGCGCTCGCTTTCGGGTATGAGGATCCGGTTTCTCCGGCAAAAATCTTGTCTGATTTTGCGAAGGACCACAAGAAGCTGGAGTTAAAGGGCGGAGTCTTGGAAGGCAGAGTAATAGACCAGGCGATGGTTACTGCCCTCGCGGAGCTTCCGACCAGAGAAGTCCTGCTTGGTCAGTTGGTCGGCTTAATGCAGGCCCCCATTCGCAACTTGGCCTATGTTCTTTCGGCCCCCATCCGGAATACCGTTTATGTGCTTGATGCGGTCCGGCAGAAAAAGGGCGAGGTTGCTTAAAGTAGCTTAAAACCGATGTTTTCCCTTGCTAAGGTTGATTAATAATATTTTAGGAGGAAGTCAAATGTCTAAAATTAATGAAGTCTTAGAGATCGTTAAAGGCATGTCCGTATTGGAATTGAATGACCTGGTAAAAGCGTTTGAAGAGGAGTTTGGCGTTTCGGCGGCCGCTCCGGTGGCTGTTGCGGCCCCGGCTGCTGGTGGCGCTGCTGCTCCGGCAGAAGAAAAATCCGAGTTTGATGTGATTCTCGCTTCTGCTGGCGAGAAAAAGATCAACGTGATCAAGGTTGTCCGCGAACTGACCGGTCTTGGCCTGAAAGAAGCCAAAGAGTTGGTTGACAATGCACCGAAGCCAATTAAAGAAGGGGTTAGCAAAGAGCAAGCCGAAGAGCTCAAAGCTAAACTGGAAGAGGCTGGCGCCGCGGTCGAACTTAAGTAAGCAAAAAAGGCTGTCCAAAGCGACAGCCTTTTTTTTGTTGAAATTTGTTATTGACAAAAAAAAATAACAATGATATAATCCCATAATGCTAAAGTATTTACATTATGTATGATTATGCCATCACCTTGTTATATGTAGGTGATTTTGATTTTCTCTTTAAAATTATTCTTTTCTAAGACCATATATGTTTGTTTAAACCGCGTTTTCGGCAGGGGTAACTGGGGTTAGCCTTGCTTTTGCCATTTTATTACTTAAATGGTTAAAGGTCCAACTCCGGTTTTTTTTGCGCAAAAAATTTCGAGAACTATTTTATTACGGCTTTGGGAAAAAAGCAAACTAAGTTGCTAAATAAGGAGAAGAGGTGAGGATTTTGCCGGAAGAGAGGAATGGGGTTAAGCGACGCAGAGTCAGTTTTGGGAAGATCGACGAAATTCTAGCGATGCCTAACCTAATCGAGATCCAACAAAAATCCTATCAATGGTTTTTAAACGAAGGACTACGCGAGGTCTTTCGTGAGATCTCACCAATTCAGGATTTTACGGGGAACCTTGTTCTTCAGTTTATCGACTATTCCCTGGGCGAACCCAAATACGACGTGGAAGAGTGTAAAGAAAGGGATGCTAACTACGCTGCACCTCTACGGGTGAAGGTCCGGTTGATCAATAAAGAAACGGGGGAAGTTAAAGAACAGGAAGTTTTTATGGGCGATTTCCCCTTAATGACCGAAAAGGGCACTTTTGTCATCAACGGCGCCGAGCGGGTGATCGTCAGCCAGTTGGTGCGTTCCCCGGGCGTGTATTTTGGTAAGGCGGTCGATACTAGTGGAAAAACGGTCTATTCGGCCAGCATCATTCCCAACCGTGGGGCCTGGTTGGAGATGGAGTTTGATGCCAATAACGTCCTCTATATTCGGATCGACCGTACCAGAAAGATCCCGATTACCGTTTTTCTCAAGGCGATGGGTCTCGGCAACAATGTCCAGCTTTTGGAGCGCTACAATAACCACGAGGCGATCCAAAGTACGCTGGAACGGGACAGCACCCAAAACCAGGAAGAAGCCTTGATCGAGATCTATAAACGGCTGCGGCCGGGTGAGCCGCCCACGGTGGACAGTGCCCGGACGCTTTTTGAAACCCTCTTCTTTGAGCCGCGCCGCTATGATTTGGCGGCGGTTGGCCGGTATAAGCTCAACAAAAAGCTGGGGCTGGACTTTCCGCCCCGGTCGATCCCAGCCCACGTGGATGAGGATGGTAATGAAGTACCGGCGGTGGAAGCGGTTCGCACCTTGACCCCGGAAGATGTGGACGCGGTGGTCCGCTATCTCCTGGGCCTCTTGGATGGCGAAGGGGAAGTCGATGACATCGATCACCTGGGTAACCGCCGGTTGAAGCGGGTGGGTGAACTTTTACAGAACCAGTTCCGGATTGGTCTTTCCCGTTTGGAGCGGGTGGTCCGCGAGCGGATGACTATCCAAGATCTGGACGTGATTACCCCGCAAGCCTTGATCAATATTCGGCCGGTGGTAGCGGCGATCAAAGAGTTTTTTGGCTCCAGTCAGCTATCCCAGTTTATGGACCAGACCAATCCCTTGGCTGAACTGACCCATAAACGGCGTCTCTCGGCGTTAGGGCCGGGGGGACTCTCCCGCGAGCGGGCCGGTTTCGAGGTGCGCGACGTGCACCATTCCCACTACGGCCGGATGTGCCCCATTGAAACGCCGGAAGGGCCCAATATCGGCTTGATTGGTTCTTTGACCACTTATGCCCAGATCAATGATTACGGGTTTATTGACACCCCTTATCGCCGGGTGGTCGACGGTAAAGTGACCGATGAGATTGTTTACCTTACCGCCGATGAAGAGGATAAATACATTATTGCCCAGGCCAACGAGACTTTTGATCCGGAAACCCGGCTCTTCGATAACGAAAAAGTTTCGGCCCGGTTTAAAGAGCAGATTTTGGTTGTACCGCGCGAGGACGTTCACTATATGGACGTTTCCCCGAAACAACTGGTTAGTGTAGCGACGGCGCTGATTCCTTTCTTGGAGCATGACGACGCGAACCGGGCGTTGATGGGCGCGAACATGCAACGGCAAGCGGTTCCCTTATTAACGGCGCAAGCGCCGCTGGTTGGGACGGGGATGGAATATAAATCGGCGATCGATTCCGGTGTCGTGATCACGGCCCAGAATGCGGGGATCGTGGAGAAGGTCACCAGTGAACAGATTCAGATCCGGAACGATGATGGTAAACTTGACCACTACCGTTTGTTGAAGTTTAAACGTTCGAACCATGGGACCTGTATTAACCAGCGGCCCATTGTGGTCCATGGACAACGGGTGGAAGCCGGTGAAGTCATCGCCGACGGTCCTTCCACCGACCATGGGGAATTAGCCCTGGGGAAAAACGTTCTCGTTGCGTTTATGCCCTGGGAAGGCTATAACTACGAAGATGCGATTCTGATCAGTGAAAAACTGGTCATGGACGACACCTTTACATCTATTCATATTGAAGAATACGAATGTGAAGCCCGCGACACGAAACTGGGGGCCGAAGAGATTACGCGGGATATCCCCAATACTTCCGAGGGGTCCCTGGATGATCTGGATGAGAACGGGATCATCCGGATTGGGGCCGAGGTCCGCCCGGGTGATATTTTGGTCGGGAAAGTGACCCCCAAAGGCGAGACCGAGCTAACCGCCGAGGAACGCTTGTTACGGGCGATCTTTGGTGAAAAGGCCCGGGAAGTCCGGGATACTTCGCTGAAGGTGCCCCATGGTGAATCGGGGATGGTTGTTGATGTTAAGGTCTTCAGCCGGGAAAACGAGGATGAGCTTTCGCCTGGGGTGAACAAACTGGTCCGTGTTTATGTGGCCCAAAAGCGGAAGATCTCCGAGGGAGATAAGATGGCTGGTCGCCACGGGAACAAAGGGGTGATCGCCAAGATTCTGCCCATCGAAGACATGCCATTCCTGCCCGATGGCACACCGG
>DUQQ01000026.1 GCA_012837705.1 Hydrogenispora sp.
GCCAGCGCTTGTGTTCCACAACCACAATGTCCACCGGGAGGAATCTTATATACCGTTCGCGCCGGTGATACCATGTTCAGTATCGCCAACCGCTTCGGGATTTCTGTCGAATGCCTACGCCGCTTTAATCCGCAAGTGGTCGGGGACCAAATCTTCCCTGGTCAGGTCTTATGCATACCACCAGCGTCCGCTTGTGTGCCAACGCCGGTACCCTGTCCACCAGGGGGAATCTTGTACACCGTCCGGGCCGGTGACACCATGTTCAATATTGCGAACCGCTTCGGCATTCCTTTAGATTGTCTAATCCGGTTCAACCCACAGATCCCGAACCCGAATCTGATCTTCCCCGGCCAGGTCTTATGTGTCCCACCAGCGTCCGCTTGTGTCGGGGGACCCCAACCGCAATGTCCGCCCGGAGGATTCCAGTACACGGTGCGTGCTGGCGATACCATGTTCAATATCGCCAACCGCTTCGGTATTCCCTTAAATTGCCTAATTCGCTTCAATCCACAGATTCCCAACCCTAATCAGATCAATCCCGGCCAAGTCATCTGTGTTCCACCAAGCTCAGCATGTAGGTAAGCGCCAGATAGAAAAGTAAGGAGGCTCTTGTTGGAGCCTCCTTACTTATGTACATTCGCCTGTACCACAGCGTCCGAAGGGTGCTTTTCGGTACCCTTTTCCGAATCACTTTGTTGCTGGGGTTTAGACCTAGTTCGGCTGTTCTGCCCACCACCCAAAAAATATCCAAGAACCAAAGCGCTCCCGACCCCAATCGGGACAAACCCCCCGATTAACCAGAAGCCTTTTCCCAAACCAATGTATAGGCCGGCCAGTACACCAACACCGGTTAAAGTGGTTATTAAGCCCGCCAAGAGAAGACCAAAGGAACCCCGCTTTAGGATCGGATTGACCAGCGAAGGCGGGATTACTCCCTGTTTAATCAGGGCCATCCTTTCCAGATGGATAAAATAACGCATCACCAACGTAAAGATCAACATCGCCAAGATCAAGGTGCTCATCAAGAGCATCAACCAGTTCATCCCTTCGCCTCCCCAGACCGTGACCAATTTTAATTATTATGCCTTACAAACCATTAGACGGAATTTTCCTTAAGATAGTTACATATTTTGTCCCTTGTTGGTTTGTAATTTATTATCTTCTTTATTACTGGCGGTTCTACCTTTTAAACGCCCCGAAATTTCTCATTTCAAATTAATTACTATGAACGTCGGGTAAAAGGGAGCGAATCCTAATTAAGAATGGCTTTCATGGAATGTTTGCAGTTTTCATCACCCGTTGGTAAGCACCACCCCAACGGTGACCGATCAGATGCGCCACTAAGGTCGGCGGAATCAGTCCCCCCATCATCCGCAGGATACGATTGACCAGTCCAGGTATGTAAATACTGTGCCCTTTTAGCGCATGATCCAAGGTCCGCGCCGCCACATAACCCACGTTTTTTGTGGTGATCCGTCCCATCAAACCCTGGGCATTAATACGACAGATTGCGCCCGCCGTTGTTGGCATCCCCGCTGGACAAAGGGTGGTTACCGTCCCGCCCCGGGGCCGCAGTTCTTCCCGTAAAGCCAAGGAAAAATCCAAGAGAAAACGTTTCGAAGCGGCGTAGATCGCCTTCACCGGCATCGGATAGAACGAGGCCAGACTGGAGACGTTGATCAGACGAAATTCTTTTGATTCATCGCGTAAGTCCAGGATGGTCCGGGTCATTTCCAAATTGGCCTCGATGTTCAACCGGATAACCTCGCGGATCTGTTCCAGGGTCCGTTCGGTAAAGGGACCTTCATAATCCACTCCGGCGACATTGATTAAACTCCAAAAGGTTAAATTACTCTGCCGAAACGCCTCAAACATCGCTTTGCGGGAGGCGTTATCCGTTAAATCACATGGATAATACCGGACCTTCACCTCATACGTCACCGATAAAGCGGTCGCTAAATTCGCTAAAGCCTCCACCGATAAGTCGGTTAAAACCAAATCCCACCCCCGAAGCGCGCACTCAACCGCAAACGCCCTGCCCAATCCACCAGTGGCTCCGGTAATACACACGTAACTACCCATTAAGTTCATCCCCCACTTCTTGATTCTCCTTCGTAATTGCTTAACTATTTTTCTATAAACTGCAACCAATTAGACGCCGCCCAAATAAGGAATTTTTCCTAGAACTAATAATAGCTTAGATAAATTAACATGTCAAGCAATTGCTTTAAATTCTTGTATTAAGCAAATGTTTGACTTTTAGGCGGTGTCGTGTTACAGTAGACAGGAGAGAATATTTACCATCAGGAGGCTTAAAGATGGAAGAACAATTAATGGGTGGAAAAACAGTGGTCGTGACCGGGGCAACCTCGGGAATTGGTTTAGCCACTGCTTTAGGTCTTGTCCAAAAAGGTGCCTACGTAATCGGGGTTGGTCGGTCAAAAGCAAAATGCACGGAAGCAGAGGCTTTGATTAAAACCACCGCCCCAAAGACCGCAATCACTTTCTTCCAGGCGGACCTTGCTTCCCAAAAACAGATCCGAGAGTTAGCAATAAAGATCACTAAAAAAGTCAGGGCGGAAAGGAACGGAGTATTAGATGTCTTGATTAATAACGCCGGTACCTATTGCAGTTGGTTTATGACAACCGACGAAGGTTTTGAGCTCCAGTTTGCCGTGAATCACCTGGCCCCTTTTCTCCTCACCCACCAATTACTACCCTTATTGATGGCCGCACCAAACGGACGGGTTATTTCTGTCAGTTCCGGTTCCCATTACGGCACTATACTTTACTGGAAAGACCTACAACTTCGGAAACATTATAATGGCTTATGGGCTTATAAACAGTCAAAGTTGGCAAATCTCCTCTTCATTGCCGAACTTAATCGTCGCTTCGTCACCAACTCCACCCTCCGGGCTTACGCCGCCGATCCGGGTCTTGTTAATACGGAAATCGGCTTCAAAAATACAACCGGTCTAGCCCACTGGGTTTGGGGAAAGCGCCGACGCAAAGGACGCCGTCCCGAAGACGCCGCCGCAACCAGTATCTTTTTAGCGAGCGATCCGGCAGTGCAAAAAACGGACGCCATCTATTGGAAAGACTGCAAGCCCACTCCACCCAGCCGGTATGTTAATCGGTTCGACGCCCGGCAGCGCTTATGGGGTTTATCAGAAAAAATGTGCGGAGTTAAGTATGCCGATTATGGCTTGGGTTCTTGACTGAATAATCCTTCTGGGATAAAGTAGGAGTAAATAAATCTGCTTAAAGCAGATGTTTTATGAGGGTGACAAGTATGGTTCAGGATCGTACTGCCGTCAAGACCAGGATTATTCTGGCAACAATCGAATGTATAGAAAAAGACGGCTATAATGCCGTCACTACCCGAAATGTCGCGCTGGCCGCCGGTGTTAACAACGCCGCTATTAATTACTACTTTGGTTCGAAGGATAATCTATTGGAAGAAACTTTTACTTTTACCCTAAGCCACTTTTTTGTCGACCTCAAAGAAATCTTAAAAGATCATGATTTGAATGCTTACTGTCTACTCAAAGTCTTTTTGGCCTTTTTGTTACAAGGGTTTGTTAATTATCCCAATATGGTAAGGACTTATTTTTTGGTCCCCGCTGTTTTCCAGAAATATGGTCGCTCTTTTCTCCGGCAATTTGAGCAGTTCCTCGAGACCGTAGCCCGGCGGATCCAAAAGGAAAACGCGGCTTTAACGGAAAGGGAAATTCGGCTCTCCCTGCTGCAAATTGTCTCCGCTGTTTTATCCTTATGCTTACCGTTGGACTTTTTCCACGGTTTTTCGGGGATTGATCCAAAAGATCCCGTAATGCAAATGGTCTATATCGATCATCTGCTTACCCGCTATTTAAACTGGGTGGACCCTCATGATATCCAAAAGGACGAACAAAAAGTAGCCCAATTATTGGTTAAAATTAAGAACACCCAGGTTTTTGACCGGCCGGATTAACGGCCGGTCTTTCTCGTCGTTCACTGCCTTATCTCTTATCCCAGCACCACTTCAACTAGATTGTCGTCTTGCATTTGGGCAAGGGGAATCCGGTTTCCGGTCAGGATTTCACCGTTCAGTTTTAATTCCGCCACTCCGCAGTTAACCCGGTGGGGGTTTGTCACTTTGATCGTAAAGTTTTTCCCACGAAAACGGCGTGTCACTTCGAAGCCAGACCAATCCTGCGGGATAACCGGATCGATCACCAAACCGTCGTATACCGGCCGGATCCCCAGGATGTATTGGCTGACCGCCACAAAGCTCCAAGCCGCCGTCCCCGTGAGCCAAGAGTTACGAGCCCGGCCAAAATGATCCGGATGTTCTTTCCCAGTAATAAATTGGGCATAAACATAGGGCTCCATGGTGTAAACATCCGCCATGTCGTTTTTGGCCGCAGGTAAGAAGGAACGATAGTAGGCGAAAGCCCGGTCACCCCGGCCAAGCATCGCTTCGGCAATCACCGCCCAGGTGTTGGTATGACAAAAGATGGCCGCATTCTCTTTGAGACCGGGCGGGAAATCGGTAATCGCGCCCACTTCCAGGATATGTTCCCGGTATGCTGGGTAGTTTTTAATTATCCCGTGCTCCGTCGCCAAAAGTTCATTCACACTATCCATCGCTTGTTTCAGCCGGTCTTTCTCCGCAACCCACGCCATAACCGCCCAGGTCTGACTGTTGAGAAAGATCTTTGTTTGCTCGCTTTCCTTACCACCCAGTTTCTTGCCGCTATCCAGATACCCACGGAGGAACCACTTGCCATCCCAAGCATACTGGTCAATACTCTCCTGGATGGCCTGCCGGTAATTACGGAAATGATCCGCATCCGCTGCCCTTCCCAAATAGGAAGCTAAAGCAATAAATTCATCCAGAGCCAAACAGTACAAGAAGGTACTCCAGATACTTTCCCCTTTTCCTTTCAGGTTCAGACAATCGTTCCAATCCGCCGCCAAACCGAGTAAAAGACCATGGGGACCTCTTTTCGTCCAGGAAAACTCTAAAGCCTGTTTCAGATGGTTATAGACACTGGCCGTCCCTTGATCCGCGTATGGTACCCTCAGGTCCAGGAAGGTAAAGTCCCCCGTTTCCTTCAGATAAGCCGGGATGGAGAGGAGAAGCCAGAGGTGATCATCGGAGAAGATCCGGCCTTCTTCCGGAATATTATGCGGCCCTTGTTCCCAGGTTAACGGTTGAACACTATGCATAGCCGCCCCGGACGAAAGTTGCCCTTTTAATAAGTCGATCAATTTATCCCGTACCAAATCAGGAATGGCGTGGACCACACCTAAAGTATCCTGGTTGGTATCCCGGTAACCCAGGCCGTCCCGACCGCCCGCTTCATTGAATGAGGCGGAACGGGACCAGTTAAAAGTAGTATGGCATTGGTACTGGTTCCAAATATTCGCCATGGTATTCAGTTCGGCCGACGGCGTTGAACAGGTAAATTGGGAGAGACGCTGCTCCCAGTAGTCCTGCATTTTTTGAAATTCCGCTTCGACCTGTTCCCTTTGGGCATAAAGGCGGCGGCATTCCGCCCCATAGGTGGCTGCATCACCAATCCCCAGGATAAACAGGGCGTATTTCTTTTCGCCCGGTTTGAGGGTGATGCGGTTCTGCAACGCCGCACAGGGGTTACCACCTTGGGCCAGGGTATTGTTGCAGAACCCCTTTTCTACAGCTTCCGGGTTCCCTTCGTGCCGGTAGAGGCCAATGAAGGTTTCCCGGTCGGTATCAAAGCTCACTACCGGAAGAACCGAAGCCATAAACGCTTGCGGACGGCGGTTCGGCCACAGGCGGATCGAGTAATCGATGATTCCTTCCTCCACATACCCCATCCGGCAGGTATAGAGGATATATTGGAAGTTGGAGAGGTCCTGGTCCATATGCCAGAAACACCATTCGGCATAGGTAAATAGGGACAGATCCCGTTCCTTATCACTCGTGTTGGTCACTTCCACTTCCCAGAGCTCAATCGGACGGTCCACCGGGACAAAAACCCGGTAATTCGTTGTAATTCCTTTGTACTCACTCTCAAAAACAGTGTAACCCAAGCCGTGACGGCAGACATTTTTGTATTCCGACAAGGGCTTCCCCACCGGTTGCCAGGAAGCCGACCAGTAATCACCGTCGGCATTGTCGCGGATATAAACGTACCGACCCGGGCGGTCCATAGGGATGCTGTTGAAACGTAACCGCAAATGTCGACCGAGCTTCGCCGATTTATAAAAGGCATAACCAGCAGCGTTGTTGGAAATGATCCCACAATAATCGGCTGTTCCCAGGTAATTCACCCATGACATCGGTGTCACCGGGTTCAAAAAAATATACTCCCGTTTTTCATCATCAAAATAACCATAACGCACTTTCAATCCCCCTTTTTGCTCTATTCTTCTTCCTGGAGGCACACCCCTCAATCCGATCAGGAGAAGGATGTTACAAACAGATTATATATTCGCTAACAACCGGATATTACCTGCCGTTAACAGCAACTATCTTTTTTAGTTGTTTCGCTTATTCTGATTAGAACTCCCGCCTTTGAATACAGAATCATCAATAAAAAAAGCATCCGCAGAGCGCTGTGCTCCCGATGCCTAAACCTTACTATTCCAAGATCAGAAAAGGCTTACCCCCCAGTTGGATCTTCTATGAGGGTCGCCACCCGAAACTCGTGCCGATGGCCATCGTCCAGAGTGGTAACCGCCATTAAAAAGTGAACATGCCGGTCACCAACGGGAATTGCCCCCGATGTGCGACCACAAAACTCATGGTAGTGCTCAGCGAAGAAATCGGTGCGGAACTTCACTTCATGAACATGATCGCCCATACCGATGGGGATTATTTCCCCTGATACGATTGCGAACCGGTGGTCATGTTCGTGCCGTCCAGCAAGACGGGTACTCCCTAAAACTTCGTGGACATGGGTTTGGGCCTCAGGTCCTCCCCCATGGTCTCTATAGTAACTCACATTGTTCTCCCCTTTTTACATCGCGCTTTCCAGACTTAGCTTATGTTTTTTCTCGATAAATGTGCTTATCCATAAGCTCGTTTTTTACAACCGCACCAGCAAAAGAGGATGATTTTATGTGATTTTTTGCTTAGTTGCTTACCCCCATTCCAACTGCTTATTTTTTATTACATTTGAAGTAGCAACTACCGTTCAATGTCATCATAGGATGATTACAGAAACGGAAAGGGGGTAATAACCATATCTAGGCCGCGCATTGATAACCTCTGCGATGTGTTGAAAAGACTAAAAGGGGAAAGGGTTCTTCTGCTCTTGGAATCGGGCGATCGGGAATGGGTCAAGGTCGTTGCTGTACTCGATGGGGTCCTTGTTGCCACACTTGACAAGAAGTTTATTTTTGTCGATTGCAATTGTATCTGTGCCGTGATCGCTGATTGTTTAGATGTCATTGCCGACCAATTTGGTTTGGCGTACGATGAGGAAAACGGTGTAGTCGAAGGGGAAGAGTAAAGAGAAAAAGGAGGCCATTCGTAGTGGCCTCCCTCTTTTTTCCGAAAAGGGATAAATATTGTTCCAGTGAAGGAAACATTCAAGTAAACTGTGTTTTAACTAAATGGAACGTGCCACTTCGTTGGCGGAGGTAATCGCTTCCCAGGCCCGTCCCGTCTCCCGGGCGTCACCGATACAGTAGATCTCCGGAGCTGCTTTTTCCCTTAAAAGCTCGTAATAAAGGTGGTCGTCGGCCTCGCCACCGGTGGCGTAGATCACATAATCCGTATCAATTGTGATCTCTTCGACATTCTCTGGATTTAACGGCCGGTCAAAGGGATTGTGAATGTTATCCGGAATCAGGGTTTGCCAAGGGGTGTAAGGATCTTTCCGCTTACGGTTGGCCATGATCACAACTTTTCCGGGCAGCATCCGGACGACCTTGGAAGAGGTAAAGGCTTGAACCGGTTTTGCCAAACCGTCCTCCGGCCGCCCCGAAGGAGAACCTTTCCCCATCATCATCCATAATAACATGCTGCGGTTGGCATGAACCACACCGGTCATTAAGTTGGGGAGCATCTCAACAACGGTAACCTCCACTCCCTTTTCGTAGGCGAGGGAGTAGGCGACTTCACACCCAACAACACCGCCACCGATGACCGTAACTTTCTTGGCATCCGCGGGTAATTGCATTCCTTGCATGAGAAATTCCCGGGCTTCGCTGGATGGAATCTGGTCTTGCCCTTCGATCTGCGGACGAGTAGGTTTTAAACCATTGGCACAGATGATCACATCGTACTTTCCTTTTAATTCTTCTCCGTCCACCGTAGTCTGATATTTAATCTCCATCCCTTCCTGGCTAAGTAGATCCATTTGGTGCTGAAGATTGCGGAGGTAGCGGGCAACGTCATGTTTGATCTTCATCTTGCTCCCAGCCGCCAATTGCCCGCCAACACGGTCGGTCTTTTCAAAGAGCGTAACCTGGTGTCCCCGGGCCCATGCTGTTCTAGCGGCCTCACAGCCCCCGGGACCGGCACCAATAATCGCCACCTTTTTGCTTTTCTCCGCTTTGGTCAACCGTTTGGTATCTTCAAAGCCGGTATAGGGATTTACCGTACAACACGGGTGCCCACCCATGATGAAGGATTGGATACAGCCTTCCTGGTCACCGATGCAATGGACAATCTCCTGCACCCGGTTTTCCCGGACCTTCTGGGGCCAGTAAGGATCAGCCAGGAGCGGACGGCCGAGCATGAAGAAATCGGCCCAACCTTTAGCCAGAACTTCCTCCGCTTTATCCGGGTCGCCCAATTTACCAACGGCAATAACCTGAGCGTTAATCTTATTCTTCCGGAAGTAATCTTTCAACCGGCCGGCCATCTCTTCCACA
This sequence comes from Hydrogenispora sp., assembly GCA_012837705.1. GTDB lineage: Bacteria > Bacillota > UBA4882 > UBA10575 > UBA10575 > Capillibacterium. The sequence continues at coordinate 8,854 of DUQQ01000026.1, forward strand.
TAAGGAATATCATCAAAATACCCTGGGGGGTGGGGCCAGAACCAGTTATCATAACAGCCCTTATCCACATCAAAAGCATCAACACCGGCTTCCGCCAAGGCTTTACAGAATTCCAACCCTTCTTCGATGGTTCTTTCTGCGCCCCGGAACCGCCGTTTAAAGATCTCCTCGCCGTAGGACTCACGGAGCCCCTGGGTCAGATCGACCCGGTAGATAATGGGGAAATCCTCGCCACAGGTTTTTTTGATCTCCCGAACTACATCGATGGCAAACTGAAACTTATTGCGGTAACGCCCCAATTTTCTCCGGTTCCAAGGGGCCGAAGTCAATTGGTCCATAAAATAACCCTCATGGCCATGGAGTTGGACCCCATCAAACCCGGAGACCTTAGCATTAATCGCACATTGTCCGAAACTCTTCACCATCTTCCGGATTTTTCGGTCGCTCAGCGGAAAATGGGGAAGTTGTGGAACGTAAAAATTTTTATTCAACGAAGCGGATTTCAAGATTTTCCCCTTGAGAAAAGGTTCCGGTGAACCGACCCGGCCCAGCCCAGCCGTTAACTGGATAAAGATCTTGGCATTATAAGAATGAACACCCGCTGCTAAGTCACGCCAACCAGCCAGTCGTGTCCGGGAGGATCCGTCAATCCGCGGGAAATAAGTAGTATCATTATCCTCCGAAACCGTCGGGTCGATCCCGTAGGAAACCGGAATCAAACCGGTGATCAAAAGTCCGGTTCCGCCTTTGGCCCGTTCCACAAAATAGTCAATCATCTTCGCCAGCGGACGCCCGATGGGATCAGCCATATTGATATTACCCATTGGTGCCATGATAATGCGGTTTTTCAGCTTACACTTACCGATTGTCCCCGGCTCAAAAATCTTCTGGTAACTCATTTTCATACTCCTTTCTTCCACGTTTCTTATCTAGAAATGTTCACTACCACGATAATTATCCTGCAATTGCTCCTAACTACAGATCAGAACCGTTCCATCCTCCTTGATCTCAATAGTTTGACCGTCTTGAACCGCATCCAAAAATTCGGGGCCCAGTTGATCGATGGTAATCACCCGGTTTTTCAGCCAGACATCACTTAAGATCAGCCCCGCCGCCGCCAATGAGTCAACATGTTCCGCAAAGAGCATCGCTTTTGGCCCCAGCCCCATCTGGATCACTGTTTCTAAAACCATTCCCCCAGTGGTTGACCCAATGGTCTGTGGGAGACAGATAATTTTACCCGTAAGGTCCTTTTTGTAAAGATCCGGGTTATTCTGGTCGGCACAAATCACCCGTTTGGCCTTTTTCAAAGCACTCTTTTGGTAACTAGCCAATATATTCAACCCTTGGCGGGAAACCACGGCTTCACCTGTTGTGTTACCTGGCAACACAACCCGTCCCTTAAATACTTTATTCATCTTTCATCCCCCTTTAACTGAACAATCCTTACCACAAAGTTGCAGTTCCAACCTTCCTTCAGCCATTTTAGCCGTTTACAATCTGCTCCAGGATCTCATCATCCAGCATAAACTTGGCCGTCGTATATGTTCGCAGTTTATTCGAGTTCGTAATCACCGGCTTTTTCGCACATAAGGGATTATTCATGTACATCAAAGCACAGATTGAGGTAAGACGTGCGCCGGTAGCTTGTAATTGTTCATATCTAGCCCGGTCTTTAGCGAACGCTTCTATAACATCCGGGGCCGCGCAAAGGATCGTCGGAATCGCTACTTTGGTCCGACCTCTTTTAGACAAGGCCCCCACGATCGCATCAGACCAGCTTTCTAGCTGCTGAAGGGAAAGATGGGGACAGCCAATAAAGCAGAGCCTTGGTTTAGCTTCCGCCTTTCTCCACATTACAGGATAGGAACGGATCACCCGTTCGATCTCGGCATCATCAATAACGTAAGTTTGGTAGTTTTCGGTAAGCAGATCTCTTCCCTGTTCGACGGCTTCGGGCGTTAAATTCTCCACATGATAGAGGCCGACGGCGCCGTTGGAAGCACTTGCCGCCCCCATATCCTTTAAGTAATCCCGCGTTGCAGTGGTTATTTCGCCCCCTAAAAACTGGTCTAGCCCTGTAATGTATGGAACATCTTCCACCACTTTCATCCCGATCGCACTACCCAAGACTTGAGCGTTGGGAACACGGGAAGTCTTTACTTCCACTAGCCATTTCGCTTTCCGCCCTTCATCCGTTAAAAGCCCAAATTCAGGGGCTTTTCCGATCAGCCCACAGAAAAGTTCAATGATGCCCGAGTTACGATTACTCCGCGCGCCCAAGACAGAATTGGCATAAACCACCGCCGAAGATTCGGCCCAAGCGAGGATATCACCCTTCGCTGGAAGATTGCCAACCTCCGGAAGGTAACAGGTACAGCTAAAGGCGTTAGCATCCTTTAACCCTACTTGATGCAATTGTTCTTCATACTCTTTTTGCTTCCCGTACATAATACCAAAAACTAATTTCTCTAAGGGGTTACATCTAACGTTGTTATAATCAAGGGGCCGGGGGTCCACCGTAAATGGTTTCTCGGTTTTCAAACCCGAGGTAATTAGTTCCTCCATCATCTCAAAAACCGGTTTGAGAAGCGGAATCCCAAAAGATGTCACCAGATGGACTGGACCATCCAAAGGCACCAACCGCTTTGCACCAAAAACTTCTCCATACAAGACAACCGAGGCCATCACTTTTTGTAATGTTTCTCCTTGTTTACCCTCTAAGATCGCTTTTTCTTCCGGCGTTAATTCCATTTTAAACGGAATCACTTCTTAAATCACTCCTTTTGGCCACCGTTTTCATTATTTTATCTTCAATATTGTTTTACCTTTTCCTTTTCAAACATTACAAATTTATTGAAGAAGCGCATAAATAAATAACTTTTTGCTTCAAGCCGCCTCTTCTTGGTAGAAATTTAGTACAAGATAAAACGACAGAAGAAACGGCAAAACCGTTCGTTCACAATATTTTAACAATTGTGTTATCTCCTTTAACTGCGGGTTTTACAGACAATTCTGAAGTTATTCGTTTGTTTTTTTACCCATTTCTTCCTTAACCTTTCCCCCAGCTCCGTCGATGTATGATTTAGACGCAGAATTTAGAAGAAAATAAATTTTGTAAGGTTTGACTAAATCCGGAGGTGACAGCTTGGTACCAGTCAATTTATTACGAGAACATGAAAAATGGGCCAATAGGGTCTGCAGTACGCTCCTCTCAATCTTTGCGTTTTTAGCCATCCCTGTTTTTTTGTGCTCCAGAATGTTCCTTGGCGATGGCGCATTATCCTAGCGGTCATTAGCTTGATCACAGGTCTCTTCTTTATTTACTTCGGAAAAAATAAGCAAACCAGCAAATACACAAAATATGTTACAGCTATCTTCTTAAATGCTTTTGGGTTTTTGATGACGATAACCATGGGGGAAGGCAACCGGTCAGTTCCTTTTTATTTCTTTTCAATCCTCGCCTATTGTCTAATCTATCTTCAACCGGATGTAATTTCAATCGCATTCCTCGGTACAATTTTCAGCCATGCGATTATGATGTCCTTCTTCCCGGAGCAAATTTTTGCTCTTCACCAGCCTGCCATGTATATCTACGCCGGATTTATTTATCTTCTTTACGCTTTAGCCATCCATACCATTGCCCGAAAAGCCCGGCAATTACTGGACAACCTTAAACAGCGGGAAGAGGATGAACGGATAATCAACGAAGATCTCCTGAAAATTCAAAACCAAATTGCGCTTACATCCGCCCGCCTCCATAGGACCAGCCAAGAGTTGGCAACGGGCGCAAGTAATCTTTTGACGGCCTTCCACGAAACCGCTTCCGCTATGGAACAAATGACCCAGATGGTGGATGTGGAAACCGTAGAGGTAACCAAAGTCGCCAGTACGGTTACGGAGATTAACGCAATTGCTGATCGCATCCGAAAGATGTCTGACCAGTTGACCAGTGATTTCCAGCAAACCGAAGAAGTATTCCAGCATGGCTCTTCCCTCATGTATTCCACCATCGATCGGATGAAAAATGTCAGTACCCAAATCAATGAAGTGGCCAAAGCGACTGCGCGTTTGAAGGATAGTTCGTTAAAGATCAATGATATCGTTGCTTTTATGAATGGGATCGCGGAAAAAACCAACCTTTTGTCCCTAAACGCCAATATTGAAGCGGCCCGCGCCGGCCAAGCCGGAAGAGGCTTTGCCGTTGTCGCCACTGAAATCAGTAAACTATCGGTCCAATCGGCCCAGGGTACGGAAGAAATCAAAAATATTATCGGCACCACGCTTCTTGATTTAGAAAATGTTATCGAAGCGATTGATTTGAGTCTGGCCATTGTCGAACAGAACGCCGCAGACTCCAATACGGTCACAACCGAAATCACGAACATGATGACGAACATCCGCCAAAACTCCGCACTAATTAAAGAAATTTATAACGCCATGGAAAAATTAACTCAAATTAGTAATACCATTATGGCCGGAACTAATAATTTAGCCGCCATCGCCGAGGAAACTTCGGCCGGCACGGAAGAGATCTCGGCCACTACGCAAAATCAAACTCAAAACGTGGATAAAATTGTGGAACAAAGTAAAGCATTGGAACAGATGGCTTCTTCCCTTGATACCCTTGTTAATCCAGAGGGATAAAAATTTTCAAAGTATCACCTACGCTAGTTACTAAGGGGCATGACCACTACATTGATAATCTTTCAAATAAAATCAATTAGTCGGGTTGGTTATTGACAGATAGGGAGACCAAACCAATTAGGCTAGAAAAGGAAAAACGACGCTGAAGCGTCGTTTCGTTTTACGATAAAGGATTTTAGGCATTTTCGGAGAAAACTTATTTTAGGGAATTCTTCTTAGCTTGTGCAAAAAGATCACAACCGGCACCTAACCGCCGAAGGATGTGTTTTTTATGCGTAAACTTTTGAAATATCCGTTCCGCTTTCTCAATGGCTTAGTCGATCGGGTCATCGCCGTGCTCGGCGTCGTTAGTTTTGCGCAATTTCCCCAATTTTTTGCGCAGTATCTGCAAAGATTAGGCGGCCATCTAGCCGAAGCCCAGTTTATGCTCGTCCGCTACGAATTAACCGCCGAATATTTCAACATGACCCTCGAGGAATACATCGCCACCCACCTCCAATCGGGCAACGAAATCTTCACCTCTTCCGGACAGCTCATCGTTGCATTGGTCGACAGAATAAAGGCCTTGGAAAACTCCTTTCTTGCCCTTAATAACGCCTCGGTTTATTCCCGGTGGTGGGTTTTCCTACAGGAATATGACCTCGAAATCGTCAAGGAAACCTGGTCTATTTTTACGCCAGGGATCCCCACAACAACAGAGGGGCTAATCTACGGGGCCTGCGGATTAGTGGTCGCATGGGCAGTTTATAACGTAGTAAAAGCACTGCTTAAAACATTAGCAAAGTTGATCTCCAAACCCTTCTCACGACGGAGGAGATTAATGTTTCCCGCACATAAGCAAGCTTAAAAGGATTAATTATCTGTTTTTTCTTAAAACCTATAGGTAAGTCCTAACATATGTGTATCCGCCAGTTCATCCCCTAAAAGTACATAATCTAAAGCAAAATGTTTTTCATTGATCCCTAAACCGAAAGTCATATTTCCGTTCTCTAACCCTGCTCTCACCGCAAGTTTGTCAATCTTCTGCTCGAATCCAATCCTAAGCCGGTCATCCATCGGTACTTCTTCTAGTAAGTCATAGATGGAAGCACTCACAAGCAGAGAATCGGTAATACGGATAGAGATCCCAGGGCGTACATTACGGATATAGGACCATCTTACACCATCTATTATAAATTCCGGACGGTTAATATCTTGGATTAATAAACCGAAAGCCAACCTTTCATCAGCCTGATAAAAGAAGCTTAAGTCAAAGCTTAAAAATTCTGCTGAATCGGCCATCACATTAAAGCCCTCAAGATCCTCAAACCCGAGACTAAAGTACATATACCTTATATTTCCCCCAATCGACAGCTGCGGGGTGATTTTTTTTGCCAGCGAAAAGATTAACCACTGTATTTTGTTGTCTACATAAACCAAATAATCGTAACCCGCATAGCCATAACGGCTTAGATAATCCAGGTAATAATCGGCAATATTGATATAGCCAACGGCATACGCTAACCCCCATTCTTCGTTGTAAGAACCAACGGCTA
>DUQQ01000028.1 GCA_012837705.1 Hydrogenispora sp.
AGATCAACACCGGTTTGATCCTTTCCGGCATTAAAAAGCGTGCCTTTCTTCAAAAGGTGCTCCCGCACATCCCGGGCTAAAGATAAGATTACATGTACTTGATCGGGAACTTCCGCCTGCTCATTCAGTTTAAGAATCTTCTTGTAAAAATACTCAACATTCTTCTCCGTCAGCTCCGCAAATTTTTCCTGCGGATACTTGAGGAGCTTTAGGAAGGTCAATAATAGGGCCAAGTGTGGTTGGGAGTATTTCGCCAGCCGCCCATAGTCGTCACTAAATACCGTTGGATCTTCAGCAAACTCGGCCAATTCCAACATCTCGTCATCGCTGAATTCCAAAAATTCCGACCAAAACCCGTTGTGACGATTATCTTCACTGTAAAAGCGGACTTTTTCCGCATACTCCCGGAGATACATCAATAAATCCACCAGTGAACGCTCTTCCACGGAAATATAATCTCCGCGTAACACCGGTAGTGCTCTCTCATTCTGGCTTGTTCCTGATCTGTTCTTTTTATTGCTCATGATCATACCCTTTTTACTATATTTCTTTTCTCAAGCTAATCATCAATACAAAGGAAGAGTATATACCATACTCTCTTCTCTGTTTGTCGCATGAATAAAATAACTGATATTAATCACCAAAGTAGTACCGTTCTTTTCCTCCTCGGTTACGGTGATTTCCAGTACTTCCACCCGCGGTTCGTAAGTATAAATCGCCTCGGCAATCATCTCTTGTATCTCCGTAACCAAGGAATTATCAACCTCTTCAAACATGAACTTTTTTAAGTCGCAACCAAAGTCCGGGTGGTAAAGTCGTTCCCCCACTAAAGTAGAGAGTAAGATCGTCAAAGACTCCCGGATCTCATTTTCGCCTGAAGCTAACAACACATGTTTACCGCCGGTGGAAAAATGGGGCGGAAAGCGCCAGCCCGTGTCGGAAAGACCAGTGGCATTCATCTTTTGCCTCCTCTCCTCTTCATCTTCCTAAAGTAACAGGTTACCTTAAATTAAGTAACGCTTTAATGCATAAATAATTATGCATTAAAGCGTTGGCGTTAATTTAGTTTAAATTAATCATTGTCCCTTTCACTGTGACGTTCGCCGCGCTTTGCACGGTAATTCCCCCGGCCTCCAGCGCTATTTTATTTCCGTTCATGTCCTTAAGCTCAATACCAGCGCTGCTCAAAGTGATTGTATTTCCGCTGGCGTCTTTCACCTCAATACCCTGCTTATTCAGGGTAAACACGTTTTTGTTGGCATCCTCCACGACCGCGCCTTTCTCGTTGGTGATGATCTTATTCTGATGGCAATCCTCAAAAGACATCCCCTGGTCATTGAGGACAATTTTATTTTCATTGATGTCACGAATGGTGATGCCCTGCTCATCTTCGCACAAGAGTTTATTCCCACCGGGAGTGGAGATTTCCACCCTTTCCTTATCCTGCTCGTCAGTGAATACTATTCTGATGCCATTGCGGGTAATGAGCCCTTTTTCATTATTATCTTCCGTCAACGCCAGTGGGGGCTCAGTTTGACCGTTATATAACGAACCAAGTACCACCGCATGCCGGGGATCATCATTAAAAAAGCCGACCACTACTTCATCACCGGTTTCGGGAATCCAATGGAACCCCCGTTGTTCCCCGGCATAGGGCAAGCCTAAACGCGCCCAGATGACACTTTCTTGCTCATGGATAGAGGGAATCCGGACTTTGATCCGGTGTACTTTATCAGGGTCACCATCAGAAGGATAGGCTTCCACGATCCCAACCTGCAGGCCGTTTATACCCGGTAACAAACCGGCAGCAGGCTTGTCCATCACCTCGTTACTCTCGTAAAACCACTTGCCCGAGAGCCCACATTGCAAATCAGTGATCCAACCACCATTACTGTTGATGCGGTGGCGAATCCCAGAGATAAGAACCGTGGCGTTAAAGAGCTCTCCTGCTCCGGCGATGGTAACCACGTCACCCAAGCGGAGCCGGGGATTTCCGGCAATCGAGACGCGGCCTTGAACCAGCGAATGCCGGCTCTTCAACAGGCCGGCATTCGCCCATGCTTCCATTTCCGCTGCTTCCCCAGAGATCCCGCTGACCAGAGTACACTCATCCGCGTTCACTGCGGCCGCTAACTTCTTAAAGTCGTGTTTTCCTCCGAGATCGACGTTTTGGTTAGAGTTATTAATCTTGACGGGTTTTACTTTATCAAGATCCCAATATACCCCGCTGACCTTATTATATTGGCTGCTTAGATCGGCCTCGATCTCGTACTCATAAATCTCGGACAGCTCAGTTGAAGCCTTGGTCAAGATCGGTTTTTTCAATTCAATTGATCCATTGGACACACAGACCAAAAGTCCATTGGCTTCGGCGCGGGAAACAATAAAATCCCAGTTGGTGCAGTAATACTGCACCATTTGCTTATGCATTAAGGTTTCTTCTGAACACACTACCTTAATCTGAGCTTTTTGGGCTAACTCACTAATGATCTCCGCGTCAGTTTTGTCGACAAAAACAGCGCTTTCCCGCAGCAAACATAATTTGAAAGCGCTGTCTTTAAGATCAATCGTCAAATAAGACTGTCCGCGAATTTTCCGTAGATTCTGTTTGACCACGATCCCTTTGAAGATAAACTCACCAGCAGGCGCGCCCAAACGAACCTCCAGCTCCTGCCCAAGCTCAAAGCAGGCTTCACTGCTCAGCTCAACTACGGACTTATTTCCCTCACCGCCTTCACCGATCACCACCTGGGCATAAGGGATTTTATTCACACTAGTCATCAGGTCAACACTGACGACTTGTGAAGATACTAACTGCCCTCCACTGAAAATCTGTGCGGTTAAATTTTTCATCATAATTCTTCCTCATGAAACACTGATTACTATACCATTGCTTGATAAACCGCCTTGATTCTGAACTCTTCCCACCTGTTCGGTCTTTGGTGCCACCGGAGCGGAAGCGGATCCCCTGCTTTGGTCCGATTTTTGTTCAAACCGCCGTTTGAGTTGCTGTGTAATCTGCTCCGGATTACTGATAAAGACGGCGTCCAGTTCGGCCCGTAAAGCCCGTCCCTCCCGGTCAAACAATGTGTAGTTGATGGTCACATCCTTCAAAAAGCAATGGTAAGAAAAGTCGCCCCACTTAATCAAGAGCGGTTTGGCACGACCCTCTTCCGGATACCAGGCCAGCTTCAGAAATTCATTGACCTGTTCATATACGCTCTTCTCCGAGTTTTTAAAGACCGGAAAAACCGTAGAACGATAGTTTGTTACCCCCGTGCCGTCAATAATAATCTTTAGTTTAAAATCCTGCGGCATGGTTTTAACGTAAACATACTCTTCCATTCCGGTGTTTACATCTTCTTTTTTCCGATAGACATTGGAGAATGTTTCCGTATATGATTCGGGGTTAAACATTACTTGGAAAACTTCTTTCGTCTCCGTGTTTTCTATGGTCAGCTTAACCAGTTTCACATAATCTTTGATCGCCATTATGCTTCACTCTTTATCTTTCTTTTTTCCTTTTTAAAATTCTCAGAACTTCTTCCACACAGCATCGGATAATGTCCTGCGTATTTTGCTCAACAGGCCGGTCGTCGACACCGGCCGCCTTTTGGTCACTGATCGTAGCTTTAATCACCAATTCTCTTATTTCTATCATTTTATATCCTCATCACCTGAAAACGGGTATAAGCCAACTCCATAGTCTCAATGGCCACCGTATTGGCGTCCGCATCCAAATCGGAAACACTCCACCTTACTGGATAAGCCTTCCAAAATAGCCAGGCTGCTTCCGGATTACCATCCTCATTCAAGAGCGCGACCAACACATTGTGGGGATAAAACCTCATCTCGGACATGGCGGTCTGAAAATCCTCACTAACCGGTGTTCCTAAAACCAATCCCCGTTCAAGCACTAGATTGTTATAGGAAACTCTGTTCGGCAAACGATGAGTGAATAGATTTTCCCCGCCTTCTTTGTAACTAACGGTCTCAATCTCAGACGATAGCCCCGATACCTTCTTAAAATACATATCTATGGAGTTTGGTTCAACTCCGTCTTTATAAAAGATTACGGCAAAATGAAAGCCCACAGGTGGTTTCCTGGATGGACCCGTCTTAATCTCCGGTATAGTTAATCCTTCTACCATACTCACTTCGTCTCTGGGGTTATTGGTATTCAATTTTCAGATCATCGGCCATTAACTCCAGAGACTCGATGGCCACGTCATTAGTTTTGGCGTTAAAAGACGGGGCTTCCAGTTTTACCGGAAATGCGTTTCTCACCTTCCAGGTAACTACCGGGGTTTCGCCTTTTTCATCCATCAAACTGATGCTGATATTTTTCTTTTCTACGGTGGTGATGCGGATACTGTTGATCCAGTCGTACAGCTTACTGTCCGCCTTGATTACCCCTTTTTTCATGGTGAATTTCAGATCCGAGGCCATTCCCGGCATATGTTTAGGCCCTTGAATACAGCTTAATCCATCTTTATAAGTGATGGTCTCCCGGGAAATACTTAAGCCGGAAATCTCCGCAAAAGACACCGGATCCATGCCATCGATCTCCACCCGATAATGATAGGCCGGAAGGGGGTAATTGTTTTTGATTTCTTCAACTGTGGTTGCCATTTTTTCTCCTCACTTTTTTCAATTTTTACTTTTTACTTGCCAAGGAAATTGCATAGTCACCAAAAACGTTAATTCTCCCCCACAACTGAAATGAACTATGCAACTCCTTAATCCACTCCGAAAAGAGGAAGCGGTTTTGTTATGATTGTTGAAGTTTATGGGTAAATTCGATGATGATGAATTCCGCGGGCCTGACTGCGGCCATTCCTACCCTGATAATCAGTCTTCCCTCTGCAATATCTTGGGAAGTCATGGTTGTCCCAAGACCGACTTGGACAAAATAGGCATCTTCGGCGCGGTCACCGGCGAGCCCACCCTGTCGCCAAAGACTTTCCAAAAAGCTCTCCACGGTCGTCTTCAGTTTCAGCCAAGTCATGGCGGTGTTTGGCTCAAAAACAGCATACGATGTGGCTTTTTGGATCGATTCCTCCACATAATTGAATAATCTGCGGACCGGAACATACCGCCATTCATTACTGTTACCTGCCAAGGTCCTTGCGCCCCAGACTAAAGTTCCTTTCCCAGTAAAACTACGGATCGCGTTAATTGATTTCCCGCTTCCTTCGTCCACATTCATGCGGTCATTTTCTTCTTCCGAAAGTTTTCTGGTCGGACCCACCACCGAAATTAAACTGACATTGGCCGGAGCTTTCCAAACCCCCCTCTCTCGGTCGACACCAGCGTACAAGCCAGCAACGGCAGTCGCAGGAGGAAGGGTTACAGTTTGATTGGCAATGACCTTCGTGATTTCATTATAGAGCGCGGTACGTTTTATTTTAATTTCTTCATGCCCTAGAGGATGATTGTATTCGATGTCCCCGTCCAGATAGGTGACGTTCACAGAATCATCACTGTAGCGATACCGGAGTACAGTTTTCAGGTAAGGATAGTACGCAGCGCTATATTGTAAATGCTGATTGCCAATCCCTCCCCTGAAAGCCAAAATATCCGTATCGGTACTATTGTTCGTTTCAATTACATCAAAGATGGCAAACCGGTTCTTGATTTTATTGCAATGACTTAGCACATATTGGCATGCACTATAATAATCATCGGCGTTTTCCATATTTACCCCGTCCACCAAGACAATAAGGGTAGGTTCATCTTCCAGTTCCAAAGCATCAACAGCCATCATGTACTTCTGCAGCTCAGTAACCGTAGGATCATCGTTATTTTCATCCAAGGCCACAATATAGCAGCTTTCCCCACCGTTAGCAAAGAACATTTGCATCCCATAATACATCAATTTTTTGGGTTCGGTGATCTTGAGCGTCAGTTCGTCGTCTTTGGCCTCAACATTGATGGTCTCGGTTGGCGCCCCAAATTGTTCCACATAATTATTGAGAGATGTAACCCGAGTTGGTTTGTAAAATAACTCTTTATCCACTCCCGCTTTTTCCGTGTAACCGATAAAGGCGGGAATCGCCGTTGATACACCGGAGACAGATTCCGGTAATACCGATCTTTCTACAATATAGACGCCTGGTGTTTTGAACTCATTCATTGCTCTTGTCTTACTCCCCTTTTTCTTTTTGGTTTATTCTCTGAACCTTTGCAATATATTAGATCCTGATAAAGACTATTTCACCCCTTTCTTTGCCGGAGAAGGCTCTCTCCAGACTTCTCCCCCAGACTTACTGTGCTGCCAGCACCGAATTACCTGGTCGTTCATCCCTCCTTTTCAGAATATATGGCCGGGTCCCCACCCGTTAATTGCCCTTTCCTCTTTTGAGCGAAAGGCAACACCCGGCGAATTACCCTCCGGACTAAAGCCGGCCCTTCCAGATAATTTTGGCAATAAACTTTGGCCCTATAAAAACAAAGTTTGCTACAAAAAAACCGCCTGTCCAATCTGTACAGACGGTAAAGGAAAATCTTCCCCATAAAGAAGGGAGTCCCTACTGCTTAATACTTAATAAAGACGGGACTCCCTTAATGGGTGGATTTTATGTTTCCGTAGTTATATTTTTTGGTCAATACCATATTACCACATTTTTTCGGTTCTGGAGTATCGACTTTGTATCGATTTTGTACCGCACTTTCCAAAGCAGCGGATACTTATATTAATCATGTTAGCCACGTCCCATATGTAACATAGAAATGAAGAACACCTTCGAATTTTTCGTAACTCATCTTTGTTCCGCGAAGTTGATCGCCATTAAGCATAGTGATGTATTCTAGATCATCAAAGAGAATGGAGCCAACATTATCCAGTTCATCATTATCATCCTCAACCGATGGGAAATAATGAACATCACAAGATACTTCCAAGTAATATCTGTTTCCTATAATTTGCGTTTTTGATTGGCTAAAAATGTTGATAAAAAAACAAGGTACTTCGAGACCTTGCTTAACCTTTCTACTGTAAATCTCATAATCATCCCCAAACGATTGTTTTAATCGTATTGAGAGCGCATCTTTAATCTCATCTACCATCTAACAACCCCCCAAGTTTTTTTTGCTAATTTATTCCTGAATATTAATCATCTTCTTTCTAAACAGCTTGTTTAAATCCGAACAACCGCCCTTTTTCTTTCTTTAAAGGTTAATGATCATAATGCATCTCGCAATCGACATCAAAAAACCCCACCTGCCTAGTGGGGGAAAATTATAACTTGATAAATGGATTCCAAGTTTCGAAAAGCCCATTCTTTGTCAATACCATATTACCACATTTTTTCGGTTATGGAGTATCGACTTTGTATCGATTTTGTACCGTTCATTCGCTCACTGATTATGCCTCAAATCGACTTTTTAAATGTATTTTTGCAAAACCCTCGGGAATATTGAATCTACTTTTTAGCTCAACCAATATGCCCGTCTTCACCAGACGAGATTAACTTTTTTCCGTCAGGGGTGAATAAGACATTATAGACGAAGAAACTAATTAGCGGGTTAATTAGTATCTAAGATGCTGAACAGATCATGGGCGTTAAATTGCTGGTTTTGCCTCCATCAATAAATGTTCAGAAGGATTTATCATCAATATATCTACCAATCATAGTACCCCTTTTCGAAAACAAGCACTCCTTCTATGGGATCGGAAGGTCTTTCTTTTGCAAAAGGAGCATAAATACTAACTCCATATTTGTAAGAAGTTAGGCCTGTTTCATCTAATTCTAACTCTTTATCATATTTTAAAAATACTTTTTTTACGTCTTTGAACGGCTTTCCGATAAGACTATGTTCCATAAAAAGTACTTTCGCAGGCTCAAAGAATTCTATTGCTTCACACACGCCGGGACTTTTATAATAAATATGGCACCATTTAAAAGCGTCAGTTTCAAATTCATCGTCTTCATATTTTTTAAATTTTTCTGGTTTAGCGGATAGAACCTCACTAATTTGATCACTAGTCATCCCTAATAAAATCTTTCCTGCTCCTATGTAAGGGGCGATGAGAAATTCCATTGTTAAACCCCCAATTCTTTAGTATAAATTACCAATCAAAGACCGTACTGGTAGAGTTGGCAGTTTAGTTTGCTTATAATACGTTTCATATTTCGCTACTTCTGAAAAGTTGTTAACAATTTAGCACAGAACTTCGTTAGTAATTTTGAAACAAAGAATCTTTGTTTGTATTCTTTTAAACTACTCTAGATAGAAAACTGATTAAGACTCGCGAAAGCAGGCCTTGATCTGTTAAGTAATATTAGAGCAATGTGCTCAACCAACACTCCTGATCACAATATGCCAGTCCTCACCAGATGAGATTAACTTTTTACCGTCAGGGGTGAATAAAACATTATAGACGCGTGCTTTATG
>DUQQ01000048.1 GCA_012837705.1 Hydrogenispora sp.
CATCAAGCCCGTATTGCTGCAAGGCATAACGGACCGAATTGATGATCCCGACCCCCGGATCGGTCAGGGTTCCGTCTAAGTCAAAAAGGATGTATTGATATGACACTTTAATCACTCCATGCTGTCATCTTCCCGGTATCCCCGTTATGTTTGGTCACCCGCCGGTAGCCGGTCGCGATAAATCCCGGGCACCGACCCTTCGATTTCGATCGCCCCAACCGTTTTCTGGTAAAAATCAACCGGTCCCGCCCCACCAATGATCGCATAGGCATAGCCCATCTCCGCCAAACCGTGAAGGGCCGCCAAAAGCAAAGCGCGTCCGACCCCCTGCCCCCGCGCTTCGGCCGTCACTCCCGTTGGCCCGAAAAACCCCTTACAAGTAACATCATAACAGGCAAACCCAAGGAGTTTTCCGTCTTGAACGGCAATAATGCAACTAACCGGCTGCTTGGCAAAGGCGACGTCACATTCGGAAGCCCATTCCGCGCCGAATTCCTGGTTGACCCAGTCGACAACGGCCCTTTTTTCAAAGGCCAGGGGATGGCGGAGCTTGATCCCGGCCTTTGCCAACCGCTCCTGGTGTGGGGCAAGCGCGGGAAGTTCATACAATTTCACCAGCATATCAGGCAAATCTTATTCCTCCCTTTCTCTCTTCTCGAAAACAACCTCTTCTTATTCAAACGACGCAACCAATAAACTCCTTATTTCGATTCCGGCTCCCACTTTCCTTTAAGCGCTTGGCAGGAGTTCTTCGGCAGCCAAAAAAGGCTGTCTTCTGGAGAAGAAGACAGCCTCACCTTTATTGATTCATCCCAGTATAGATCAGGATTGCGTCGCGTAAAAACTCCGCCGCCCCAGGCTGCACCTGTTCATCATAATAAGCGGTAAAACGGGGATCAGCCACATACATACGGGCCAGTCCGGCATGGGCAGCTTTGTCATAGTGGTCCCACGAGAAATTCAGCCATTGCCGGTGCAATTCCGCGGTCTTCTGCGCCAAAGCGCTGGCCGGATCACCAGTTGCCATCGCTGCTTTTAGGGTATCCAGAACCTCATTCCCCAACTGCTGCCAGTCGGCATATTGCTGCGCTGTCATATTTCGAAACGCGGCGTTAGCCCGATCGATGGTTTCGTCACCGTATTTCGCCCGGATCTCCGCGCCATACTTCTCCTCATTCTCCGCGACCAACTCTTCTTTAAAGCCTTCAAACTTCTCTTGATCCGTCATCGTTATCTTACCCTCCTTTAAGGCAATCGTCTTTTCCACATTGGCAATTAACAGTTCCACCTGACGTCTCTTCGCCAGCAGCTTGGTCCGGTGCTCTTTTAAGGCGGCCAGCTCATCAAAGGACGGTGCGGAGAGCAGCCGTTTAATCTTTTTCAACTCCAAACCAAGCGCGCGGTAGAAAAGGATCTGCTGCAGGCGATCGACTTCCGCCTGCCCGTATAGGCGATAGCCGGCGGCGCTGACCCGCGCAGGCTTTAAAAGATCAATCTCATCGTAATAACGAATCGTCCGCGGGCTGATCCCGGCCAGTCTTGCCAATTGCCGCACCGTATAACCCAACTTCCTCACCTCCCGACAACCCCACTATACACCTTTACGTTACGTTAAGGTCAACACCTTTGACCCCTTTTTATTCCGCCATCCGTTTTAATGCTTCCGCGTCGAGAATCTTCACCGAAGCACCGTGAAAATCGATCAGGCCTTCCGCTTTCATCCTTCCCATCTCCCGGGAGAGCGAAGGCCGCGCCACGTTGAGAAATTCCGCCATTTCATTGCGGTTAAAGGGTAACATGAAGGTCATCGCCCCGGCTTCCTTGGCTTGCTCCAACAAGAAGACGGCGATCTTCCCCCTTAGCGTCTTAATGGTCAGGTGTTCGACTTTCCGGTTGAGATTAAGTGCTTTTTGCGAGACGATCCGCAACATATTCGTGATTAAGCGCCGGTGGCTCCCACACTGGCGCGGACAATTCCCAATGATTTTTTCGGGGGCCAAAAAAAAGACCGCCGCGTCCTGCTGCGCCAGGATCGTCGCCGGCCAGCCTTTGCGTCCGGAAAAAGCCACCATCTCGCCGAAAAGATCCCCCGGCTGTAAGCTGGAGAGGATCACCCGGTTCCCGGCCACACTCTCCTTGGTCACGATCGCCCGCCCGGCTAAAACCACACCAACCCCCAGAAATTTCTCCCCCTCCACCGTCACCAATTCGTTCTTCTGGTAACGGCGGACCTCCGGGTTGAGACAGGCCAACATGATCTGGAGTTCTTCGGGGGCGATTCCCGCAAATAAAGGGCAGATCGACAACTCGGCTTTCCACTTTGCAAACATTCCGGCCACCATCCTTTTGGTAACCTAGGTTACCAAGCTTTCACCTACATTTTATTACAACAGACTGAGAAGCGCAAGGAGTGCGCGAAGAAATAAAAGCAACCGCTTGATGATTCCTCCGGAACCCAAAGCGGTCGTTGGCTTTTAATTGGGACTGAGTTTTTTTAAATGCATCAAGAAATTCACCGGCAGAAGGAATATTATCCAACCCCGGCTGGATCAATATTGCTGACACTAATCACTTATCTCCAGCTTAACTTCGGTGCTTCTTCCCCGGTCGTCTTGGCAGATTACCCGGTGACGACCGGGTTGCGGTACATAAAAAAGACGTTCTCCCGGTTTGGTGTGGCCGTAAAACTCCCCGTTAATAAACCAGTAAAGGCGTTGCACATCGTTGCCCGCCGCCGCTTCAAAGCAGATTTTCTGATACTCCAGGGGAATCCCGCGGCGGATTTGATAAACATAATCCGACGAGGGCGATCGCACCACCGGAGCACCGCCGGGTAGGAGCTTTTGCCACTCCGGGAGCAAAGGCGGGAGGGTTTCGACCGGTTGTCCGTTCGCTTCCAGCCAAGCCGCAACCCGGGGCGGATACTGCAAATAAACCCGCTCTTCGGTCTGCCGGGCGGCCGAATAGTAATGGGGCGGAAGGCGGTAACCGGTCGCCGGATCCAGCAGATAGGTCTGATGGATCGTGCACGCCACGTCCGGGGAGCAATCGGTTAAATAGTAATCGGTGCGCAGCGGAGTACAGAACGGACCGGGCGTTTGGCCGCTGACGGCGCAAACCGCTCGCTTTTTTACGGTGGCCGGCGGCGTAAACCAGGAAACAGCGGTTTTACTGTTCAAATGAGCAAAGATGGTAAAGAGGAGCGGGGCAGCCTTCTCGGCCCCGTTTAGTCCGGCACGCCCGACCCCGGAAAAGTTTCCAACCCACACCCCCACGGTATAGCGGGGGTTATAACCGATGCTCCAGGCGTCTTTATGGCCATAAGAAGTTCCAGTCTTCCAAGCCACCTTTGGTAAGGTGGTAAACTCCCAACAGGTCGGCAGGTCGGGACGGTGGACCTCAGTAAGGATCTCGGTAATTACAAAGGCCACTCCCGGAGAAAACAACGGAAGCGGAGGAGAAGTTCCCTGGTCAAGCCGGATTTGAACCGGATAGATCTTCCCACCATTGGCCAACGCGGCATAGAGATTGGCCAATTCGAGCAGGTTGATCTCACACCCGCCGAGCACCATCGGCAAACCATAGTGGTTCACCGGGGTCAATGTTGTGAACCCGGCTTTTTTTAACAATTCGTAGAGGGCCTCACCCCCTAAGGCCGCCAGCAGATTGACCGCCGGCACATTGAGCGATCTTTGCAGCGCCTCCTGGGCTGAGACCAAGCCGGAATAAGTCGAGTCGTAATTCTCCGGGCTATAGCCGGAATAGATCACCGGAACATCCTCAACATAATGGGCAGGGGTGAGCAATCCTCTTTCGAAAGCAAGCGCATAAACAAAGGGTTTCAAGGTTGAGCCCGGCGAACGGGGGGCCAGATAACCATTGACCTGTCCCTGGTCTTGTTCATTGAAAAACTCCGCCGACCCAACCGCCGCCATCAACTGGTGGGTTTGGTTATCAATCACCACCGCCGCCGCATTAGTGATTCCTTCCGTTTTTAGCTTCGCAACCTCAAGCGCGAGTAACTCCTCGAGAAAGACTTGCAGATCCCGATCAATGGTGGTATAGATGCGGGCGGCGCCCGGATAACGGGTAACCAGTTCTTGACTGAAATGGGGTGCCTGAAAAGGCCACTCCCGGCGGGTGGTCGGGATCTCCTCCGCCAAAGCTTCCCCGTATTCGGCTTCCGCGATCAACCCGTGGTCATAGAGGCGTTTCAACACCTTATCCCGGGCTTGACGCGCCCGGTCAGGGGCAAGATCCGGTCGCAACAGCGTCGGTGAGTTGGGCAGCACAGTAAGGAGAGCTGCTTCCCCAGGGCTCAACTGGGTCGGTTCTTTCCCAAAATAGAGCCAAGCCGCGGCGGCCACCCCCTCGATATTCCCACCATAGGGGGCGATGTTAAAATAGATGGTCAAGAGCTCCTCTTTGGTGAACCGGTGTTCCAGTTGGAGGGCACGAAACATCTCGATCAACTTGTTCTGCCAGGTTCGCGCTTTCGGTTCCATCATCCGGGCAATTTGCATCGTCAGCGTTGACCCGCCGGAGATGATCCGCCCGGAGCGCAGGTTCTGCACAAAAGCCCGGATTAATGCCACCGGATTGACCCCCGGGTGGTAATAAAACCAACGGTCTTCATAGAAGACCAGGTATTTCTGGAGCAATGGCGAAACCTGGTCGAGATCAGTCCGGATCCGCCACATCCCATCGGCCGAGGTAAAGGCCCGGAGCACCCTCCCTTCGCGGTCAAAGACCAAGGTCGAAGAGGGCGGTTGCAGCGCCACCCAAGGCAATGGAACCAAGAAAACGGCAAGCTCAAAAAGGATCAGAAGGAGGACGAAAACACCTACACCCTTTTGTAATCGAGGGTTCATCCGCGCCCACCGGGTTTGTAGTTTGCGGAGAAAGGCCTTGAGCTGGCCCCAAAGCGTACTAATAATCTTGACACACCGTTTCTGTATCCGTCTCGCTAATTCCATCGTCCTCACCTGTTAATGGTCCGATCGAAAACGATCAAACCTTACTGAAATCCTTTGCTGACAATACCAAATCTCGCTGTTCATACCACCGGCAACAAGCGGCCGAATTTTTCTTCTGCAGATACGAAAACCGAACTGGCTGCTTTCGCCCCTAATCGCGCACCACCCGTATGGCACCACTTGAGCTGAAACTGGAGATTTCAGGGGCATACATACACTCTGCTTTGATCGAGGGCAGGATAAACTCCCCGCAAGTCACCGCTCGGAGGGCGTAATAGAAATGATAGGTCTGGGCTTTCGGCAAACTAAAGAAGAGGATCAAACGGTCATCCCGGACATCCATATAATCGGGGCGTATTGTTTCCCGGGTCAGCCAAGAGATGCTTTCCCTACTCTCAATCCGGGGGTTTTCGATCTCCAAACCTGCCGGGAGCAGATCAATGATCCCCACATGCTCAAGCTTGGGTTGCTCCGGACGGATCGAGATCCGGGCAACAATTAAATCGCCTTGACGGATCTTATTCAGGTCCAACGGATTGCCGTGGCGGTCAAAGAACTCCCTGGTAACCTGGATACCGTTGCTTTGCTCCGGTAGATCGGCACGGGTGGAAAGGCCGCTACTTTTCAGGTAGTAATAACACTCGCCGTCTCCCTCCACTTTCACCGTAACTTTCCCTTCCGCTAAACGCGGATCATTTAGAATCAAATCCTGTGCCGAGTCAAACTCGGCAATTTTCTCTTTGCCCAGGTAGACCTCGCCCCGGTAAGTCCCGTCACTCTTTTCTTTATAAAGCTTCCCTAAAGCCAACAGGGCAAAGGCATTCTCCTGGGTGGTCCCCCACCGTCCGTCCTGCGCTGCCTTGTTGAGCCGGTTCACCAGCTGATAAACGGCGGGGTTGTGGGGGTCAACATCCGCCAGTACACTGAGGATAATCGCATCCGCACGTACCGTGGAATTGAAGTTTCCCCCGCTTTCCCGCAGCATGATATTGACGGCAAAAGTCCTAGGGAGAATTTCCCGCGCGGTCACCCGGTCACCGGTATAAAAGTAAGCGGCGGCCAAGAGGGCCCGGGCGTCGTTACTAAGGTCTTCCGGCGCATACCGCCGCCAATAGGCCATCGTCGACAGATCGGGAGTACCGTTCAAACTTAGGACATAAAGGGCATAAATCTTTGCTTGCAGACGATGACGGGCGGTTTCCTTCCCCCGTGCGGTTGCTTTTAGATAAGAGATCATCCGGTTATAAACCCGGTCAGACACAACGTACCCCGCTTTGCGCGCTTCCACCAGAAAATGGGCGGCAAAAATCGAGCTCCATTCGTTACCGGTGTTCCCTCCCGGCCAGTAGGCAAAGGAGCCGTCCCGGAGTTGCATCGCTTCGATCTTTTCGATCCCTTCCGTCACATAATAATCGGCCGTCCCCGTAAAGGTCCCCCCTGCCACCGCACTTAGCAACTGATCGAAGTAGAGCAAGGGAAATAACTTCGAGACCGTCTGTTCCAGACACCCGTGGGGGAAGGTTAGGAGGTATTCCAAACTCCCGGCCAATTCCACCGTGGGGAAAGGCGAAAGCGCCAGGGTGTAAGTGGCCGTCCCCGGTAGCCACCGGTCCTTTATGTTAAAGGTCAAAGGCTCATTTTGCGTAATCGGACCGGAACTGATCTGATGGGTCACCGCCACCGGCGGCCGCAGCGTCAACTCCTCTTCCAGCACGCACTCTTCCCCATTCCCTTCCACCTGCAACCGAAACCGGAGTTTTCCCATACCTTTACCGGCTTTGAACTGAAAGTAAGCGATCTGTTCTTCCTCAGGCCCAAGTTCAAGCGTGACCAGGGGCTTACTCTCTAGAGTCACCGGACCTTCGGAGGTTAGGCGGAGTTTAAACTCACCGGCTTGACCGGTTCCGTTAAAGACCGCCACCGGCACGATAAAGCGATCCTGCGGTGCGACAAACCGCGGGAAGGTCGGCGTCAGCACCACCGGATCCCGGACTATAGTCTTGCTTTCAGCCGAGCCGAAACACTGCCCGTCAAAGGCAACCGCCATCAAACGCAAAGTCCCGTTGAACTGCGGAAGCGTAAACTTGACCATTGCTTCACCGCTAGGATTGGGCGCGACGATCCCCGACCACAGGGACACCGGCTTCACACGGCGGAGGGAAACCGGGTTTAAGTTTTGCTTCCGCACCCCGTCTAAGAAATCCCGGTCGCCCCCCGGGGTGCTTTGCGTCGTCATCCCCTCAACTTCCGGGAGGAGTAAACCATACAGGTCATGGCTGGTCAAACTCAAACGCCGTTTCCCGTAGAAGAAGTTAAACGGATCGGGCACGGAATAATTGGTGAGCTGACAGATGCCTTCATCCACCGCCGCCAGGGTCAGATAGGTCCCGGGTCCGGCATTTTTAACCTGTACTTTAAGCGTCACCTCCTGGTTGGGGCGGAGTTCAGCGGGGACCGTAAGGTCTATCCCCAAGCGGGCTTTGCTATTGTCCACCCTTAATGGAATCGTCCCAAAGGCGCGGGCCGGGGCATGATCCTCAAGGCCATTAACCGATCGCAAGAGATGGACCGACAGATAAGCATTGGGTTTATACTCTTCTCGCACCGGGATCGAAACCACCCCGGTATTGTCTGCCAAGTCCACGATCCAATAATCATAAACCCTTTCCCGTTCGACCGTGACTAAAGCCTTCCCAGCAAAAGGCGCTTTAATCTGCAATTGGGCTTCTTCACCGACTTGGTACTGCTCCCGCTCCAGATCCAATTCGATCTTATCCGGATCTTCCATGGCCCAGGGGGAGTACCCCCAACCGCTCGCATAGAAGGAGAGTGAAGCCTGGGCTTTTGTCCTTGGATCCCGCAGGACAATCTGGTAACGCCCATAATCCCGCGGCGTGTATGTAAATTCCTCCTCACCCTGCTGCGGGGTGAGTTCCTCGGTATATACTTTCCGCCGTTCTTCTTCCGACACATAACGATAGCGTCCGTCGGCGTCCCTCCGGTAGATCGTATTCCAGGTCAGATGGTAGACCTCAGCGGTTAATTGCGCAGGCGCAGAGGGTTTCCCCTCCCGATCAAGGACGACATATTTCAGCGTAAATGGTTTTCCCAATTCACAATAGTTACCAGACAGTGCTTTCACCCCGATATAATTGGCATAGGGGTGAAAGGTCACCGCCTGATAATTACTGACCGCCCGGCCACCATCTTCAATAACCGTTCCTTGAATAATTGCGTTCAGTTTGGCCGGCGGGGTTAAACCATGCGGAAAACGGTAGGTGAACATGGCTTGGCCCTCGGCATCAAGTCTGCCCTCACCCAACTCCTCCGTTTTCGCGGTAAAACTGCGGCTTGGGTCGCCAAAGCGGTACGACGCATAGGCGGGAGGCGTAAAGTCTGCCGCTTCCAAACGCAGCTTAACCTCGGCTCTCCGTCCCGCCGCCGGTGGGCCGAACAAGTTTACCCCTTCCACTTTAATCTGGCATTCTTCCCCCGGTTGGTAGGTATCCCGGTCAGGCGTCACGGTGACTTTGATCCGGTCCGGCATAAACTCTTCCACCTGGAAGGAGGTACTGCCAATTACGGTCTCACCCACGAAAATACGGGCCTGATAACTCCCGGTCTGGGCGTACTCCGGTATTTTCAGTTTAAATTCACAAGCTCCCCGGTCCGCCGTGTTCCCAACCAGTTCACGAAAGATCTGGCCGTCGGGCTGCCTAATCTCCAACTTGACCGGGAACTCCGGCGGCAAAACCGCTCCCGGTCCCCGCACAACCGCCACCAAGTTTCCTTCGTCCCCAGGGCGGAAAATGTCCCGGTCCAAATAGACAAAAGCCTCATACCCTTCTTCCAAGTATTCACGGCCGCGCACGTCAAAATCGGTGGTCGCGATCTGACCGCTCTTCAGATGGACAAAGGAAAAATCATTCCCCTCTTCCGCCAGGATAATTAAGGGCTCGGCCGGATCGCCCGGTAGCTGATAGTCGGAAAAGCGGGCAATCCCTTGCGCATTGGTCTTCGCCGTGGCCATGATCTGATTGTTCTTACTGATCAGACTGACTTTCACATTTGCTTTCGGCGCCAAACTCGCTAACGAATTAACCCAGACCAGAAGATCGTTTTTCCCCATCTTCCCGACGATCCCCAGGTCGGTAATGATCACATACTTATGATCATTACGCCAGCGGCGTTCATAATCATAGACCGAAACTTGGAAAACGCCCTTAAACTCAGGGTCCATGTACTGGCCAAGGTTGATCGCGGTGGTCACCACCTCGTTTTTGGCCCCGGCAATCTCCAGCTCTTCTTCCTGCACCAGCTTGCCTAAATAGGGCAGCTGCCAACCATAAGCGTACTCGGACCGGGAGTTATCTAAAAAATTGAGAAAGGGAATTAGGTTGTTGGCGTAAATCTGATGGATCTCCAGTTGCACCCGGTTCACATTGACCGTTTCCAACCCCAAATTGAGGGCGCCTTTACTGTTCAAATACCGTCCTCGGGAGGTGAAACCGAGTCCCGGCTCCAGATCGCCCAGGGTGATCATGGCCGCAAAGTCCTTGCCCAGTGGTAAACCATTGACCGCCGGTAATCCGGCTTTTAAGCGGAGATGATAATTTTCTCCCCCTTTAAACTGGTCACTCTTAATGAGAAGCAGATCATTTTCGGCTTCAACGGTAAAATTAACCCCCGGTTTAAGTTCGATGAAACCAGCGGCCGTTTCCGCATCCACCGGTTGTGAACACTGCACCGTGATCCAGTATTTGCCCCGCGCACCTTGTAAAGCCGCATTCATGATCTTCAACGGTTTTTTGGCACCAACCGCTGTTTCGTAGTGGTAAGCCGCGGCAAGCCCCCTTTGCCCGCCAACACAGAGAAAATCCTTGGGCAGCGTGAGCGTTATTTTCTGTTCCTTCTCCGTAAGGGGAATCGCCGCGCTGACTACGGTCATTTCGCGGCTGTTTCCGGTCTCTTTCACGGTAAAGGCTAGTTCATCCTTGGCTCCTGCCAGCTGGAGGCGGAACGCCTTCTCCAGTTCGACTGGGGAAACTGGATAATTGAAGCGGATTCGTGCTTCTAATACTACACCCAGCCGGTCCTCGGTGGGTATAAAACTAGTCATGATCTGCTCCACCCGGAAACGGGCGGTGGAAAATTCCACGGTTCTTTTTCCAGAAAGCGGTTTGCCCTGTACCGAAAGGAGTCCACTATCAACCTCCACCTGGTAAGTAGTGGATGGCAATAACGGAACTTCCGGTAAAAAACGGAGTTCCCGTTTGCTAACCCAGCGGTACTTACCCGGGATCGCCGGGGTAAATTTGATGAATTCGGCAGAGAGGGTCACCCCCACCTCTTCCTGCTTGACCATATCCTCAGAGAAGGTGAAGGTCAAGTTGGTGTGCAGCTCCACCTCACCCGCCGGTTCCATTCCCGATAAACGCACATTGCCACCGGCATTGAGGATCCAAAACGCAGAACAGACCATAAAAAACAAAACACCGTAAACGATCCGTTTTTTGTTTCCCAAAGCAACCTACCCCCCGTCACGATTTCCCGAAACCGCTTTCATCAAGCTTATTTCACAAGCTTTAATGAATTGCTAAAACTAATATTCGGTAAATGTTACTAGTTTCCTCTATAACTAGTAATGTATGGCAATGGGTTCCCTTCGAAAAAATATTTTGTAACCGTCTAGTTGGTAACCTTGGTTACCGCGTTCCTTCCCTTCTTCAATTACAATACAGATAACAGCGTAAGCAATCGCTGGTAAAACCAGTGTATTCACCACACCCAACCATAACTTTATTTTTATGAGTTTTAAGTGATAAGAAAGAGGGGATAGTAATGAAAACGATCCGGAAAATCATTTCGATTGATGAAGAAAAATGTAACGGTTGCGGTCTTTGTATCACGGCTTGCCATGAAGGTGCTCTGCAACTGGTGGATGGAAAAGCCAAATTAATCTCGGAATCCTACTGCGATGGTCTGGGGGATTGTCTCCCGGAATGCCCGACCGGGGCCATCACCATCGAAGAACGGGAAGCAGCTCCCTTTGACGAAGCCGCTGTTAAAGAGAATATGGCCCGGATGGCACAGGCCAAAGCAGAAACTAACAACCCACCGCCACTGGCGTGCGGATGTCCGGGGACCAATGCCCGCACAATCCGGCCCAAAACCCCAGCCGCGCAAGAGGCTGCTACTCCGGCGTCGACCGCACCGGTTTCCCAACTTCGACAATGGCCCTGTCAATTACAGTTAGTTCCGGTAAACGCGCCTTATCTTCAGGATGCCAACCTGTTGATTGCCGCTGACTGCGCCGCCTATGCCTATGCAAATATCCATCAAGATTTCATGCGGAATAAAGTGACCTTAATCGGCTGTCCCAAACTGGATGCAGCGGACTACAGCGAAAAAATCGCCGCCATTCTGGCCGCCAATGAGATTAAAAGCATCACAGTTCTCCGCATGGAAGTACCCTGCTGCGGCGGTCTAGTCCACGCCGTCAAAACGGCTTTAATGAAGAGCGGCAAACTCGTCCCCTGGCAGGTCATAACGATTGGGACCGATGGTACAATCTTGGAGCAATAAACCGCTAAACCAATTCCATTATTAAACCGTTATTTAAAATACCATATTCAAATTGGCTTTTCGGCCAAAACGCCGAAAGCCAAAACAATCCGAATTCAATATTGAGGAGGAATTCGTCAATGAGTAACATGTTTTGTTTCCAATGTGAGCAAACCGCAGGAGGAAAAGGATGTACTAAGGTTGGTGTCTGTGGTAAACAACCTGATGTGGCCAATCTCCAAGATGAATTGACCAGTGCCCTGGTGGGGCTCGCCCGGGCGGCAGAAGGAAAAACTACCGACCGCCGGACCGACGATCTAATGATGCAGGGGCTCTTTGCCACCATCACCAACGTGAATTTTGACGCTGCACGGATCGAGGAGCTCATCACCGAAGTCCGTAGCGCGAAAGCCAGCCTCGGCGAGGCCACCGACCTTGACCCTACTGCTTTATGGAAAGGCGACACTGATCTGGTTTCCTTGCGTTCCCTGCTCCTCCTTGGGCTTAGGGGGATGGCTGCCTACGCCTGGCACGCTGCCGTCCTTGGCCACCGTGATGAAGAAGTCACGAATTGGTTCTACAAAGGAATACGCGCCATTGGTGCGGAACACACCGTCGACGAAGGGCTGGCCCTGTTGATGGAGTTTGGCGAGATCAACCTGAAATGCATGGCCCTCCTCGATACCGCCAATACCTCCACTTACGGGCACCCGGTTCCGACCAAAGTTAGCACCATCATCGAAAAAGGACCCTTCATTGTTGTCTCCGGCCACGATTTCCACGACTTAAAACAGCTGTTGGAACAGACCGAAGGCAAAGGGATCAATATCTATACCCACGGGGAGATGTTACCGGCCCATGCCTACCCCGAGCTGAAAAAACACCCGCATTTGAAGGGGAATTTCGGTACGGCCTGGCAAAACCAGAAGAATGAACTGGATGGGATTCCGGGGGCGGTTCTCTTCACCACGAACTGCTTGATGCCACCGCGGGACTCTTATGCCGACCGGGTCTTCACCACGGCTGTCGTCGGTTATCCTGGTCTCGTCCACATTCCGGCAGATGAAAACGGGAACAAAGATTTCACCCCGGTGATTAATAAAGCCCTTGAACTTGGCGGTTGGACTGAAGACCACGAAATGACCGGAATCAATGGTGGTACCGTCCTGACAACCGGCTTTGCCCACAATACCGTACTGGGCGTCGCCGACAAAGTAATCGAAGCCGTTAAGGCCGGTGCGATCAAACACTTCTTCCTGGTAGGTGGCTGCGACGGAGCCCGTCCCGGTCGGAACTACTACACGGAATTTGTGAAACAAACGCCCAAAGATACCGTGATCTTAACGCTGGCCTGCGGAAAATACCGCTTTAACGACTTGGATCTGGGTGAGATCGGCGGTCTCCCCCGCATCCTCGATATGGGACAGTGTAATGACGCCTACTCCGCGATCCAAGTAGCAGTAGCACTAGCTAAGGCCTTCGATTGTGACGTCAACGAACTGCCCCTGACCCTAGTCCTTTCTTGGTACGAGCAGAAGGCGGTCTGTATCCTCCTGACCCTGTTGGCGCTGGGGATCAAAAACATTTATCTCGGGCCAACCTTGCCCGCTTTCGTCTCGCCCAACGTCCTGCAGGTGCTGGTCGAAAAATTCGGGATTAAGCCCATCAGCACTCCGGAGGAAGACCTCAAAGCAATCCTGGGTTAAACAACACTGAACAGCGGAGATGGGTTAAAACCCTTCTCCGCTTTTTATAAGATGCAGAACATACATAAATGTGTTGACCGTGATCTTTATCATCCTTTTTTAAGATTGGTCCATCGCCATTTCATCCGCCTTGTCCAACTAGGCAAAAGAACTTTATAAGACAAACCTTTAATTCAGGAGGGAGAAAATGAGCCGCTTAAATAACTTCAAACGTCAACACCGCGAAATCCGCGAATTGGCCGGTAAGATCAGTATGATCCTGAACCAGGATCTTCTTGTTCAGGATCCAATGGAAGTCAGGAATTTACTCTCCACCCTCTCTGGTAAACTGATGATGCATTTGGCGATGGAAGACCAATTTCTATATCCTAACTTAATGGAGAGCAACGATAGCCAAATCCAAACCACGGCAGCGCGCTTCAGTACCGAAATGGGCGACCTGGTCAAAGTCTTTAAAGACTACTCGGCAAAATGGTTGAATCCAAGTACGATCCAGGCAAACCACGAGACTTTTATTGAAGAGTCGCGCGCTATTTTCCAAGCCTTACTGAAGCGGATCGACCGTGAAGACCGGGAGTTATATCCCCTGGTCGAAGAGGATGAATAACCGCAAACCCCTCATCATCATCAATAAATCGAAAAAGACTGTTTCCGTTATGAAGCAGCGAAAACAGTCTTTTTCTTTTATCACCAGTTGAACACTGCAGAGTCTATTCGAAATTAGTCAAAATAATCTCTTTAATAAATAGGCACAACCAGCCAAAAACCAACGCTAAACCGAAGCTAACTGATGACCTTCGTCGCATTCTCCTTCAGTTCATTAATGATCCGCACAAATTCCTTCTGTAACTTATGGTCGAATAAGCGGATAAAACTCTGCGGTTTATCAAAGGGCGGTTTGGTCAGCTCGGCCACACTCTCCACATAGCCGTTCTGGACAATGTAATCGATGACCTTATCGACAAAGGCAATCTGGTCGGCATTGAGATTCTGTTCATTGATAAATGCCGAAAAGGCTTCGTAAGCGGCCGCCCGCTCTAATTTGGCAATCCGCCGCACCAGGAGGCCGAAGGGGGTGTCTTTGAAACTACGCTCATAATCCTCCCTTGTCCCCAGCTCCCCGGTGAAAATATGCTCTAACATCTTGTAGTCGTTCTCGGTTAAGGGTATGTTGTTCCGTAATTTATGAATCGCAATGTTATCTTTGTTCTCTTCTATATACTTGTTTACTTTCCGTTGGTACTCTTGGAGATCGTATTCCAACCGAAAATCCTTCGCAACCGTCCGTTCAATTTCTTCATCTTGTAAATCGGTGTAAACCAACACTGGGGTTTCCCCTTCGATAAACTTCATCAGTTCCCGCAGTGCCAGTCGGATTTCTTCCCACCGCAAAAGATCCGTCTCCGCCCAGAATTCGTCCTCAGTCACGGCTTGAAGCAAAACGATCTTCGCGTTGACCTGCGGAATACTGGTCTTTTTTAAGAGATAAGCAGCCCGGTCCATAACATTACGCTTCAGGCTCTTGAAAATACCCGTTTTCCCTTCCAGCTCCGCCAACATCAGCCCGTACATCAAATTATCAAACTCCAGCGCCCGGTCGTCCTTTTCCACCGTTGTGACCAAATCGGCCAGGTTGGTAATGAGCTCGCTCTTGTCCTGCTCGGTAAGGCAGGTAAAAGCCTCCTCCCGGTTATATTTCTCCACATACTGCCGTTTCATCCGCACATCGATGCGTTCCGGGGATAACCCCGCGATCTGCCTTGTCACTACGGTCACCAATTGGCTGCGCCAGGTCTGGTATTCTTCGGCCGTAAAGGCCGCATCTTGCAGGTGAAAAATAAGCTGAACCTGCTTGGCAAAGACCTTGGCGATGGTCGATGCGCTCACCGTTGCTTCAATCCCGTGCTTATTTTCACGGAAAAACTCAAAATTACCCAGGTAATCAAAGATATAAAAACACTCTTTATTGCGGCCTGGACCGAATAGGTCCTCACAGGTTCTGGTCCCGCGCCCGATCATCTGCCAGAACTTAATCTTCGAACGGACCCGTTTAAAGAAGACCAGATTGACGATCTCGGGCACATCAATCCCCGTATCCAGCATATCAACGGAGACGGCAATATACGGTTCTTTCACCGGGTCCTTAAACTGAAGGATCAAGTCCTGCACATAATCGTCGTCACAGACCACCCGGCGACAGAAGGTCCCCTTAAACTCCGGGTAGAGGGCGTTAAAGCGGTCGACAATGAACTGAGCGTGATTCTTGTTCTGCGCAAAGATGATCGTCTTCCCCACCCGGTTCCCGCTAGCGTCCCGCAGACCGTTGGTCATCAGGTCGTTGATCACATGATCCACGGTATCCTGGTTGAAGATGAACTTATTAATCTCCGGCGGTGGAATCTCCTCCGGCATCAATCCATCCTCGTCGGTGAAGTCCTCTTCGTACCTTTCTTTATCCTCCGGCGAAAGTTCGTCATAGGTAATCCCATGGGTCAGGAATTTGGTCTTCACCTCGATATTGTGGAAAGGGACCAGCACCTTGTCTTGTTCGACCGCCGTCTCATAGTCATAAGCATAGGTCGGCACATCTTTCTCCGCCTCAAAAAACTCATAGGTACTCCGGTGCACATCCGTCCGCGGCGTGGCGGTCAGTCCCACCAGATAAGCATCGAAATATTCGAAGATCGCCTTATACTTCCGGAAGATACTCCGGTGGCTCTCGTCCACGATGATCAAGTCAAAATGCGCCGGTGTAAAGACGCGGCCACCGTCCTCATTCCGCTCGTTATTAATCATATTCAACATGGTCGGGTAGGTCGAAAAGACCACCCGGGCGTTCCGGTCATCCTTATTAGACAAAAGATTACAAAGGGACATCTCGGGCAGCAACTTCTTAAAAGCATCCCGCGCCTGGTGGACCAGGGCTGTCCGGTCGGCCAAGAACAGAGTATTCGTCACATAACCGCCCCGCGAAAGGACATCGGTCAAACTCGCCGCCGTCCTGGTCTTCCCGGTGCCGGTCGCCATCACCAGAAGCGCCCGCCGGTGCCCCTTTTCAAAATGGGCGCAGACCGCCCGCACCGCCTGCTTCTGATAATAGCGGTCGGTAATCCGATCGTCGATCGGCACCGTACTCAGCTTCTTTCGGGAGGTCCGCCGGTTAACCAGCCTTTGCAGGTCATCCCGGGAAAATATACTGCTGACCCGGCGTTGGGGCCCGGTCTGGTCGTCCCAGATAAAATAGTCGTAGCCATTGGTGTTGAAGATGATCGGGCGCCGACCGGTCATCCTCTCAAGGCAATCGGCGTACAATTGGGCTTGGTAAGTCCCCTGCCTTGCATCCTTAAAAGTCCGTTTCGCTTCAATTATTGCCAACGGCAACCCGTCTTTCCCCCAGAGGACATAGTCGACATACCCTTGCCCGGAACCGCTTTCCCGCGGCATCCCCACCACCGGCATCTCTTCCTCAACACAGTCCCGCCGCTCGCTCTGGGAGAAACGCCAGCCCATGAGCTTCAGGTCCACATCAATATACTTCTTCCTGGTCGCAAACTCCGACAGATCCTCCGGCGTAAAGGCCCTTTCCGCCTTATGTGCTTCCTTCTGGGCGGTAAGC
>DUQQ01000059.1 GCA_012837705.1 Hydrogenispora sp.
AAGCGGTAGTTGGGTTTTGCTCTGGAGTTTCGGCACCGCCGCAAAGACGCTTTCCCCCTCGGCGGTCAGGACCGCAAAGGATCGCTTATTCACCTGCGGGCTCCCAAAGATCGGTAATACCTCCTCCACAATCGGTACTTGCAGCGCTAGTTTGATCCGTCCATTATCGACCAGATCCACCCCGCCAGCCAAAACAATAACCCGGTCGTTAATCTCTTCCGCATCCCAGCAACCCATCAACAAAAACGGAATTAAGCAAAGAAGAACCGCCTTCCCTTTCATCGTTTATCCTCTCTCTTCCGCAAGACTAAAGCGCAAAGATAATAGAAGAGGGGGAGGCCAAAAAGGGGGATCCATCCGTAATTCTTGGCATATTCGATCAATTCCTTTGTCTCCCCCGAATTTTCCGGGTACATCACCAGCAAGAATTTGACCGGAAGCAAGAACCAGACCAGCCGCTTATAGTCGCAAAGCCCCAGGACTTGCGAGAAACCCAAAGCCACCGCGTAGTAGATAAAGCCGGACCCTACCAGCGCCAGTGTGTTCCAGACAATGATCATGAACAATCCGGCTTGTTCGAGGAGGAGGTAGGGATACTCCATCGCCCGCACCATTTCGAGAGACGGAAAAGCGTGGCGCCGCCCGTACTCACAACCGAAAGTCCCGATCACCCCAACCGTAAACAACATATAGAAAAAGACCAGAAGCAAAAGGGCCCCTGCGGTATAACGGGGGATTTTCCTTTGGATCTCCCGGAGATAAGGGGTGATCAGGGCAAAAATCGCCACCGGTGAAAAGGAATAAAGAACCGAAAACCCGCCCGGCAAATAAAGCTTCAGATCGGGGTGGAAGACCGGCCGGAGGCGATTAACATTAATCTCCGGTAAGACGCCAACCGCCAGCAGTAGTAAGACAAGTACGATCGGAAGGATAACAAAAGAAGCCAACCGCGCGATGGTTTCTAACCCGCGGGAAGCAAGATAGGCCGCACTTAAGAGATAGGTGGTTACTAAAACCAGCAAAGGGGTATTGGGTAACAGATAATCTTTGACGAGATTAACCCGCTCGCGGGTGAACAAGATCAGCGTTAAAAGAAGCACAATCAGGTAACCCAGCCCGCAAAGGCTGCCACAGAAAGGACCGGTGATTTTCATCCCGGATTGGAGCAGATTCAAGTTGGGAAACCTTTTCATCACTTGGTAGATGGCCACGAGCGACGGGAACGCCAGGACCAGCGCGATCGGCACCGCCAGATAGCCATTGGCCCCCATCACTTCCGTGGCGTAGTATGGAAGGTTAATCAAACCATAGCTGAGGGGAACAATGGTCATTAAGCTCCAGTAAAGCCACGGTCCAAGGCTGGTTTTTTCCTCATGCATCGTCCTCGTCATCCTCTCTTTTGGTTCCACCGGTCCGTAGTTTATTCCGCGGCCGGTAGGTCTCCGGCCGGTGCCAACGGGCCCAAAAAGGTTTGCGCACCGGAGCATCCCCCAGTTCTTCCCATTGGAGGGGGGCCCACGGCGCTAAATAGGAAACACCAAAGGATTTGAGGTCAGCGGCATGGACCAATACCAAGATCCCGGCGATGGTCAGACCATGCAA
>DUQQ01000051.1 GCA_012837705.1 Hydrogenispora sp.
CGATCGTCAAATCGATGACCCTCAGTTTATTCATTTCCTGTTGAGTCATGTAAAATGTCTCCTCTCTCATGGGTGACATTTTACCAGAATAGATTCAACCTGACATTATCACAGAATAACTACACATTGAAAGGATAGTACTTGACAACCGGATGGTAATTTGGTAATCTTAATGCGATTTTATCTAAAACTCAAAATGCGTTGAACGGGACCACACATAGCCAGATTGGTGGCGACAGAGAGCTGTTGGTTGCTGCGAAACAGCGCACCGTGGCGATGTGAACTCCCCCGGGAGCAGTCATCTGAAAGCCCGGTTCCAGTGGGAAACTGGGCAAGTAAGCGTGAACGGGTTTCTCGCCGTTATCAAGAGAGGACATTCATCTTTAAAGTTGTTGTTTGCTTTAAAGATCGATGTTACAAAGTGGGTGTATCGATACCAAAAAGAGTGGTACCGCGGAAGTAAGACTTTCGTCTCTTGCAGTGATGCAAAGGCGAAAGTTTTTTTTATGAGGAGGAGATGGGAATGAAGATTGCCTTTTCGACTTTGGGTTGTCCTGATTTTGGCTGGATTGACATTTACGCAATGGCGAAGGATTTCGGTTTTGATGGGATTGAGATCCGGGGTTTGGGGAAGGAGATCTTTGCCGTTAAGGCGCCGCCCTTTACCGAAAGCCAGCTTCCGGCGACGGTTGAACAACTGGCCCGGCTGGATTTGGAGATCCCGTGTCTCTCTTCGGGCTGTTGTTTGAAATTCCTGGAGCAGGCGGAGGCCAATTACCAAGAGATCGTGGAGTATATCACGCTCGCCAGCAAACTGGGTACGCCTTATGTCCGGATCCTGGCCGACCAGGATCCCCACCCGGGGGATACGGTGGATGATGCGGTTGTTTTGGAGGCGCTCCGCCGTCTTATTCCCGTGGCCGAGGCCAAGGGGGTGACCCTCCTTGTCGAGACGAACGGGGTATACGCCGATACCAACCGGTTGCGCAATCTTCTGGACCAAGTGGGGAGCGATGCGGTGGGCGCTTTATGGGATCTGCACCATCCTTACCGTTTTGCTGGGGAAAAACCGGAGACCACCGTCCAAAACCTGGGCGCTTATATCAAATATGTGCATATCAAGGACTCGGTGGTTGTAGACGGTGTGGTCAAGTATAAAATGATGGGCGAGGGCGATCTGCCGATCGACGCGATGATGCGGGCCCTGCGCTCGATTAACTATGAGGGCTATATTACCCTGGAGTGGGTGAAGCGTTGGGCCCCTGAGCTCAGCGATGCGGGGGTGGTCTTTCCCCATTATGCCAACTTTATGGAGCGATATCTAGAGAAACAGACGGTCCGCGGGCGACTCTTTGATAACAAGACGAAGACCGGGAAGTACGTTTGGGAGAAAGATACGCTTATTGATCTAACCTTTCCCCAGGTGTTGGACCGGATGGTGGAGGAGTTTCCTCACCAGTACGCCTTCCGTTATACAACAATGGATTACACCCGAACTTACGCCGAGTTCCGGGAGGATGTGGACACTTTTGCCCGTGCCCTCATTGCTTTGGGGGTGAAGCCCGGCGACCATGTGGCGATCTGGGCGACCAACGTTCCCCAGTGGTTCATTACTTTTTGGGCTACCACGAAGATCGGCGCGGTTTTGGTGACGGTGAATACCGCCTATAAAATCCACGAAGCCGAATACCTGTTGCGCCAGTCGGATACCCACACGTTGGTCATGATCGACGGGTATAAGGACTCGGACTATGTGGCGATCATGAGAGAACTCTGTCCCGAGCTGGAAACCGCGGAAGCGGGTCAACCCTTGTACACTAAGCGGTTACCCTTCTTACGGAATATCATCACCATCGAATCCAAACAGCCGGGTTGTTTGACGTGGGAGGAAGCCTTGGCCCTGGCGGAGCGGGTGCCCCGCGCGGAGGTTGAACGGCGGGCGATGGCTGTTGGGCGGCATGATGTCTGTAACATTCAGTATACTTCAGGGACGACCGGTTTTCCGAAAGGGGTCATGCTGACCCACTATAATGTGGTGAATAACGGGAAGTGCATCGGCGATTGCATGGACCTGTCCACCGCCGACCGGATGTTGGTGCACGTTCCGATGTTCCACTGTTTCGGGATGGTCCTGGCGATGACGGCAGCGATGACCCACGGTGCCACCCTGGTTCCCTTGCCCTATTTCTCGCCGAAGCAGTCTCTGGCGGCGATCAACCAGGAGCAGATCACCTGTTGCCACGGGGTGCCCACCATGTTCATTGCCATGCTCGGGCATGAGGATTTTGCCAAGACTGACTTCTCCCACATGCGGACCGGGATCATGGCGGGGAGCCCTTGTCCGGTGAAGGTGATGCAGGACGTGGTGGATAAGATGAATATGCGCGAGATCACGATTGTGTATGGCCAGACTGAATCTTCGCCCGGTTGTACACAGAGCCGGGTTGATGACCCGATTGAACTGCGGGTGACCACGGTTGGACGCCCCTTGCCCGGGGTGGAGTGCAAGATCATTGACCCGCAAACCGGGGCCGATCTTCCCGACGGCGTGGATGGCGAATTTGTCGTCCGTGGTTATAATGTCATGAAAGGTTACTATAAGATGCCGGAGGCGACCGCGGCGGTGATTGATGAGGATGGTTGGTTGCATACGGGGGATCTGGCCCGCCGGGATGCCAACGGGTATTTCCAGATCACCGGACGGATTAAGGATATGATCATCCGTGGCGGAGAGAACATCTACCCCAAGGAGATCGAAGACTTTATTTACACCCATCCGAAGGTGAAAGATGTGCAAGTGATCGGCGTTCCGGATAAGGATTACGGGGAAGAGATTATGGCCTGTGTGATCCTGAAAGACGGGATGGAGATGAGCGCCGACGAACTCAAAGATTATGTCCGTTCTCATATGGCGAAGCATAAAACCCCGCGTTACGTTGAGTTTGTTCCCGCATTTCCGATGAACGCGGCCGGAAAGATTCTCAAGTACAAAATGCGGGAAGAAGCCGTCGAGAAACTTGGCCTGAGGCCAAGCTGACGTGGGGCGGCTTGAACTTCATCTCTTTAATGAAGATAAATGGTTATGAATAATGTGCTGGCGAAGAAGATTACCGAGAAGGTAATATTTAACAGAATTGTTCTAAAACCTGCCATCAAAGTCCGGAAGATTGGCAGGTTTTTTTTAAATTATGCCAAAGTAATAAATTATTATTCGCAACAAGAAGGAGGTTGTGTTCATGAAAAAAGCCGGTTTAATAACAGCAATCACGGTCTGTTTGCTACTGCTGCCCGCCGTTTGCCTTGGGGCAACCGACTGGCAGGTGCTGAAGACCGAATACTTTACCGTTTTTTATCCTTCGGACCTCGAGGAAGTCGCCCAGGAGATTCTGCAGACCCTCGAGTTTTACCGGCCGGAGGTCGAAAAGCTTACCGGTAACCGCAAGCATCATCTGCCGATTGTCGTTGATGACTTTGGGGTCTCCGCTAATGGCTTGGCCCAACCCTTCTTCTATCATGTTCATCTCTTCTGGTACCCACCCAAGGCGGGGATGCTTGGGACGGTGGAAGATTGGTATACTTTGGTGGCGGTTCATGAATACACCCACATTCTGCAAATGACGAATGTAGGGAAGGGGCCGAAGATCATGTGTAGTATTTTTGGGAATATCTTTTCCCCGAACGTTGCGGTCCCCGGCTGGGTGGTTGAAGGAATTACAGTCTATAGTGAATCGCGCCTTTCTAACTACCAGGGACGGCTTAATGACGGGAAATTTGACGCCTACATCGGAGCCCGGGTGGCAGCGGACCGTTTTCCTTCCATTTTGGATGCGACCTTTAGCCAGCATGAATTTCACCTGGAAGGGATCTATACCTACGGGGGCCTCTTCTTTAGCTTCCTGGCCCAGACTTACGGCGAGGAGAAGCTGGCGGAGTTCTTCACGGTACATGGTTCTTCGTCGGAGTCGTTGGATCGAAATGCGGAAGTAGTCTTTGGCAAATCTTTCCCTGAGTTATGGGAGGAATGGAAAGATTACGAGACAGAAAGGTTTAATGATTTTCGGATCGACGGGGAGCGGGTTACCGCCGATGGGTGGTACATCTCCAATCCGGTGGTGACCAAGGGCGAAGGGGGCGAAAGGATCCTCTATTATAAACGGGAAAAGCAGGTCAAGGCCGGACCGGACCGGATTTATTACCGCGCGGAGATCGTCGCCCGGAATCTTTCTACCCAGAAGGAAAGGGTGGCTGTTACCACTACGTCCTCGTTCAATCTCCCCTTAAAAGTGCGCGACCACAAACTATATTATGGGGTGAATGAGATCAAGTCCGGTTATGACAATGCCCTTACCTACGGCTACGGTGTCTATGCTCAGCTGCGCGAGAAGGATTTACGGTCCGGAAAGGACCGGTTGGTGTTGGCCGGGGATCTCCGGGCGTACGAACTGCTCCCCGATGGTAGTGTTTTGTACGCCACCGCCATGAAGAACAGTTTTGGTTCAAGGATTTACCTCTATCATCCGGACACAGGGAGTAAACTCCTGTATGAGGTCCCCTATTTGATTGATGAAATGGCTGCTGATGCAGGACGGATCGTCTTTTCCGCCCGGAAAAACGGGGAGAATAATAATCTTTATCTTTTCGCGCTCGAAACTGGGGAGTTTACCCCGCTGGTGACCACCCCATATGGGGAGTATGGGATTGCTCTGGCCGGAGATCAGTTATTCTTCCATGCCAACTATCACCAGGTCTATGGGGTCTACTGTTATGACTTGGCGACCGCCCAAGTTTATAAGCTGACGACCGGCAATTATGCGACGGAACCGGCCTATGACGAAGCGGGCGGCGATCTGTACTTTGTGGGCCTCCATGCGGATGGGTTTGACCTTTACCGCCAAAAGGCAACTTTCTCCCCCTATGAACTTCCTGCTGCCGCGCCGACCAAGTGGGCGCACCGGGAGGAAAAAGCGCTGGTGGTCGAGGCCCAACGGGGAGGATACGGGGATAATTTACGGACTTTAACCCCGAAAATAATGCTTCCCCTGTACTTACCTTCTGATGACGGTTATCAAGCGGGGGTGCTTCTTTTAGGCCATGATGCCATCGGCCATTTCCCCGGGTATCAACTGGGTCTTTTATACGATTCGGAGGCTGGACGGTGGGGAACAGAATCATTGGTAACCCTCAATCTTTTCCCGCCTTTCCTCGTCGGCCTTGGCTATCAGTCCTTCGCGGACCGGCCGTTATATCTGGATTTTACTTATCCTTTCTACAACCGCTTGTCGCCGGGGCTTTCCGACATTACGGTTGGTCTGGCTTGCTCCTATGGGGAGAAGCGGGGAACGGAATTGGTGCCTTACACCGCTTTTGGCTTCAACTATCCCCGGACCAAGCTTAACTTCGAATTAAGGACGCCGGTGGAAGAGCGGGATTATGCTGGGAAAGGCAAACGCATTGGTTATTATGGCAGGGTGGAAGCCAACCGCCTTTGGGGCAATGGTGAACTCACTTTAAAGATGCAAGGCTTCATTGATCCCGACAATGAGGACGATGTTTTTCCGCGGATCCGCGGTTATAAGGAAAGCTTGCCGGCGAAGCAGGGTGGAATCGCGACACTGGAGTACTCCCATCCGCTCTTGCGGTTAAGGACCGGAAGTTGGCTGTTCTCTTTATACCTGGAGGATCTATACGGCGCGCTCTTTGTGGACGCTGCGGTTCCGGATGAAGGGGATTACCAACTCGCCTATGGTGTGGAACTTTATCAGGAGCTGAAAATAGATCTTGCCTGGCTTACCTTAACGCTGAGTCCTGGCGTCAGTTTTGGTTTTAATCGTGACGGAGAGAGTTATGTCACTTTTATCCTCAGAGGTCTGTTATAGATGGGTAGAAAGCCTTGATGGTAAAGGAGAAGGAGGAAATTACCTCCTTCTTTTTTTAATGCGGTGTCTTGACATTCGGTGGTCAGGGTTTATAATATAATTAAAAACCCGAACATATGTTCGTAAAGGAAGGGCAAGACACCATGAGCATTAAACTTTTTTATCCCGACCAAAGTTCGGGGCTGGCTTTACCGGCTGTCGGTCAGATCTCAGCCGGTTTTCCGTCTCCGGCCGCCGATTATCTGGAAGCAGTTCTTGATCTGAATGACGTGTTGATCAAGAACCCCAGTGCCACATTTTACGGGACAGTGCAGGGCAACTCCATGACCGGCGCAGGGGTGGAGAACGGAGATCTACTGGTGATCGACAAAGCGGTACCCTACCGCCACGGCGCATTGGCCGTCTGTTATCTGGATGGCGAATTTACCTTAAAGCGCTTGAAGCGGGAAGGGGAAAATCTGTATCTGATGCCGGCCAACCCGAGTTACAAACCGATTATGGTGCGTGAAGGGAGCGATTTTGCCGTGTGGGGAATCGTCACCTATATTATAAAGAAGGTTTACTGATGTTTGCCTTGGTGGACTGTAATAATTTCTACGTCTCTTGTGAGCGGGTTTTCCGGCCCGATCTCAATGGCCGGCCGGTGGTGGTCCTTAGCAATAACGATGGTTGTATCATCTCCCGGTCCGAAGAAGCGAAACAGTTAGGGATTAAAATGGGCGAGCCCGCCTTTAAAATTGCCGCTTTTCTCGACCGCAAACGGGTGACGGTCTTCTCCTCCAATTATGTGCTCTACGGGGATTTATCCCATCGGGTTATGCAGACACTGGGCCAGTTCACACCGGAGCTAGAGGTTTACTCCATCGACGAAGCTTTTCTAAACCTCACCGGTTTACCCGTGGACTGGGCGGAGTATGCCCGGAAGATGCGGGAGACGGTCCGGCGCCATGTGGGGATCCCGGTCAGTATCGGGGTGGCCCCCACCAAGGTGCTGGCGAAAGTGGCCAACCACCGGGCGAAAAAAATCCCGGCGCAAAAGGGGGTTTGTGTTTTAGATCATCCAAGAAAGATTGAAGAAGCGTTGAAAAACTTTGACGTCGGGGAAGTCTGGGGGATTGGGCGGCAGTATACAAAGTTGCTCCATTCAATCCGGATTTATACGGCGTGGGACTTTCTGCAGCTGGATGATGATTGGGTCCGCAACAACATGACCGTTGTCGGGTTGAGGATCAAAAAAGAACTGGCAGGAATCGCCTGTTTGAAGATGGAACTGATCCCACCAGCGAAGAAAGTAATCTGTACGTCCCGTTCGTTTGGGGAGGACCAGACCGAACTGGTGCCGATCAATGAGGCAGTGGCCACTTACGCGGCCCGGTGCGCGGAGAAGCTCCGTCAGCAGCGCTCCTGTGCCGGGATGCTGATGGTTTTCCTCCATACCAACAGTTTTAAGCAGCATGAACCCCAGTACGCAAGGAATCTGGTCTGTAAATTACCGGTTCCGACGAACAGTACCATCGAGCTCATCCACTATGCTTCGGCCGCGCTGCGGGCGATCTACCGCAAAGGTTACCGCTACAAAAAGGCCGGGGTGATTGTGATGGAGATCGGACCGGAGGATCGGATCCAAGGTTCGCTCTTCGACCGGGTGGACCGGGCGAAGCATGCGGCGGTGATGCGGAAGCTGGATGCGATCAATGCCAAATACGGGCGGGATACGATCAAAGTGGCGGCCCAGGGCTTGGGTGGGAAGTGGAAGCTGCGGCAGGAAAGATTGTCCCCGTGTTATACGACTCGCTGGGGGGATATTATTAAAGTGAGGGTGTAGCCCATGTGTTTTTTCTATGCATTGAGTGTGACGGCGCAAAGGTTGGAAAACCGGTATCAGTTAAAGGAGGGGTTTGATTGGGAGTTGGGAGGGGGGCCATGGACTCCCAAGTATTATGTCTCCGGCTTTGAGTTTCCGCAGATGCCGGTGCTCACCAACGAACAGCCCGACCGGCTCCAGGCTTTTACCTGGGGGCTGATCCCGTTTTGGGTCAAAACCCCGGAGCAGGCCGCCCAGATCCGGGGTAAGACTTTGAACGCCCGGGCGGAGACGGTTTTGGAAAAACCCTCTTTCCGCCAGGCGATTCGGCAACGCCGCTGCCTGGTACCGGCCGCTGGTTTTTACGAATGGCGGGCTTTTCAGGGTAAAAAATATCCCTATTATATCTTCCTTAAGGATAAAACGGTCTTTTCTTTCGCGGGGATCTGGGAAGAGTGGGTGGATCCGGCCACCGGTGAGCTTTTACGGACCTATAGTATTCTGACGACGGAGGCCAACCCGCTCTTGGCCAAGATCCATAACACGAAAAAACGGATGCCTGTGATCCTGCCGGAGGAGCAGGAGCGGGCGTGGCTGGCTGATGGGCTAAGTACAGCCGAGATCATCTCCTTGCTGCAACCGTTTCCCGCCGCGCAGATGGAAGCCTATACGATCAGCCGGCTGATCACGGCCCGGACGGCTAACCGTAATTGCCCGGAGGTACAAGCGCCTTTTGTTTATCCGGAACTCGGAGAAGGGTAGGTAGTCGCCCGCTGGCAACCGCCAGCGCCCGGAGAGTTCTTTAGGTGGGCACCAAAGTGGATTAAACCGGTCTTTTATGGTAGAATAATCTTGGTTTTTGGTGGAAAAAGATTTGACCGGTAAGGGAGGAATGGGCAATTCGCATCGGTTCTGCGCAGATTTCAGGGTTGAATTTAATATTGTTCATTACCTTTTTGGTGATAATCGGCTATCTCACGCTTCAATATGGACCGGTCATTACCCAGCTGGTCAGTGAACCGGAGGCTTTTCGTGAAGTAATTCAGTCCCACGGAGAGACTGGGGTTCTTGTTTTTATCGCCTTTCAAGTGCTTCAGATCGTGATTTCCGTTATTCCTGGCGAGGTCGTGCAGATTGCGGGGGGTATCTTTACGGCGTCTGGTTGGGTACGCTCTACCTGTTAATTGGTTTACTCATCGGTTCGGTGTTGGTCTTTTATATAGCGCGGCTCCTCGGTTATCCGGTGCTTAGAGCTTTTATCCCCCAAGCTAAATTCGATAAGTTTCGGGTCTTGTTGAAGAGTAGAAAATTTGATCTTATCGTTTTCCTTCTTTTTTTCTTGCCGGGCTTACCGAAGGATCTTTTGACCTATGTTGCCGGTTTAACCTATGTCCCGCCTTTGAAGTTCTTTCTGCTTGCCACCGGAGCACGCCTTCCTGCTCTGTTTGGGTCCGTCATTATTGGTGCGAACATCCAGGAACAGGACTATCTGACGGCCGCCCTTTTAATGGCGGGCGCCTTATTCCTCTTCCTGGTCGGCTATTTTTATAAAGACCGGATTATTGACGGATTATATGAATGGAGTGCGGCCCGGGCGCGCGGAAGAAGCAAGAAAAAAGAGGGTAAGCGGGAATGCCTCAAGAAAAAACCGAAGGCTATTCCGTGAAGAAAGAAGCGCGAAGCGGAGAAAGGACGGGTGTTTGATGGAGAAGGTCATTCAGATCGAAGGAATGAGTTGCCAACATTGTGTGGGCCATGTTGAAGCGGCCTTGGGACAAGTGGCAGGGGTGCGGAAAGTTCGGGTTGACTTGTCCCAGAAAAAAGCCACTGTAGAGCTGGACGGAACGGTGCCGGATGAAAAACTAAAAGCGGCGGTAGAAGACATGGGTTATGATGTTATTGCGATCCGGGAGAACGACTAAGAACGGTTCGAATTTCGCTGGGGACGATCCCGTAACGTTTTTGGAAATTTTCTTCGGGGAGCGGCGGCATTGCTTCTTCACTCCTTCCATTGTAGAGCCTTAACGGCCTTCCTCCGACGAGTTATTTTTTTAGAGAGGCCTTTGCTTTCTTTTTATTTTACGAACCGAGGTTGCTTCCCGGAACGCTTATTGCCTTTTTCGGGCCAGGGTGATTTGCCAAAGAAAGTAATCTGTGTTATAGTGTGAAACATGGAAATTTCCTAGCAAGGGAAAGGGATAAGAAGTCAACCACGCTGGCGACCGACAGCACACGTGAAGTGATAAAATCCGAAGCCAGGTGGGTGACAGGCCTCGAAGGCGCACAGCAGCAGGTCTATCAGCGGCGCTTCTGGCGCCGGGAGAATGACCGACTAGTGTTTTCTTAAGGAACCAGCCGGAGTGAACTGGGAATTTAGGTTTATAGAACTTATGCCTATACAAAATTAAATCACTTACCGATGTAGGTGATTTTTTTATGGCACCGGGAAAATAACAGGCGATTATTTTCTTAAGTAGAAAGTCAGTTCCCCCTTGGGATTACCTGAAGGTGGGGGGAAATAATATTAAAACCAAAAGGAAACTAAGAAAAGGGAGTGGTTAGTTATCAGTTTTAAAGGGCGAAAAATTCTGTTTGGACTAGGAATGGTCCTCATTATCCTGGGGTTAGTTTCTAGCGGGGTAATGGCGGCCGACCAACGCGCGTCGGGA
Source organism: Hydrogenispora sp. (assembly GCA_012837705.1). Taxonomy (GTDB): domain Bacteria; phylum Bacillota; class UBA4882; order UBA10575; family UBA10575; genus Capillibacterium. Next base: position 10,350 of record DUQQ01000051.1, read on the forward strand.
CAGAAAGGGACGCTGGTTTTTGCCGACGCCGGTTGGGATAGTATTAGAATTCACAATGCGATTGCCGCGACGATCATCGAAAAGGGGTACGGATACAAAACGGAGGTGTTGACCGGTTCTTCACCCATTGTCATTCAGGGACTGCGGCAAGGGGATATTGATATTTGTATGGAAGCGTGGACGGATAACATTCTCGAACTGTACCAGGGGGGAATCGCAGAGGGCGAGATTATTGAGTTATCAGTCAACTTTGATGATAATGCCCAAGGGTTATATGTTCCGACCTATGTGATCAAAGGCGATCCGGAGCGGGGAATCCCGCCTTTAGCCCCCGATTTAAAGTCGATTAAGGATTTACCCCGGTACTGGCAAGTTTTCCAGGATCCCGACAACCCGGCGCAGGGACGGATTTATGGCTCACCGCCAGGATGGGCGGCGGATCAGATTCTCCGGACCAAAATGGAGACTTATAACTTGCACGAATGGTATGACTACTTTAACCCCGGTTCGGACACGGCCCTCAATACTTCACTGGTTTCCGCCTATGAAAAGGGGGAACCCTGGGTCGGATATTACTGGGATCCAACCTGGATTACGGGTAAATATGATCTGACCTTACTGGCCGATGAACCTTATACCATCGATAAATGGGAGGCGGGTTACGCTTGTGAATTTCCAGGAGTGAAGGTCACAGTGGCGGTTAATGCGCGTATGCCGGAAAAGGCTCCCGAAGTTATGGCGTTTTTGAAAAATTACCGAACCAGTACGAAAATCACCAGCCAACTTCTGGCTTTTATGCAGGACCACGCGGGAGATATTGAAGCAACAACCCAGTGGTTTTTTGCGGAATATGAAGACCTCTGGACGAGCTGGGTTACGCCCGAAGTGGCCGCGGCGGTGAAAGGAGAACGGCCTGCAGGTCCCGTCCGATTCCAAAGGGATTTCACGCGCTTTCCCGCGGGAATCCGTCTTAATTTAGGAATCTATGTGGAGAAAATGATCGCTTGGGTAACCGCGAATTTTCAAGGTCTCTTCGCTTGGTTGAAAGCCGGTGTTTTTGGGATCGTTTCCTTGATTAGAAGGATTTTCACTTTTATTCCCTGGTTTATCCTAATAATTCTGCTGTTCTTATTAGGATGGAAGCTGGATCAGTGGAAAACTGGCCTTTTATATGCTTCGATGATTTTTGTCGTTGGTGGGCTCGGGCTATGGGACGAGATGATTCTCACCCTTTCGATTGTTCTCACCGGGGTGCTCATTTCGGTGGTGATTGGGATTCCCATTGGGATTATTATGGCCTATAACAACAAAGTGGAGGCCTTTGTCAAGCCCTTACTTGATGGGGCTCAGACGATGCCCAGTTTTGTTTATCTAATTCCGGCCATGATTTTCTTTGGTTTGGGAACAGTGCCGGCCGTGTTTGCGACGATTATCTACTCGGTTCCGCCTTGTATCCGCTTAACGAATTTAGGGATCAGGGGAGTACCAAGGGCGATGAAAGAGGCGGCTTATGCTTTCGGCTCCTCCCGCTGGCAAGTGTTGACCAAAGTTGAATTACCACAAGCCATCCCCACGATCATGGCGGGAATTAACCAAACAACGATGGCAGCCATGTCGATGGTGGTAATCTCCTCCATGATTGGGGCAAAGGGGCTGGGCGAAAACGTGTTAATTGCGATTAACCGTACGGATATTGCCATGGGTTTTGATGCGGGGATCAGCATCGTTTTTCTGGCGATTATCATCGACCGGATTACCCAGCGAATATCGAACAGCCCGCAGAGAACAAAAAGCGGAGAGGAGGTTAGATCATGACGGAGAAAATTGTAGTTAAAAACTTGACAAAGGTTTTTGGTTCAAGACCACGTTTAGCCTTGGACCGGCTTAAAAAGGGGTGGACGAAAAAGGCGATCTTGCAGAAAACCGGGCAAACCGTTGGGGTAAACAATGTTTCGTTCACGATTAATGAAGGTGAGTTCTTTGTCATTATGGGCCTCTCGGGGAGCGGCAAATCAACTTTAATTCGCTGCTTTAACCTGTTAAACAGGCCGACCGCCGGGGAGATCCTGGTTGATGGGGAGAATATTGTTAAATATGATCAAAACCGGCTCCGCAAATTTCGCCAAGAGAAAGTGGCCATGGTCTTTCAGCAGTTTGGGCTTTTCACGCACCGTACGGTTTTAGGTAATATCGAGTATGGCTTGGAGATTAAAGGGGTTGAGAAAAACAAACGCCGGGAGATTGCCCTTAAAACCCTAGCGGAGGTCGGGCTTAAAGGTTGGGAGGATAAGATGCCCCAGGAGCTTAGTGGCGGGATGCAACAAAGGGTTGGTTTAGCCCGGGCTCTGGCCAATGACCCCGATATTTTATTGATGGATGAACCCTTTAGCGCCTTAGACCCTCTGATTCGCCGGGAAATGCAGTCGGAGCTTTTGGACTTACAAGCGAAGATGAAGAAAACAATCATCTTTATCACCCATGATCTAAATGAAGCCTTCAAGTTGGGGGACCGCGTTGCGGTGATGAAGGACGGTTCCATTGTGCAGATTGGGACTCCAGAAGAGATCTTGAACCACCCTTCCAATGAATACATTGCCGAATTTGTTAAGGACATCGATCGAACAAAGATCGTGCGGGCGAAAGATATTATGCAACGGGCTAATGCTTTAGTCTCCCTCAAGGACGGGGTGCGGGGCGCGATCAAAGAGATGCAAGACAACGGGATTTCCAGTGTTTTTGTGGTCGATAAAGAGCGAAAACTGCGGGGAATTGTCACGATTGATGATTGTATCGCAGCAGTAAAGGATGGCCGTTCTTTAGAACAGATCTTGCGACATGATTACTATACGACGGACGAAGAAGCTTCGATCCAAGATTTGCTTGATCAAGGGGTCAAGACGAAGTACCCGATTGTGGTTGTTAACGAAGAGCGGCGGATTTTAGGGATCATTGTGCGAACCTCTATTTTAGCTGGGTTATTAGGAAAGAACAATCAGGATTGATGGTGAAAAGTGGTGGAAAAACCACGGGGGAGGAGTAGCAATGAAAAAACCGGAACTATTGGTCCCGGCCGGGAATTTGGAGAAATTGCGGACGGCCATCCTTTATGGTGCCGATGCGGTTTATACCGGGGTGGAGGGACTGAGCCTCCGGGCCCAGCAGGCCGAGTTTACCATGGCGGAGTTGGAAGAAGGGGTACGCGTCGCGCACCAGCAGGGGGTAAAGGTATATGCGGCGATCAATATTTCAGCCTGGAATAGCGATCTGGAACAAGTCAGCGCAAAAACGGGTGAACTGGCGGAGATCGGGGTTGATGGTGTAATCCTAAGCGATCCGGGGGTGCTCGCGCTTGTCCGGCGGGTGGCCCCTACCATGCCGGTCCATCTCAGCACCCAGGCGAACACCACCAATACCGAGGCGGTGCGGTTTTGGCACGCACAAGGGGTCAGCCGCATTGTGTTGGCGCGGGAGCTGAACCTAGAAGAGATCGCCGCGATCGCGTCGGACGTTCCCGAGGTTGAACTGGAGATCTTTGTCCACGGCGCGATGTGCATGGCCTATTCGGGCCGGTGTTTACTCTCTTCCCATTTTACGGGACGGAGTGCAAACCGGGGCGAATGCACCCATCCGTGTCGTTGGGAGTATATGCTAACGGAGCGTTCTCGGCCGGACGACCCCCTTATTGTTACGGAAGACGAGCGGTATAGTTATTTGCTGAGTTCAAAAGATCTGCGGATGATCGAGTATTTATCAGAGATTCTGGCCGCGGGGGTTTCCAGTTTGAAGATTGAGGGGCGGATGAAGACCGTCTATTACGTTGCGGTGGTGACGCGGACTTACCGGTGGGCACTGGACGCGGCGCTAAAAGATCCGGAAGCGTACCGCTGTGCGCCCGAATGGCTGGCAGAACTGGATAAGGTTTCCCACCGGGGCTATACCACCGGGTTTTATTTAAAAGACAAAGCAGAAGTGTTTGCCGGGCTTAATCCGGAAGAAAGTTACCGGCGGGCCTACGGCCTGGCGGGCACCGTCCTCCAGTATCTCCCGGAGGAGGGAAAGATTCTGGTCGAACTGCGGAACCAATTGACGGCGGGGGATGAGACCGAATTATTGCTGCCGGAGACGACCCTGACTATTGATTCCACGACCATGACCGACGAGGATGGTAAGCCGCTGGCGACTGGGCACAATAGCTACCGCGTTTATTTCCAGGTCGACCGGCCGGTGCCGGCCGGGGCGGTCTTGCGCCGCCGTTTAACCCGCGCTCAAATTCTGTAATTCGGCTTCAAAGGCGGCGGCGGCCCGTTCGTAGTCGTCGGTGACTTTAGCCAATTCGGTATAGAGTTTCTCCGTTTCCCCATTGATTTCGGCGTTGCGTTTGGCCAGTTCGGCGATGGTCTCTCCGCAGCCAGCGGTTGACGCCGTAATCAACTCCTCATTATTCTTCTGCAGCTCTTCTTCCAGGGCCAAAATGGCCTTTTCCAACTGATTGATCTTCGCGGCCAGCGGGGTTAACACCGCCGAACGGCGGTTGATGATCGCCGCTCTTTCCTGGCGGAGCGCCTTCCGGTGGTTGGTGGGTGCCGCCGCGGGGGCCCGTTCGTTTGTTGCCGATGGGGCATCATCCTGGTCTGCGGCCCACCCGATCTCATCGAGGAAGCGTTGGTAATTACCGTCAAAAAGGAAGACCCGGTCACGGTCGAAGACGATTAGCTTGTTGACCAGTGCATGGAGGTACATCTCATTATGGGTAACCAGGATTACGGCCCCGTTGTAAGCATCCAGCGCTTCCATCAGTGAGTCGCAGGCCTCCATGTCTAGATGGTTGGTGGGTTCATCCAGGAGCAACAGGTTACTGGGGGTTAAAAGTAGTTTGCTCAGCAGGACGCGGCTTTTTTCGCCCCCGGAGAGAACGGCGATTTTTTTGAGGGCCAGGTCGCCGCTGAACATAAAGGCACCACTGATCTTGCGCGCTTGTTCTAGCGTACAAGCAGGAGAAGTGGCCAAGAGCTCTTCGAGAATGGTTTTATGCGGGTCAAGCCGCTCCACGTTGGTTTGGCCGAAAAAGCCGGTTTGGAGGGCGGGATGGCCGCTGAGGGAGCCTTTGGTCGGTTTGAGTTCCCCGGCTAAGAGCCGCAAGAGGGTGGTTTTCCCCTTCCCGTTCTGACCGATGATCCCGATCCGGTCGTTTTTACTGACAGTGAAACAGAGATCATCGATTAACAGCGGCCCGGTCGGCTGGTAGGCGAAGGAAAGGCCTTTGGCCTCCAAGATTAGCTTCCCCGGCATTGGTGCTTCCGGAAAAGAAAACGCCAATACTTCCGGGGCGGCGAGTTTTTCCAGGCGCTCCTGTTTTTCCAGCATTTTAATGCGAGACTGAACCCGGCTGCTCAAAGTGGCTTTGGCGCGGAAGCGGTTGATAAAAGTCTCGATCTCTTTTCGCCGCTTTTCCTCATTAATCCGGGTTTTTTCATAGATCTCTTCTTCTTTGGCGATCTGTTCATAGAATTTCGTGGTGTCGCCTGCCAGCTTGCGTAGTTTTTGGCGGTGGATTCCCAAGGTATGGGTGATCACCTGGTCCATCAGATGCCGATCGTGGGTGATCAGGATCAGTTCATTCTTCCAGGCTTGTAAGAAACGGACTAACCACCGGATTGAAGTAATATCCAGGTAGTTGGAAGGTTCGTCGAGAAGGAGAAGGTTGGGCTCGGCCGCCAGAACTTTGGCCAAGTTAAGACGGACTTGAAAACCACCGGAGAACTCTTCCGGTGGACGCGCGAAATCTTCTTTACTAAAACCCAGCCCGAACAGGATCTTTTCCACGCGCCAACTTTCATCTTGTTGGCCGGGGGGAAGACCTAGGCAGGCTTCTTCTAAAAGAGTGGGGCGGGTGAATTTTAAATGTTGCTTTAGGTAACCTACCGTGTAGTGTTTGGGAAAGGAGATGGAGCCTTGATCGGGCTCTTCCTCTCCGGTTATGAGACGGAGCAGGGTAGTTTTACCGTAACCGTTCCGGCCCACCAGGCCGATCCGTTCGCCCGGATTGATCCGGAAACTGGCCTCGGTAAAGAGGACCTGCTCGCCATAGGCTTTTGAAAGATTGTCCGCTGTAATCAATGGTATCACCTGAAGGAATTAATACTTTAAATTTATATGTTGGGGGCTAAATAGTCAAGGGGCGTTTAAAGACGGAAAAAGGGATGTCGGCAGGCCTGCGCTTTCGCGGACGTGCTTTTCTGCTTGGCGCACTTCCTCTTCGGTTACGGTGATATTGCCTTCATGAAAAAGGGGACTGTCCCACTGTAATTTCTGCCAGTCGCTCTCCGCCAGGCTGTTGTAGGGGAAGATTTCGATCTTTTCCAGGGTGGGCAGGTCCCTGGCCAGTCGCCCAAGGGTGGTGAGGGCCGCAGGTGGATCGGTCCACCCTTTGATCAGGACATAGCGCAGCCAGACGGGGGTCGTAAGGGTGGCCAGCAACTGCCAGTTGGTGAGCACCGAATCGGGATTAAGCTTTGAGAGCGCGTCGGGGTAGACCGGATGTTTGATGGAAAACATGACTAGATCAACGGTTTGGATTAAATTGTGGAAAGGTTCGGTTGGTCCCCAGCCGCAGGTGTCAAGGGCCACGTGCCAGCCTTCCGCCCGGGCGAGTTTGGCGAGGGCCAGGGCAAAGGCGGGCTGATAGAGGGGTTCGCCGCCCGAGAGGGTTAAACCCGGCGGTTCTTGTAAAAAGGGGCGGAATCTTTCTAGCCGGAGAAGAAGCTCCTCCGGGGTGATCTCTTCCCCGCCTTGGGCGGCCCATGATTCGGGGTTGTGACAGAAGAGGCACGCCGCCGGACAACCCTGGAAGAAGACGACACTCCGGGTACCTGGACCGTCAAGGGTGGAGAAACTCTGGATCGATTGGATGCGGCCCATGGCGCTCTCCTTTCTGGTTCTATGGGCTCTTTAAGTTTACATTCGTTCGTAGATTGTTCGTTCGATCACTTCTAACTGTTGTTCCCGGCTGAGCTTCACGAAATGGACGGCGTAACCGGAGACCCGGATGGTCAGGTTGGGGTAGAGTTCCGGATGTTCCATCGCGTCGATTAAGGTTTCCCGGCTGTAGACATTGATGTTGATATGGTGGCCGTTGGCTCCGAAGTAGCCGTCGATCAGCCGCATCAGGTTTTGGGCCCGGTCGGCCGGGGTGGGACCAAGGGTGCGTGGCGTGATGGAAAAGGTATAGGAGATGCCGTCGAGACAGATTTCGTAAGGGAGTTTGGCCAGTGAACGCATGGCCGCCACGACGCCGGATTTTTCCCGCCCGTGCATGGGGTTGGCCCCGGGGGCAAAGGGCTGTCCTGCTTTTCGCCCGTCGGGCGTGGCGCCGGTTTTTTTGCCGTAAACCACGTTAGAGGTGATGGTCAGGATGGACATGGTTGGTTTGGCGTTGCGGTAAATGGGCTGTTGCGCCAGGGAAGAATAGAAGTAACGGATGACTTTGACCGCCAGTCCGTCGACGCGGTCGTCATCGTTGCCAAAACAGGGAAAGTCCCCTTCAACCTCAAAAGCGGTGGCAATACCCCGTTCATCCCGGAGTGCTTTGACCCTGGCGTAACGGATGGCGCTCAGGGAGTCGGCGACCACCGAGAGTCCGGCCACCCCGAAGGCCATGTGACGGCGGGGGTTTGAATCAATCAACGCCATTTGGATCCGCTCATAATTATACTTGTCATGCATATAATGGATGCAGTTCATCGTCCGGCTATAAAGGACCGAAAGCCAGGTAAGAACCTGTTCATAGTTTTCCCAGACCTCCCGCCAATCCAGGTATTCGCCGCTTAGCGTGGGAACCTCTAAAACCTGTTCGCCCGTTTTTTCATCCCGCCCGCCGTTGATGGCCAGAAGGAGCGCTTTGGCTAGATTAACCCGGGCTCCGAAAAACTGCATGTCTTTGCCGAGGCTGGTGGCGGAGACGCAACAAGAAATCCCATAGTCATCACCGAAGATGGGGCGCATTAACTCATCGTTTTCGAACTGGAGCGCGGAGGTCTTGATGGCGAGGTCAACCGCATAATTCCGAAAGGGTTGGGGGAGGCGTGGACTCCAGAGCACCGTGAGATTGGGTTCGGGTGACGGGCCCAGGTTGCGCAAGGTGTGTAGCCAGCGGTAGTCGGTCTTGGTCACCAGGGGTCGCCCGTCTTCGCCCATTCCGCCGATGGCTTCGGTGACCCAAAGCGGATCACCGGCAAAGAGTTCATCGTATTCGGGGGTGCGTAAATGCCGGACCAGACGGAGTTTGATCACCAGTTGATCGATTAATTCCTGGGCACCTTCCTCGTCAAGGGTGCCTTCCTCCAGATCCCGTTGGAGGTAGATATCAAGGAAGGGGCTGTTGTGGCCGAGGGACATGGCGGCACCGTTTTGTTCCTTAACCGCGCCCAAATAGGCGAAGTAAAGCCACTGGAAGGCTTCGTGCGCGTTCGCGGCCGGGCGGCTGAGGTCGAAGCCATAGGTCTTCGCCATTGCGCCTAAGCGTTCCAGGCCTTCGATCTGGTCGGCGATATCTTCCCGCAGGTGAATGCTGGCATCATCTACATTGTCTAAGGCATAAAGGTCCTTCTTTTTTTCCGCGATCAGGAAATCCAAACCGTAGAGGGGGACCCGTCGGTAGTCACCGATTAAACGCCCCCGTCCGTAAGCATCGGGCAGGCCGGTAATGATCCCCAGATGGCGCGCCTGGCGCATGGCCGGGGTATAAATCCGGAAGATCGCCTCATTTTGGGTCCGGCGGTAAGTGGTGAAGATTTTTTTCATGATCGGATCAGGGTCAATATTCCGGGCTTTACAGGCGGCTTCGACCATGCGCCAGCCGCCCCACGGATTGACTAAACGTTTTAGGGGTTTATCGGTTTGGAGGCCGACAATAACCTCGTTGTCCCGATCGATATACCCTGGCTCCCAGGCAGTGACTTCAGCTACTCTTTCGACATCAATTTCGAGAACACCGCCGGCCGCCCGCTCCTTTGCCATTAATTGTTGGCATTTTTCCCATAAGCGCTTGGTCCGGGGGGATGGGGGGCAAAGAAAGGTGGGTTCGGCGGTAAAAGGTTGGTAATTATGGCGGATGAAATCGGAAAGGTCGATCTTTTCCCGCCACAACTTTCCGCGGAAATTACGCCAAGGATCCATCGTTGATTCCTCCTTAAGCAAATATTAGTGCCGTTGGTCCGATTTGGAGGGGGGAAGTAGCATTGACGGCCTTTGTTTACTCTGTTATTATTAGTTTTGACGCAATTATTTATGGCAAATTAATTAAATTCCTTACTCCGTGAAAATATGGCAGGATCTTATTCTACGGGGTCAGTGAAGTAAGGAGATAAAAGATGAGAAGGCTTTCTTTTCGTGCTTTACCCGTTATTATTGGTATTGTTCTAATTTTATTGGTGCTGACCGCTTCGTTGACCGGCCAGGAGCCAAGCCGGGAGCAAGTGCTGACCCAGCTGGTGATGGGTTCCCTTACGGCGTGGCATTACGCGTCCCCTGCCGATACGGATCTTTGGTCGGCACAAGCCTTTGACCTTTACCTGAAGGCCCTCGATTATAATAAGCGCTTTTTTACGCAAGGCGATCTGAAATCCTTGGCGCCTTACCGGACTAGGATTGATGATGAGGTCCGCCGGGGGACTAATGAATTTTACGATCTTTCCTGGACGCTCTTGAGCAAACGCATCCGGGAAGTGCAGGGTTATACCGACACTTTCCTTGCCGAACCGCTGGATTTTAAAACCCAAGAATATATTGAGCTTGATCCGAAGAAAAGAGACTATCCGAAGGATGCGGCGGCTTTAAAAGAATTATGGCGCAAATTGGTTAAAGCCCAAACCCTCAACGTCTATCTGGATCTCTTGCTGGCGGAGGAGAGCGCTGCCGACACCTTGGCCGAGAAATTTGAGGCGATCAAGGATCGGGCCCTGCAACCGGAACTAGAGGAGCAAGCCCGGGCAAAGGTGCGAAATGATCTGAACCGGGTTTTCCAGCGGGTCCTTGAGGAAAAAGAGGAAGACCGTTATGCCCGGTACCTTAATGCGTTAACCCGCAGCTATGATCCGCACAGTAACTATCTGGCCCCCAAGGCGAAAGCGGATTTTGATATTGAGATGAGTGGCACATTGGAGGGGATCGGTGCTACTTTACAAGAAGAAGGAGAATACATCAAAGTTGTCAGTATCGAGCCGGGCGGACCGTCCTGGCGGCAAGGGCAATTGAAAGCCGGCGATCTTATTCTCAAAGTGGCCCAAGGGGATGAGGAACCGGTTGATGTGACCAACATGCCCGTGGATGAGGCGGTGTTGTTGATCCGCGGGAAAAAAGGGACCGAAGTAAGATTGACCGTTAAGAAGCCGGATGGACAGATCGAGGTTATTTCGATCATCCGTGATGTGGTGAGTTTCGAAGGGAAGTACGCCCGGTCGATGGTGATTGAAACCGGGAAAACCGGTCCCAAAGTAGGTTATATTGCGCTTCCTTCGTTTTATCATGACTTTAATAACCCCAATGGTCGGACTTCCGCCGGTGATGTGCGGAAGGAATTGGAAAGGCTGAAAGCGGAACAGGTGGAAGGGGTCATTCTTGACCTCCGGGATAACCTGGGCGGTGCCTTGGATGATGCGGTTAAGATGGCGGGGCTTTTTATCGAATCCGGTCCCATCGTGCAGTCGAAAAACAGAAATGGAGAGATCCGCGCCTTTAAGGATCCGGATCCGGCCGTGGTTTATGACGGACCATTGGTGGTGATGATCAATTCCATGAGTGCGTCCGCCTCGGAGATTGTGGCCGCTGCTTTGCAGGACTATGGCCGCGCGGTGATTGTGGGTAGCCCCCAATCGTTCGGCAAGGGGACGGTTCAAGGGATGATCAGCCTTGACAACTTCCTGGATTATCTGTATCCACGGTACGCTTCGTATAAACCCCTCGGTTCCTTAAAGTTTACGGAAGAGAAGTATTATCGGGTTAACGGTGGGGCGACCCAGTTGGAGGGGGTAAAAGCGGACGTGGTCTTACCCGATCCCTATGCCTACCTGGAGATTGGCGAGCGGTACCATGAGTATGCGCTGCCTTGGGATCAGGTCGCACCTTTATCCTACGAGCGCTGGACCGGTCCCAACTGTAATTTGGCGGTGCTGAAAGCCAATAGTGCCCAGCGGATTGCCGCCCATCCGGGTTTTGCTTTGGTGCAAAAAAACATTGAGCAGGTCCGGAAGCAACAGGAAGAGACTCGACAGCCTTTACAGCTGACTGAATTTATCGAACAGGAGCGGAAGGTGCAGCTTGAAGCCGAAAGACAGAATGGGACGGCGCTGCCGACGATCGGTGCGGACTGGAATTTCGTCGGCCGAAGAGCACAAGACGAGGGCCATGCTGCCCGGGAGCAAGAATGGTTGGAGCAGCTCCAGACCGATTTATATCTGGAAGAAGCGGTTAATGTTCTTTTGGATATCCTGAGTGCGAACAACCAAGCGGTGGCCGCTTAACGTGCTTGACGTTGCGCGAAGTACCCGCGGTAATTTTCTTTACAATCTTGTCGGGAGTAATGCTTAGAGGGCGCGGCTTTATGCGCCCTTTTCCTGTTCAGGCCCAACCGGGCCTGTTTTTCATGGGGATACAGTAAAAAAACCGTTTTTTCCGGTGGCCGCTGGTTTTCGGATATACTATGATTACGGTGCCGGTGCCCACGGGAAAGCGCTAGTTTCCGTTGACCAGCAGGAAAAAGCAGAGTAGAATAGAAACTTAGAAAGGATAATTTTGCAGGGGGAGATTTACAATGAGTGTATCCGAATTCAATCTGGGTTCGAACTTTATCCGGAATATTATCAACGAAGACCTAAAGCAGAACAAGAACGACGGGGAGGTTATTACGCGGTTTCCCCCTGAGCCCAACGGTTATCTTCATATCGGACATGCGAAATCAATCTGCCTTAACTTCACTTTGGCCGCGGAATACAACGGCCGCTGCCATCTCCGTTTTGATGACACCAATCCCAGCAAGGAAGAGGTGGAATATATCGAGTCGATCCAGGAGGATGTCCGCTGGCTTGGATTTGACTGGGGTGAGCACCTCTATTACGCTTCTGACTACTTTGAACAACTCTATGAGTATGCGGAGCTCCTGATCAAAGCGGGTAAGGCTTATGTTTGTGATTTGAGTCCTGAGGAGATCCGGGCTTACCGGGGAACATTGACCGAACCGGGGAAAAACAGTCCCTACCGGGAACGGTCGGCCGAGGAAAACTTGGATCTTTTCCGTCGGATGCGGGCTGGGGAGTTTCCCGATGGTTCACGGGTCTTGCGGGCCAAGATTGACATGGCTTCGCCCAACCTGAATATGCGTGACCCGGTGATTTACCGGATTTTGCGAGTACCGCACCACCGGACCGGTGACAAATGGTGCATCTACCCGATGTATGATTTTGCCCATCCGCTTTCTGATGCGTTGGAAAAGATCACCCATTCCATCTGTACTTTGGAATTTGAGGACCACCGTCCATTATACGACTGGTTTATTGAGCAGCTCCCTGTCCCCCGCGCACCGCAGCAGATTGAGTTTGCGCGTCTAAACCTCACTTACACGATGATGAGTAAGCGCAAACTTTTACAGCTGGTCGAACGGGGAATCGTCCAGGGTTGGGATGACCCCAGGATGCCGACCATTGCCGGACTACGCCGCCGTGGTTATACGCCAGCGGCGATCCGGGACTTCTGCGAACGCATCGGTGTGGCGAAGAGCAACAGTATGGTGGATATTGCCTTACTGGAGCATTGTTTGCGGGAGGATCTGAATAAACATGCCCCGCGGGTTATGGGTGTCTTGCGGCCGCTTAAAGTCGTCATCGAAAACTACCCGGAGGGTCAGGTGGAAGAGATGGAAGCGGTCAATAACCCGGAAGATCCAACGATGGGGGTTCGGAAAGTACCCTTCTCTAAAGTTCTCTATATTGAAGAAGACGATTTTATGGAAGATCCGCCCAAGAAGTTTTACCGTTTGGCACCAGGACGGGAAGTCCGTTTACGGTACGGATACTTCATTAAATGCACGGACGTCATTAAAGACGAGGCGGGGAAGATCGTCGAGCTCCGTTGCACTTACGATCCGGAGACGAAAGGGGGTTCCGCCCCGGACGGACGGAAAGTCAAAGCAACACTGCACTGGGTTTCCGCCGCCCACGCGGTGCCGGCGGAGGTTCGCCTGTATGAACACCTCTTTACCGTGGAGGATCCGGGTGCGGCTGAGGATTTCACGGAATGTCTCAACCCCCGTTCGCTTGAGGTTTTATCCTCCGCGATGGTTGAACCCATTCTCCGCGAGGCGACACCGGGAAGCAGCTACCAGTTTGAGCGGCTGGGTTATTTCTGTGTTGATCCCGATTCCACCGCTGAGAAACTGGTGTTTAACCGGACGGTCTCGCTCCGTGATACTTGGGCGAAGATTCAAAAGAAACAAAACAAGTAGTTCAAGCTGGTCAACGCTCGCACACGTGAAGCGAAGAAAGTTATTCTCGATACAATCTCTGCCGGGGCTAAATGGTATTTCCTTCTTCCGGAGAATTTCTTGGCGTATTCTAAAGTTCAGCTCCGTTTGAAAGCAGGCAACCGCTTTATGGTTCCTCCCGAACCAAAAGCGGCTCGCGACTTCCATGTCGCTCGACCCGCTTTCAACCTCCGCTTCACAAGAAGACTAGGCCAAGAAATTCAAGGCAGCGGAGAACACCATTCGGCCCAGCAAGGGTTTGCTGAGGGGCATGAGTGATAAGTTACGGGGAACCAGGATACGATAAAAAACTGGCGCGGGGTCGAGGGTCCCCGCGCCGGTAAGGATAACCAGCGGTTAACTGCTAAACGCAGCAAAAAACTTTTAAAGCGTGGGCTAGCAAAAGCCCAGAAGAAGCATGAAGATGATTATGAAGACAATCAACATCAAGACCGAATCATACCCGCCTTTAAAAGAACCCATTCTTTCACCCTCCAAAAATGAATTTTACAAAGCGTTGCCAGTTGTGGCCGGCGTTGGTTACAATAATCTGGCAAAGTGAAAAAGCCCTGCTTTTTGTCTTATAATATGCTTAGGAACGGTAAGAAGGAACATGGCTTTTGGAATAAGATTAAAATTCTATGCATAAACGGGAAGGAAAGTGGATATAATCTTAATGCAGTTGGATGAACGGGCGCCAAAAGTCTGAGCATCCTGATGAGGGTGAGTACTGCCCTTAACCTGTGAGTGCCGGGATGTTGGCTTTTCATTCAAATCCAGCTGCGCCTAAAAGATGACTAAAGTGCGCGCCATGTCATCTTTTGAGGGGGGTCTGATTACCCCCCTTTTTCTGATCCTTGTGTTAGACCGAGCAGATCACGGATGACTTCGGCGGCAACGACCAGTCCCATCACGGAGGGCATGTAGGAGATGGTCCCTGGTGTGGAGCGCCGGCGGGGGCAGCCGCATGTTCCCGCGGCCTGTTGGGGGCAGGAACCACAGCCGGTGTTAGCAGGGGACGCTGCCTTATTCTCTGCCTGGAACCGGACGGTCGGTTCGGTGGAGAAGACCGTTTTGACACCGGTTGTGATCCCACGGTCGCGTAGTCCTTGACGGACCGCTTTTGCTAAAGGACAGGTATGGGTTTTGCTGATATCGGCGACTTTAAGAGCTAAAGGGTCCAATTTGTTCCCGGCACCCATCGCGGAGATCACGGGAATCTCCCGTTCTAGCGCATACTGGATAAGAGCAATTTTAGCCGTGACTGTATCAATGGCATCGACAATGTAAGTAAGGTCGCCGTGGAGGACAGATGGGAGGTTTTCCTTGCCGACAAAGATCTGCCACGGAACGACGATAATCTCGGGATTAATCGCTTTAACGCGTTCGGCCATCACCTCGACTTTCGGGCGTCCGTAATTTCCGGTTAAAGCGGGAAGTTGGCGGTTGGTATTGGAAAGCTCGATCTGATCATGGTCAACCAACACCAACCAGCCGACGCCTGCGCGGGCCAGAGCTTCTACCACGAAAGAACCAACCCCACCGACACCAACCACCGCGATCCGCGCCTGTCGTAGGGTGTTTACCCCGTCCGCACCGATCAATTTCTCCATGCGACCGAAACGTAATTGAAAATCATTTCCTGTCATGACCAGTCCTCCATTCCAGCAATTTCTGGTTTCTCCCTCACGTAGCAGGATATTAACATTTTTACTTATTCCGACCGAAGTTAATGACTATCCCTAGGGAAGCAGGGAAGCCTTTGCGGCAACCCTCTTTTTTATTTCGGATCCAACAGAAAAGACTTAACCAGTTTTATTCTTCCCTGTTGTGATTTTCTCTTCCTGCTTTGGGCTTTTTCCGGAAAAAGCTTGCAGGATATTGGGGGGCTAAAAAGAATATAAACCGAACGGAGTTATATCTTGATGGTGTCTTAATATACTTTGATCATGATGAAATTGCCGCTTAGGAAGTTTTAAAGGAGAAAAATGATTTTAGGAGCGTTTTATGGATGAAAGATCGAATCGGGCTGCAAAAAGCCATCCTTGTTGTCTTATTCCTTCTTGTTTTCGGGACGCAGGTTACGGCCAATGACCCGTTTCTCCCTTTATCCGCATTGCACCCGGGGATGACTGGTCACGGATTTACCGTGTTTACGGGTACAAAGGTGGAAGCCTTTCCGGTTGAAATTGTTGGCATCATGGAAGGAAGCGGCTCCGTGGCACATCTGATCCTGATCAAAATAACCGGCGGGCAGACTTTGGCGGCCGGGATGAGCGGAAGCCCGATCTTTGTCGGGGGTAAATTGGTTGGTGCTATTGGCTATGGTTTCCAAAATGCCGATCATCGCTACGCCATAGTGACGCCGATTGAAGAGATGCTTACTTTGTGGTCAAGAAAAGAACCGGAGACCTATGATTTTATTGAGGGTGGGCTCCCCGAGTTTGAAGGGCTAACCTTTGGAGAAGAACCGGCCGACGGGAACTGGCTCCGGGCGTTTCCGGTGGCCACCCCCTTATTTCTTTCCGGCTACGGCCCCCGGGCGGGCCACTATTTGCTTGATGTCCTTGCCCAAAAAGGCACCTTTACGTTAAGTCAGGGAAGAGGAGGGGCCTATCCTGGATTGTCCCCTACCTTCCTCCCGTTGGCGACGGCGGTAAAAAAAGCGGATACGCCAGTAGTAAACCCGTCGTTGCAACCGGGAAGTGCCATTACGATCAGTCTCGTTGAGGGCGATTATACGGTTACGGCCTTAGGGACTTTAACCTGGCTGGATGGGCAGAAGTTTCTTGGCTTTGGCCATTCTTTTTTAAATCGCGGAAGGGTCGATTTCGGGGTAGGTGGCGCCGAAATTCTGCACGTTATTGACAATCAAGACCTCCCTTTTAAGTTAGGGGCAGCTCTCCCTTGCGTCGGTCGGATTACGCAAGACCGGGGGGCGGGCGTGGCCGGAGAGCTTGGTGTTTTACCGAGGATGGTGGAAGTGACCACAGAAGTAACCGATGAAGAATCAGGTCTGGTTCGCAATTATACTTTTGCCGTGGTTAATGAGGAAGACCTTCTCCCCGGCTTAGTACTGGCTGGGGTGATCGATACGATCGACCGGACTTTGGACCGGATCGGTCCCGGCACCGCCAACGTCTATTTTGAACTAAACGGGGATAATTTCCCCCTCTTTCAGCGGGAAAATCTTTTCTGCGGACCGGATGTGGCGGCGGCCGCTTTGCAGGAACTAGGGGAGATCCTCCGGGTGATTACCGGAAACGAGTATGTCCACCCGGAACTGACTAACGTTAATGTTCAGGTAAAGATCAAACCGGAGCAGCTCAAGGCGAAGATTGTTCAGGTTGATCTCCCGAAGCAAGAGTTTGCACCGGGCGAAAAGGCGACCCTCACCGTCCATCTCCTTCCGTTCCGCGGGGAAGTGGTCCAGACGGCATTTGAAGTTCAGCTTCCGACCACCCCGGGCCAATGGCTTTTGGTGGTTTATGGGAATGAGTATAGTTACGTCCCGGGGGAACAAGGGAATAACGAAGAAGAACTGTATAACACGGAACTATACCAATCCGCTTCTAGCCTGGAAGAGCGGTTGGCGGATTACCGCACCAGGCTTCAGAACAACCAGTTGGTGGCGGAATTTCTGCCCGCAGAAGGGGTGCGGCCGCCGGAATTGCCAGAAACCCGGGACGCGGAGTGGGTGGAGGCTGGGGAGGAAGCGGCGGAGGATGATGTTATTACTCACGACTATCAAACCATGAACACTCCCTACTTGATTATCGGCGAAAAACAGTTCAATGTGGAAGTTTTACCGGCCCCTGGGAAAGAAACTCCAGTATGGTTAAGGTATGAGGCCGAAGGTAGTATTAAAAATAACGAGTTATGATGTTTTCAAAAATGATGGGAACCAGACAACGTAATGCTTCGTTTCTATATGATGAATATAGCATGTGTAAATTCTCCGTTACAACCGGGGAGCGGACAACGTAAACGCCGAACTAACGACAGAAAGAAGGAGGGAACAGGGTTTGCGGTTGAGAACAAGTAAAATCCAGTTCCTTCTTGTCTTCTTTTTTCTCTTGGTTGGTATCGCCTTTGTTTGGGGGGTCAAGGTTTTTCCCTCCACTGCGCTGGCAGGGCGGATTAAACATTTGGTGGAGAACGAGATGTCCCGTTTTTTCTCCGCTGAAGTGCAGATCAACGAGGTTGGTCTGTTCTTTTTCGCCCCGGAGTTTCGGGAGGTTAAGATCCGTACCGCCGAGGGAACCCCGGTTTTAACGGCGGGAAAGATCCGTGTGGGGTTGGACTGGTTTAAGCTGTTGACCACCAGGTCTTTAGATAAAGGCATACGTAATCTGGATCTAATGACAACAACGGTCTGGTTTTGGGAGACCCTCAACCTTTTCGGTTCTGGCCGTGGTGGAGGCGGTGAAGGTGGGGGCGGGGCTGGTGTTCCGCCGTTTACAGTTGGGCTCTATGATTGTCGCTTGATCATGGAAGAAGCCGGGCGCAACTGGGATTGGGGTAATTTCGAGCAATTGAATGGTCGTGTAGACCTACGTACTTTCCCCCAAATTCGGGTTACCGCCGAAGGGAAAAGCACGCTGGACCCGGATGCCGCGGCGGCAGTGGAAGTGGCCTACGCCGTTCAGCATAACCACGGAAAGCTGGGGATTAAGGCCAGCGCTGCTTCGGCACCGTTGTGGACCGAGAAGGTCTTTCGCCTTCTTGGGTACGAGCAAGAGTTTAAAGTGGTGGCCGGGAAGGTCAGTTCCGAGGTGGCGTTGCTCCTCCAAGACGGGGAGGTGCAGGTGGATACGGCCCGCATGGCTTTCAGCGATTCCCGGTGGGAGCTCACGGCTTTACCATATCCCTTGGAAAACTTGAACGCCGATGTGACGGTCTCGTCAACCGGGATTACGGTGCAAAGCTTTAAGGGCGGTTACCAAGGAGGACTGGTAAGCCTTAAAGGAAACCTGGCGACCACTTCCCTTGATCTTGACGTCGATCTTTATGCGACCGGTTTGAATCTGGCGGATTGGACAAGCGTCATTCCCCAGTTTAAAACACTGGAACTAGCCGGACTGGTCGATTTGAAGCTGCAAATTGGTGGTAAACTCAGTGCGCCGCAGCTCACCGGGGAAGTACGCATGATGGATGGCCGGTTGGCAATTCCAGGCTACCCCGCCGTCCTAAACCAGCTGGGGTTGCTGGCGCGGCTCTCCGGTGACGGGCTTCACCTTTCTTATCTGCAGGGACGTATCGGCGCGGCCCCCTTTTTCCTGCATGGGCAGATTCTTGATCTTTCCGATCCGACTTTGGATTTAAAAGGCGAAGTTAGATCTTTTCCCCTCGAAACCCTTGTTTTCGAGGAGTTGCCATTGGCTGGTGGCGATATTGACGCCACGCTCCATGTGCGAGGTCCGCTAGTGGCACCGGAGATTAAAGGCGATCTGTCCGCCCGGCAGCTAAAGATGGCTGGGACCACCGTACCGTCTCTAAATCTGACTGGGATCTACCACTGGGCGAACGACCACCTTCAGATTGACCGGTTGACGGTGCGAGCTTGGGGTGGCCAAGCGGTCGCCCGCGGTGAGTTGGGCCAATTGACCAGTGCCCCTCTTCTACGGCTGGCTGTGCAGGCGCAAGCGGTTGCCCTGGATCAACTGCCGTTGTCGTTATGGGGCGAGGAAATCCCCGCGCTGACCGGGACGGCCGATCTTAACCTGCGTTTAGACGGTGAATTTTCGGCGCTGGCGGGTGAGGCGGAGCTGGAGGTTACTGCTGGTAGCGTAGACCGTTTCTGTTATGATCAGCTTCAGCTTTTGTTGCGTAGCGACGGGGAACGCCTGGCGGTGCGCGCAACCCTTAAAGAAAACGGCGGAACAGTGATTGCCACCGGTTCTCTGCAGTCGGGGACCGGCAATTTTCAGGGAGACCTCCTCCTGCGTGGGTTTAAACCGGATGATCGGTTATTGTCCCCACCCTTTAATGTTTGGGGAGACCTTAATGGATTGTTACAGGTGGAGGGGAACTGGAGCGACCTCGGGCGGCTCAAGGGCGAGGGCTGGCTAGAGATCTATGATTTAACCTATAACGGTCAGGAGCTTGGTGTTTTGAAGCTTAAGGGCGAGGCGGAACACGGGCGAATGACCTTAAACGATTCCTTTCTCTTAACTCCGGCCGGTGAAATTAAGCTGACCGGGTTGGTGGAATGGGAAGATCAGCCCTTCTATGCTTTAGAAGCCAATGGTGAAGACCTGTTAATTGAAGATTTGACCGCCCTCTTCCCGGAGTTTTCCCTTGTTACCCTGGAGGGCTTGACCGACTTTCGGCTCCAGGTCAAGGGGTGGGAAGAACCGCTTGTTTCCGGCGAAGTCACCGGGGCAATGCTGGCGCTGAATGGTTATTATTTTGGCGATGGGGCGCTTGCTTTCCGCTGGCAGGAGGGGGAACTTCTTCTTGACCATCTCTTGTTCGGTTCCGAGGAGATGGGTCTGCGGAGCCAAGGGAAGATCAGCGCCGATCAGCAACTGGATCTGAACGTGGCGGCCGATAATTTCTCCTTATCAGCCCTCGACCAGCTCCTCGGGGACTATTTGCAAAACCCGGATTTGCTGAAGAAAATTTCCGGTACGCTGACGGGAGAAGGAAGGTTGCGGGGGACTTTAGAAGATCCGGTCTTTGCGGGGGAACTGAGCATAACCGAACTGATCTTTGCCGGTTTTGCTTTGGACTGGATCGGGGGCGAACTCTCCTGGGCCGACCGGAAGCTCTCCTGCGACGAATTACGGGTGAGCCGGGGCGCAGAGGAATTGACCGTTTACGGTCAGGTTGATTGGTCGGGAGGAGTACCCTATTTTGACCTGGGGCTAAAAATGGACGAGGCTAAGCTGGCCGATTTGTTGCTTGTGGCTGGTCGGGCCCCGAACCTTCGGCTTAATGCCGAATTGACGGGTTATTTACGCCTCTTCGGCCCTTTGGAACAGCCCCAAATCCGCCTGATAACCCAGATTGAAAACGGGGAGCTCAATGGGTTTACCCCTTTAAGCGGAGAGCTTGACTTACAGATTTATGATTCGAAGGTCACGGTTAACCGTTTGTTGCTTGATGATGGTAGCGGGGAGTTGTTTGCCTCTATAGCTTACACCCCCGGTGCCCAACTGGATATCACCGCTCGTACCAAAGATTTTTCGATTAAACCATTGATTGCATTGACCGGGCGGGCCGATCTACCGGCGGAGGGCCGTTTTGACCTGGAGCTGACGCTTACGACGACGGAGGAAGGGATGCAGGGGGAGTTTGACGCCTTACTGCAAGATGTCGTTTGGAGAAGTATAGTCGTGGATTCGTTAGGGCTTTGTGGTCGGATCAACGACGACCTGGTGTTTCTGGAAGCGCAGGATCTGGGGACCCAACGTCTTTCGATGCAAGGAACTCTTCCGTTGAACCCGGAGTGGTTTGGCCCCTTACAGTTACCGACGGCTTGGCCCCACCGCTATAGCCAGATTGATCTGGGGCTTTCCGCGGAGAAAATGGAAGCCAGCGT
The DNA here is from genome assembly GCA_012837705.1 of Hydrogenispora sp. GTDB lineage: Bacteria > Bacillota > UBA4882 > UBA10575 > UBA10575 > Capillibacterium. The sequence goes on from DUQQ01000051.1 coordinate 31,406, forward strand.
CCTGAACACGTTCTTCACCGGAACAAGGTTCACCGGGGGAACAATCGACGGCCTGATTTCGTTGAACGGGACATGGCGGAAACCTTATTTGGTGGGCCAAATGGGGATTACCGGTGGACGGGGGTCGATTGCCGGCTTATCCCAGGAACTGAAAGATCTCAATGGGCTCCTTTCCTTCTCCAACAAAGGGTTGGAGTTTAGGGGTTTGAACAACCGCGAAGGAAGTTACCTGGAAGGGCGGTTAGGCCGGGGGCGTTTCCGTTTAGGGGGAAGAGTGATTATGGATGGCCTTCGGTTGGAAGCTTTTGCACTTCGTTTGAACGGTGATAACCTTCATTTATCTCCTTCTTTCTTTGACGGGTTAGTCAGCGGGGAATTGACGCTGGTCGGTCCCGCGGCCCAACCGACGCTTCAAGGAAAGGCGGCCGTGCGGAAGGCCCGGATTGAACTGCCGGAGGCGACGGGCGGCGCATTTCCCTTTGATGTGAACTTGGATCTCCAATGTGAGGCCTTGGACGATGTTTATTTCCGGATGTACGGTATGGCCTATGTTCCCTTCAACGGGCAGCTGCACGTTGGGGGTACGCTCCGGAAACCGGAGCTCAACGGGGAGCTTGTTTCAAGCCGCGGTTGGGTGAATGTACTTGGAGACACGTTCCGGCTCAAAAGCTTGCGGGCCGAATTCCGTCCTGATTATAAGCTCTATCCCTATCTAGAGCTGGAAGCCACCCGTTTTCTGGCCGGGACGGAAGTAACGCTGACTACGGCCGGGTGGTCCGGGGATTTAGACAGTTTAGTGATCAACCCCAGCTCTAATCCGCCGATGAGCAGAGAAGAAATATTGAAGCTCCTGAATTGGCCAGAAAAGATCGAGGACGGTAACCTCACCTTCGCCAATATGTTTCAGGAGAACATTAATATGGTAGGGGACCTTTTTATCGGGCGTTTCCTTGACGAATTCCGGAGTATCATGCCCATTGATTTTCTCACCTTAGAGCAGGACCGGCAGGAAGGGACTTTCTGGATGAATATGGGTAAGTCCTTAAGTGAAGATTTATACCTTTCCTACAGCAGGAGTCTTACCTCCCTCTCCGAACAGGTTTGGAATCTGGAATGGAAGATTCTGCCTAACTTTTCCTTGCTTGGGGATTATTCGGCTGCGGAAGGGCTGCGGTGGCAATTTCAGTATAATTTACGTTTTTAATGTACGGTTCGTTATTTCCACCATATTTACCGGAAATCTTTATCTGAAGCAAGAAGGGAAAGAAGTGTCCGATCACGAACTTCTCTTAATGACCAGAGTTCCCTAGATTGCTTTCCCAGTCGGGCTTTTTGCGTTGTTTTCTGTGGCGGCCATCTGGCTGAAAGTAGAAACTTTGCTCTTTGCTGATGCTGGCGGCGTAAAAAGCTTTAGTCCAAATAAAAAAAGGAGGCCAATTCGGTGAAGAGGGTCTTAAAAATCCCAGTGCTACTTTGCGTTACACTTATCTTGCTTATGGTGTTTACGGGTTCGGTTTTGGCGGTAGGAGAGATTGTTCTGTCGGTCGAGATTACCGGTAACGAACAGGTGAAAGAGGAGCAAATTCTCCAGGCCGTAACCAATACACGTTTGGGTGAACCCCTTGATCGGCAAGCGGTGATCAAGGATCAACAAGCGATTATGAATCTTGGTTATTTTGCGATGGTGGAACCCTATGCCGAAGAGTTCCTCGGCGGAATTAAACTGGTCTTCCGCGTGGTGGAAAACCCAAAGATTGCCCGTTATGAGATTCAAGGGCTCGAGCGGATACCGGCGGAAGAGATTTTGCCGTTTTTCCGCCAAAAACCGGGGGATGTTTTCAACTACGCAACGATGATGAGCGACCTGGTGATGGCGCAACAGTTTTTTAATGAGGAACGCGGGCTGCTCATCCCGCCCTTCAGTGGTAGTGCCGAAGAGGTCAGTGACCTAATGCGCATCGATGAGGACGGGGTAGTCCATCTTCATCTCTACGAAGCCCGCTTAGGTCGCATTCGGTACCAGGGGTTGGAGAAAACGAAGGAATTTGTCGTTGCGCGGGAGATGACGTTGGAAGAAGGAGACATCCTGGACCTTAATGTGTTACGGGAAGACACCCAACAGCTGGCGCGATTGCAGTTGTTTAACGATATTGCTCCTCGTCTCCAACCCACCAGTGAGCCGGGGGTAATGGATCTGATTATGGAGTTTAAAGAGGGCGACAACCGCAATTTTGTTATGGGTGTCTCTTATACACCGGTTGACAATACACTCCTGGGGAGCATTGGGGTCATGGATCCGAACCTCTTGGGCCTTGGACAGAAGCTCTCGTTTAACATGGAGTTTAACCCGAACAATGTTTTTAACTTTAACTTTGAGTTCCAGGAACCATGGCTGGATGCGAACCAGACTTCTTTAGGCCTCAAACTCTATTCCAACCATACGCTCTCCTTATCCTCGCGGAGTTTAGACGGCGGTGTTTTCTCCGGTGTAGAGCGGCCCGAAAACAAGTACACCTACAGCTATAATGAGAAGGCGACCGGACTCAACTTGACGCTAGGCCGGCCGTTGAACCGCCATTTACGGGTGAGTACTTCTTTCCGGATGGAACGGGTGACGATTGAACCGCAGGAGTGGGTGGCGGACCGCAAAAACAAGTATGTAATCGAAGATGCGGAAGGGAAGGAACAGACCATAACAAAAGAGAACGACTACCCCGCTCTTCAATTACCATCGTTTCACCAAGAGTACTGGGATAACAGTCTGGGCTTGGGGCTGAATTACAACCGTTTGCTTTATACCGGCGTTTATACCACCGGCGGTTACCACGCCAGTCTCGGCTTTAACCTTCACGGCGGAATCTTTGGGGGCGAATACGATTATCAGCGTCTCTATGGGGAGTTTAAGCAGTTTTATTCGCCATTGTCCCATACCACCCTTGGTTACCGGGTGATGGGCAGTAAGATTATGGGGGAAACGCCCAACGCTTCAAAGTTGTATCTTGGCGGCGAGTTATCCCTCCGGGGGTACGACGTCAGACATGTCTCCGGGGACCAACAAGTGTTGGCCAATTTCGAGGTAAGACAGCGGATTCCAAATGCTGAAAACCTGGAAGCTGTCCTCTTTTACGATGTTGGGACGGTTGATTTTGAAGAATATTACCACAGCTATGGGGTGGGTTTCCGCTATAACATCCCGGTCTTGGGGCAACTCCGTTTTGATTTTGCCTGGACGCCGGAAGGTGGTAAACCTAAGTTCAACTTTTTCTTCGGAGAGATGTTTTAGACAGAGAAACTAGAATAAAGGAGAGGTTTTTCGATGAAATTGAAGGTTACAAAGAAACTAGTCCCCATGGTGTTGGTGATTGGGTTAGTATTTGCCATAACCGGGCTTGTTACCGCCAAAGGCGGATCAACGGTTGGGTATGTTGATATGCAACGGTTGCAGAATGAACTGCCTCTTTTCCAAGATTTGCAGGAACTGTTACAGCAGAAAAATGCCGAGTTTAACAGCTTTGGGACCTATCTACAAACGCAACAAAACAACGAATTTAACGCTTTGGAAAAGCAGAAAGAAGCGGAGCTGAAAGGGAAATCAGAAGCGGAACGGAAAGAAATTGAGGCTAAATACCAGGAGAAGGCGCTTCAGATCGTTAGAAACTATCAACAGAAATTAGAAGCAGAAAATGCCCGTTTATCCGGGGAAGTACAAGCTAAACACGACGAAATTATGGAGAAAATCGAAAAGACCCTGGAAGAGATCGCCGGAAAAGAAGGTTATGCGATCATTCTGGAGAAGAGCGTTGTTTTTTATGGGGGCGTCGATATAACCGAGCAAGTAATCGCGGCTTTGCAGAAGTAATTACAAAGGGGATTTTCAGTAGACATGATCCCCAGAAACTACGGTGAACAGGAGCATGAATAAGAAAACCAACCGCGCTTTCCTGAATTTCTTCGTCTTGATGCTCATTGTCAGCATTGGGGTTGGATTTTGGTCTTACCAGCGTAAATCCAAGCTTGCGACCATAGAAACAGAGATTATTCTTTTACCGGAGCTGAAATGGGGGTCCTATCGCCAGATTACGCAGGCAATACAGAGTTTACCCCGGAAACTATGCTGGCAGTTGGAACGGCCGGGTCGGAAGGCCAGTGTTCTTTCCCCAGTCGAAAATGGGCTTCTGGAAGATGCGGTGGACGCGGCTTTGCGCATAGAGTTGGCCCAACGGGAAGCGTTGCTTGCCGAGGAGCTTCAGCTGCGGCGTCGGCTGATCGAAATGAAGATCGACCGTTTGGTTTACCAGAAAAGGAACCAAACGGATTACCTCATCAGACAAGCCTTGACGGAAAAGCGGCAAGAACAAGCCGCCGAATTGGCTGATTTTCGTCGGCAAAAAGAGAAAGAATATTCATCGAGACTAGCTACTTTACACTTTAAAATGGAAATGCCGGATTTATCACCGGAAGTAAAGGCCCGTTTGGCCGCAGAAGTTGCCGCCCTCCAGGAGGAGTTGAGGGCGGAAATCGACCAAAAAGCCACGGCTTTAGAGGAGGCGCTGGTTGACATCGCGGCGGCGCAGCAAGAAAAGGCCGCGCGCGAACTGGAAATTTATCGGCAGAGCTTGGAAGCGGAGAAAGCTCAAGAGTATCTCCAGGAAAAAGCAGAGTTGGTAGCGGAGTTTTGGGCTTGGGTTCGTGAAAATGAGGGAGTCGAGCGCTTTTTGCCGGAGGATTTGGAATATAAGGGGATCTATTAAGGAGGAGATGCTAGATGGCGACTTTAGAAGAATTAGCGTCGCTGGTTAAAGGAAAAGTGGTCGGAGACGGTGGTTTGGAGTTGACCGGGGTTTCCGGTTTGGATACGGCCCAGCCGGGCGAGATTTCGTTGATCGCTTCGGCGAAAGCGATTCCTGCTGCCCGCCAGAGTAAAGCGTCGGCCTTTATTTTCCCTTCGAATTTAAGAGAGTTTGATTTTAAAGGTATTGAGATAGATCATCCGCGGATGGCTTTTGCCCAAATATTGTGGTATTTCCATCCCAAAAAAGAATACGCGGAAGGGATTCATCCCTCGGCAGTGGTCGGCGAAGGATTTCAGCATGGTCCGGGCTGCCATATCGCACCTTTAGTCGCTATTGGTGACCGTGTAAAGCTGGGCAAGGGGGTTGTTATCCATCCTGGCGCAGTGATCCAGGATGATGTGGAGATTGATGATGATTCGGAGATCATGCCCAATGTGGTTTTATGTCACGGGACCAAGGTTGGCAAACGGGTGATTATCCACCCGGGGACCGTGATCGGCGGCGACGGGTTTGGGTTTGAAAAGAATAGTGAAGGGAAACACTTTAAAGTGCCGCAGGTGGGCTGTGTTGTCATCGAAGATGATGTGGAGATCGGGTCTAATGTGACGATTGACCGGGCGACAACTGGCCAGACCTTGATCGGCGCTGGGACCAAGATCGACAACCTGGTTCAGATTGGTCACAATGTCCAAGTTGGCCGGGATAATATTATGGTCGCGATGACCGGAGTTGCCGGGAGCACGAAGATCGGCGACCGGGTTACTCTGGCCGGGCAGTCGGGGATTAATGGCCATATTACCATCGGCGATGATACGGTTGTCTTCGCGCGGGGGATGGTGATTAGTAGTCTCCCGGCGAACTCGATTGTTTCTGGTCAACCGGCCCGGCCCCACGGTGAAGATATGCGGATTCAGGCAGCCGCTGGTAAACTACCAGAACTACTTAAGACCATCCGGCAACTGGAAAAACGCGTCGCCGAACTGGAAGGCAAGCTCAACTAAGTAGCAAGAGTCAGTTTTTTGGAACCCGGGCGGTTTTGTGCGTGTAACGTAGAAAACTTAACGGGTTTTCTGTTTGAAGGGGTTTAGAGGGCATGAGAATCGTCCACCGATATCTACTCCGTGAATACCTCACCAATTATCTCTATTGTAGTGTTGGTTTTTTGGTTTTACTGGTCGGTAACTTTTTATTTGAGATCTCCAATTTTCTAGTGGATAAAAGGGCTTCTTTGTCGGTGATCTGCTTACTTGTCTATTACCAGATTCCCTACTTACTGATGGATGTCTTCCCGGCGGCAGTCCTTTTCGGGGTGTTTCTGGGTCTAGGGCGGTTGGCGCGGGACCGGGAACTGGATGTGATCAGGACTTCCGGATGGAGTTTTCCAGCCCTGACTGCCCCGCTTTTACTGGTCACACTGTTGCTTTGTATGGGGGCATTTTATTTTAACGACCGGGTGGTGCCGGCGGCTAATTTCCGTTACGAACAAGAAATTAGGAAAATAATACATAGAGACTTTATCCCTTTTATCCAGGAGAATGTGGTTTTTAAGGGTCCTGACGACCGGTTTTTTTATTTACGACGTGTAAACGAGCGGCACAAAACTGTCGAGGGGATTTTGATTTACCAAAGCGAAGGCCAGCGTTTTCCCCGTTTGATTGCGGCGGCTTCGGGCCGGATTGAAGAACAGTTTTGGCACTTAAAACAGGGTAATTATTACGAACTGGACCAGGAAGGAAACATCACCACCGTAACCGCCTTTGAGGAACTGGTGGAAGATGTGGGGGAAGACCTCAGTATTTTTCTGGGGCAAAGTAAAGGGGTGGATGAGATGAGCCGCGCTGAGTTGAAGCGTTACATGACGATCTATGCCAAAAGCGGCCTTGACATTAGCTCCTTTGCGGTGAACTATCATCTTAAGGTGGCGTTGCCCTTTGCCGGTTTGATCCTGGCTTTTCTTGGCTTGCCTTTTGCCACCATGTTTCCGAAGAGCGGACGTGCGATCGGGCTCGCCGTTAGTCTGCTTCTGATCATGGTCTATTTTTTTACCACGGTTCTCTTTCGGGAGATGGGGGTCTCCGGGTTGGTCTCTCCGTTTTGGGCGGCTTGGTTGCCCAATGTTTTCTTTCTCGCGTTGGGGATCGTTCTGTTGTTCCTCGTGATCAAATAGGGGTCTTGCGCAGGTATAGATCCTCGCGCCTTGCCCTATTTGCTCCTAGCGCCGCGAGTCAAATTCGAGGAAGTTACATGAAGATGTGGAAATTAAAGCTAGGAGGGTGAAAGGACCGAAGGCGGACCGCAACTGGTCATTCGCAGCGGTGCCCTTAGCACCGGGAAAGGACAGACTGCTATTTTCTGAGTGAAAAGGCTATGGAGATACAGGCGAAGGGATGGTAAGGTAAAGTCTTGCATTATAAAACCTGGATGCTGGTGCTACTACTCTTCATAGGTGGGGGTTTGTTTGCCCCTGCTGTCCTGGCCGACCAGGGCGTTATCATCGCCGATGAACTATTTGCTGACTATGAAAACGAGATCCTGGTGGCCCGGGGGAATGTGGTTTTTACATACCGGGATTATAAGGTACGGGGCGAGGAGTTTTACTTTGACCTGGCAAATGAGCGGTTGACCGTTCCCGGGTGGGTCGAGGTGGAAACGGAAGAACGGACGGTTCAGGGAAAAAACCTGGCCTTTTTCTTGCCTGACGAACATGGTACCCTTGAGGAATTTCTTCTCCTTGGGGAAGCAGAAACCGGCGAACCGATTGTAATCCAAGGGGAGAAAGGCGAGATTAGCGGCGAAGACCTGTTATGTACCAATTCGTCCTTTACCGGCTGTGACGCGGAAGAACCCCATTACCATCTTACTGCGAAACGGACGGTTTATTATCCGGAAGACCGGATCGAATTTTATTCGGCATCTTACTGGGAAGGAAAGTTTAAATTTCCCGCCTTCCCCAAACTGGTCTTTTCCCTGCAGGAAGGGAAGAATGATTTTGACGATTCAGTCTTTGGGTACAACGTGGAGGATGGTTTCTTCTTGAAGATGGTCTACCGTTATTCTTTCACAGGAGGCGATCACCACGGAAAATTGCTTTTTGATCTGATTCAAGGGCAAGGGGTCGGGCAAGGGATTAAACACTGGATTCCGGTGGGTGCGAACCGTGAGTTTTCGGTCAGTATTTACCATATGGAGAACATATACGACGAACGCCATGATTATCAGGTGCAATCGGCGTGGTTCGAAAAGAAAGGGAACCTCACCTATGATTTGGGCGGAAAGTATCATGAACAAGGCTATCCCGAGTACGCGCTGCGTGGCAACTTAAATTACCGGTCGGATAAACTGCCCACCAGTTTTCAGGTGGAGACCGGACAGACTGGTCTGAATCCCCAGTTTTATCTCTATCCATGCCGTCTGAATATCAGTTGGCGGCCCGGTCCCCGGACCCGGCTGACTTACCGTAACAACCTCTATTACCGGGAAGATCTGACGACCGCCGAGGTGATTACCAAGAAGTACCAGAACAACTTCGAGTTTGTGCAATCTTGGGACCTTTTTTCTCTGCGCGGTTTTCAGCTTACGGTGCGGGTGAAGCAGGATTACAACTATAGTGATCGTTACCAAACGCAATTCTATCACGATCTACCCGCTGTCTCTTTTCAAACTCCCGCGATTTATCTGGGTTGGCCCGGATATTACCAAGGGAATGTGGATTATCTCCGGTTGGTTGCGATCAAAGGAGAGTCCGAAAAGATTGGAACCCGGACCGATTTGCAGTTGGCGCGCCGTTCGTTGGGGCCAAGCCTGTGGCAGCGTGGGGGATTCACCCTTGATCTGGCCAATAATAATCGTTACCAAATATACCAGGTGGCGGGGGTAGAATATCGACGTAGCGCTGTATCTCTGGGGTTGACTGGTACGCAGCGGTTTACGCCAAGTTTAACCTGGACCAACACTTTAAGTTGGGTAGAAGCGCAGGGTGAAGCACCTACCACCGAGTTCCCGCGTCTGGTGACTTCTTCGCATCTATTTAGGCCCGGCGGTCACCTCTCCAGTGCTTGGCGGTACAATAGCCAGCTGGTTAGTGCGAACCTTTCGGGTGGTTACAACTTCAGCCAGGTCGAACACCCATGGTATCCGGTGCAAGGCACGGTGACGGTAACCCCCTTGCCCAATAGCAGGATTCGTTTGAATGCCACATATAACCTCAACACCCAGGAGTATACCAATCTTTATCTAACGACGCGGCTAAGATACAATTCTGAACAAGGGAATAACTTGTATTTAGATGCGGATTACGATTTCCTGGATCGGCGGTGGGAGACTTTGGAAGTGGAAGCGGCGCTAAAAAATCAGCTTACTGCGACGCTCCAAAGTGATCTTAACCTCCGGTATAGTTTTTTCGGGGACGGTTTTGAACGTGTCCGGTTGGGCCTCACTTATGATTGGCACTGCCGGGAGTTGTTCTTCGGGTACGATCTCCTCCGCCAAGAGTATGTTGTACAGTGTCAGTATAAGATCTTTAAAGAGGCAGGTTTTGGGTATGGCTCCGGAGAACAAGGTTTTATGTGGACAGGAGCCGACCTGTGGGGAGGAGAAAATGAGTTCTGGTAAGAAAAGAGGGCGACCACTCGTTATGTTCCTTTTTGGGCTGGTGGTCGCGGTTCTCCTCTATTTGAGTTGGCGACCAGATATGACCCTGGTTACCCCCCAGAAACCAGCGGCGGAGCAAGGTGTGACCTTATTCAACAGCCGTTATGAAGGCTGGGAAGGCGCAAAACGGGTTTGGACCTTGGAGGCCACAGAGATCTTTCGGACGGCCGACGGGGAGATGGTTAATTTTCGCGGGATTGAGAACATCCGCCTTTATCAGGAAGATGACCGTATTCTAGTCATAAATGCGGATACGGCCCGGCTTGATTTGAAGCAAAAGGTGTTAATCCTCACCGGAGTACAGGGGGAGATTAACGGGGGCCGGCTCCATACTGCGGGGTTAAAACTGGATTTAGAACGGAAGCAGATTGAGTCTTCTCACCCGCTCTCCTTCAAGAAAGAAGGATTAGAGCTGCAAGCCAACCAGATGGAAGGGAACTTTGAAACCGAGGAATATCTTTTCTCTGGCGATCTGGAAGTGGTGCAAGGGAAGCAGCGGTCGCGGGGTCAAATTTTCACCTATTATGCTAAAGACGACCGCTTTGAACTAAAAGGCGATGTGGAGGTTGAACTGGAATTATGAGCAGCCGCAGGTTTTCCATAGTCACCGGCTTGCTGGTGTTGATACTTGTGACCGGTGCCAGCCGGGTAGTTATGGCGGCGGATAAAGGATTCTTTAAAGGAATTGAGCGGTTTTATGGTGATACCGATGGGAAGCGCTTGTTTATGGAGGGCGCTAATCTCGAGTATTTCCAGGGGGAGACCCACTTGCGGTTTAAAGCAGCGGAGATTCGGGAAAAGGCTGATGGCGCGCGGGAGATCATCTTTCGGCAGGAGGTTTTTTTGACCTACGAAGATCTGAAGGTCACTGGTGATCAGTTCTGTTTTGATACCGCAGAGGAGAGCGGGACCTTTTCCGGACATGTAGTTTTAGAACGGGAAGAAAGCCGCGACGAACAAGGGGAAGTGGTTAAAGAGGGGATCCGGCTGGTTTGCGGTAATTTGTATTTACAGACAAAAGAGAAGGCCTTTATTGCCACCGAAGCTCCCCAGATCGAACACGCCGACTTTAGCGGTAACGGTGAAACCATTAGGTACCGTGATGAGGAAGAAAAATTAACGATCAGTGGTGGTTTTCATCTGCTGATGGACGGGGATGAACTGTTGGGAGAAGAGATCTGTTTTGATCTAAAGCAAAAGACCTTTGAAGCACAGCGGGGAGCGCTTCCCCTCGAGGTGCGGATTGAACTCAAGGAGAAGGAAGAAACGCCGCAGGAAGAACCGGGGACGGAAGGCCAATGACCTCCGGGGCGAGCAGGCGGAAAATTGGAGGTTAGACGATGGAGGTTAAGGAAATAGTAAAAGAGGGAAGCATTTCCGGAACCTATCTTGTATTAGATAGCCAATGGCGGGTTGCGCGCAACGGGAGTCCGTTTGCGGCCCTTAAGGTCGGGGACCGTAGCGGGGAGATTGCCCTGAAGGTTTGGGAGATCTCAGAATCGGCTTTTAACCAATTACAAAAGGGGCAAGTGATCCGGCTGGAGGCGGTAGCCAAGAATTTTAACGGTACCCTCCAATTGGAAGCGAACGGGCGTGAACCGTTCTTCCAGGTCTGCCAGGAAGGCGAGTATGATCCGGCTGTTTTTGTGCCGGGAATCTCCGGCCCGCATCTGGAGAAGTTGTGGGCTGTTGTTGATGAAACGCGGAATGGATTACGGCAGAACGCCTATCGTTTGCTCTTGGATCATCTTTTTGGCGCTGCGGAGTTTCGACAGCGGTTTTCGTCGGCGCCTGGGGCCATACGGATTCACCATGCTTACCGGGGAGGTCTTTTGGAACATACCGTTGGCGTGGTTACCCTCTGCCAAGCCGCGGCTGATTTATATCCCGAGGCGAACCGGGATCTGTTGCTGACGGGCGCTTTATTACATGATATCGGGAAATTAGAATCGTATACCGGCGCTCTGACGATCGAGGGAACGGACGAAGGGAAGCTCATCGGCCATCTCGTATTGGGTGTACAGATGGTGGAAACAGCGATCGCCACAATTCAGGCGGAGAAAGGGGAAGCAGCTTTTCCCCCGGCTTTGCAAATGCCCCTTATTCATCTGATCCTGAGTCACCACGGTGAATTAGAGTGGGGTTCCCCAGTTCAACCGGTGCTCCTGGAAGCCTGTTTGCTCCATCATGCTGACCATATGGATGCGGAGGCGGCCAAGTTTCGGGAAGCTCTCCGCCAACATTCGGGCAAAGGTGGGAACTGGACTGCTTATAACCCGGTGCTTAAACGGTCGGTGTATCTAATGGATTTGGAGGCAGAGGAGAGCGCGGAGCAGACAAGTTAAGTGTTGGCCCACGCTGGCAAGTTAGCGAGCATGAAGGCTGAAAAGGGAGGAGCGTGTTTTCTTTGCCGGATTATTGGCAGGCGGGGTGGTAAGTGGCGCATAGGTGCTCTCCCTGCGGGCGGTGCTCGGTATACACGAGTATGGTCTGTGTTTTTTTAATTAATGTTTATGCAAAATGGTAAAAGCCCATAGGAACGGGGAAAGATTGGGCCGGCGGAGGGGAAAATAGATTATGGCCATGAACGGGATAAAGGGAGAAAAAGCAGAACACGAAGGTCTACGATCCGCGACGAAGATTGCCTTCTTTACATTGGGGTGTAAGGTTAATCAGTTTGACACCGAGGGTTTAATCACGGAAAGTCGGGAACACGGCTATGAGGTAGTGGATTTTAACGGGCCAGCGGACATTTATGTGCTCAATACCTGTACCGTAACGAAGGAAGCGGAACGGAAAGCAAGGCAACTGATGAGAAGGGTAAAACGGAAATATCCCGACGCCTATCTGGTGGTGACCGGTTGTTTTGCGCAGACCAGTGCGGAAGTGTTGACCGCGCTGCCGGAGGTGGATTTGGTCATCGGCGTGGCGGGACGAGGCCGTCTTTTTCAGATTTTAGAGGAAGAGCTACCGCTTCACAGCAAGAATCAGGTCCTTCCTTGGACGAAAGCGGATGGGTTTGAGCTTTTTGCCCCGGAATTTTCCGGCCAAACCCGTGCTTTTCTGAAGATACAGGATGGTTGTCAATCCTACTGTAGTTATTGTCGGATTCCCTTCGCCCGCGGGCCGGTTCGTAGCCTCCCTTCGGCGCAGGTGCTAAAGGAGATTGAACGGCTCCTGGCTTTCGGTTATAAGGAGATCGTCTTGGTGGGGATTCACTTGGGCCATTATGGAATTGATCTTGGAACGGATTTGGCTTCTTTATTAGAGCAGATTGAACAGAAGTGGGGTGGGGCGGACGCAAATTGGCGTTTGCGGCTAGGATCGGTTGACCCCACCGATTTTACCCCCCAGTTGATGGAGGTATTCTTTTCTTCGACGCTGCTCTGTAACCATCTGCATATTCCCCTGCAAAGCGGCAGTGGGAAGGTGCTTTCCTTGATGAACAGGCATTACTCTCCTGATGATTACGCTGGTCTTGTCTCCTTGTTGCGGAATGGCCGACCCCGTTTGGCATTGACCACCGATTTGATGGTTGGATTTCCCGGGGAGACCGAAGCGGATTTTATCGAGACGTTAAACTTTATCCAGGCCGTGGGCTTTTCGCGGATCCACATTTTCCCCTATTCCCTGCGGCAAGGGACGAAAGCGGCACAGATGCATGGTCATCTCCCGCGGCCGGTAAAGGAAGAGCGGGTGAAAAGAGCGGAAGCGATCGCCCGTGAACTGGCCCAAGCCTACCGGGAGCGCCTTCTCGACCAGGTCGTGGAGGTGTTAATTGAAGAGACCAATCGGGACGGCTATGGGGAAGGGTTTGCCCAGGAGTATCTCCGGGTTCAGGTGAAAGAGGTACAAGAACCGAACACTTTGTTTAACGCCCGGATCGTGCAGGCCGACCGGGAGCCGTTGACCGGGGTAGTTGTTGCACTGTGAACCAGGTTTAGCTGATGAAATAATCTGTTGGAAAAAAGGATATTTCTTCTGCTTGTCGAACTTGAACATGGGGAAGGGAGGTTGAAAGGTGAGCGACTGTGTTTTTTGCCAAATCGTTAGAAAAGAAATCCCCGCTCAGATTCTTTTAGAAACGGAAGAAGTTTTAGCGTTTAAGGATATTAACCCGGTGGCCCCTCGACATATTCTGTTAATTCCGAAGAAACACATCAGTAGTGTGATGGATCCACAGCTCCCCACATCGCCGCAATTGGCCGCAGAACTTTTTTCCGCGATTCAGCAGCTTATGGGAGAAGCGGATGCAAAAGATGGTTTTCGCGTGGTGATCAACCGCGGTGCGCATGCAGGAGAAACTGTCCCCCATCTTCATCTTCATTTACTGAGCGGTCGGGAGCTGGCGTGGCCTCCCGGTTGATTGACGTATTGGTAAAAATATAGTATAATAACAACTTAACATGTTTGTTGTTGGATTCTATGTGCCTGTGGATTTATGTGGGCAGCGAGGGGAGGGAAGTAGATCGTGGCCGAAGTCAAGATCGGGAAAAACGAATCCCTAGATAGTGCCCTGCGCCGGTTTAAGCGACAGTGTCAGCGCTCAGGGATCCTGGCGGAAGTTAGAAGACGTGAGCATTATGATAAGCCTAGCGTACGACGGAAAAAGAAATCGGAAGCCGCCCGAAAGAAAAGCAAGCGATTTTCCTAATGGTCTCTCAAGGTTCACCCGTAATAAGGTGAACCTTTTTGCTGTTTCATAAATATAACTTAAAACAGGAAACTAATCTGCGGTTTACCGCGTTTAAGCAAAGTGTATATCTGTTTTCAACAGGCTAACTGCTGTTCATATTGGGTAAAGGTAAAAGATGAGGGGGGTTGTGGGGTGAAGCGGAAAAAATTCATAAAAATTAGTCCATTTACCGTTATTCTCTTGATTATTGCTTTGGTGGTTACGGTCTTCTCTTATCGAAACGCCGGTGATGAGGAGGCGGATTTACTTTATATCATCCCTTTGGAAGGGAATATCTCTGGGGGGACGGCCGATTTTATCCTACGGGCTTTGGCCGAAGCCCAGCAGCGACAGGCGGATGGAATTATATTAGTGCTAAAAACCTTTGGCGGCTATGCCGATTCGATGACGGAAATTGGCGATGCGATCAGCAAGTCGAAGATTCCGGTGGATGTCTTTGTTGAAGGGCGTGCGATCTCGGCCGGGGCCTACATTGCCTTGTGCGGTAACCGGATTGTAATCTCTCCCGATGGCGTCCTTGGTGCTTCGCAACCCTTAGTGACCGATGGTACGCCCGCTCCGGAAAAAACGATTGCGGCCTTTCGGAAGATGTTCCGTGCGGTTGCGGAAGCGCGCGCCCAGCGTAAGGGGATCGACCTTGATCCGCGTATCGCCGAGGCGATGGTCGATCCAGCGGTCGAAGTCGAGGGGGTCGTGGCAAAAGGGGAGATTCTTGCACTTACCGCCCGCGAGGCTTTAGATTATAACTATGCCGATTTGATGGCGGATAATCTAAATGAAGCCATTATTGCCTTGGGATTTGAAGATTTGGCGACGGTCTATGTCAAACAGACTCCCGTGGAGAGTTTGGTGCGGTTTTTAACCGATCCGGTGATCAGTCCGCTCTTGTTGACCATTGGTTTTACCGCCTTGATGATCGAAGTTTTTACCGCTGGGTTCGGAGTAGCCGGGATTATCGGTATTATCTCTCTGTTCTTATTTTTTGGGGCGCGTATGTTTTCGGGGTTGGCTGGAATGGAAGTGATCTTTCTCTTCTTTCTGGGCCTGATCTTACTGGTGGTGGAAGCCTTTTTCGTACCAGGTTTCGGTTTTGCCGGGATTTTCGGTTTAATTTCGATGGGAGGAAGCATCATTTTATCCTACGCTTCCAGTGGGCAAGGGGTTGCCGCCTTGGCGATCGCTCTCACCTGGTCTTTCTTCCTGGTTTCCCTGATTTTTCAGTATCTTAAGAGCAGTTCCTTTATGAGTCGCATTGTTTTAAAGACGGCCGCGGAAAAGGAAAAGGGCTATTCGGCGGTTCCCACCTATCAGCAATACCTAGGGGAAGTGGGGGTCGTCGTTCATCCGCTGCGCCCGTCGGGTGTGATTGAGATGGCCGACGGGAAGCGGTTGGATGTGGTTTCGGAGGGGGCCTTTATTCCGGCCGGCCAAAAGGTTAAAGTGGTCGCGATTGAAGGCAGGAGAATATTAGTGCGTAGCGAAGGGTAAAATTACCAACAGGCTGGTTATAGAGACGGCATAATTTATGATTGCAGATATATCTCTGCTTTAAACAGTGAAGCGCTTTTGCCGAATTATAGTGTTTAAGGGTGGTTCCGTGGGGGTAATTGTGCCGTCTCTGAAGATAAATAAGGAACGGGGTGTTGTTAAATGGAGTTGTTTTCCATCTTTGGGTTCGCATTGGTGATCGTTTTTGTGCTTCTCTTCTTCAACTTTATTCCGGTCGGCTTATGGATTTCTGCCCTAGCGGCCGGGGTTAGCATCCGGATCTGGACCCTCTTTGCCATGCGTTTAAGACGGGTTCCGCCCTCCCGGATTGTTTTGCCGATGATTAAGGCGGAGAAAGCGGGATTGGAGATCACCGTGGATAAACTGGAAGCCCACTATTTAGCCGGCGGTAATGTGGACCGGGTGATCGATGCTTTGATCGCGGCCCAACGGGCGGAGATCAATTTGACCTTTGAACGGGCGGCGGCTATTGATCTGGCTGGACGAAATGTACTGGAAGCGGTACAGATGAGTGTTAACCCGCGGGTAATCGAGACCCCGGAGATCTCGGCGGTGGCGAAAGACGGTATTGAACTGAAGGCGAAAGCCCGGGTTACTGTCCGCGCCAATATTGACCGCCTTGTTGGTGGTGCCGGTGAAGCCACGATCATTGCCCGCGTGGGCGAGGGGATTGTTACGACCGTGGGCTCATCGGAGAGTCATAAAGATGTTCTCGAGAATCCGGACCGGATCTCCCAAACCGTATTGGAAAAGGGACTGGATGCTGGAACTGCCTTTGAGATCCTCTCCATTGATATTGCCGACGTGGATGTGGGCCGGAATATCGGGGCCAAACTCCAGATCGACCAAGCGGAGGCCGATAAGAACATTGCGCAGGCGAAAGCGTCGGAACGGCGGTTTGCGGCGCTTGCGCGGGAGCAAGAGATGAAAGCGCAGGTTCAAGAGATGCGGGCCCGCGTAGTGGAAGCCGAGGCCGAGGTACCACGGGCTTTAGCGGAAGCGCTACGGTCAGGAAAGATTGGGGTAATGGATTACTACCAGCTCCAGAATATTCAGGCCGATACGGCGATGCGCGATGCCATCGGTAAGGGACCAAAGGTGAACGAGTCCACCGATGACATTAAGAAATAGGAGTGGATTGGATGGGTTGGATCTGGGTTATATTCGTGTTGTTTTCCGTTCTGAGTAATATCCTGGAAAAGTTGATGGCCGAACAAAAAGCCTCGAGACCGGTTAAACCCCGCAAAGAAGGGGGCCAGCCGCTTCCGCCCGCTCTACCCTTTCCTCCTTTTCTGATGGATGAGGTGGAAGCGGAAAGGGAGCCGATTGAAGCCTTACCAAAAGCGAAGACAGATTTGCCGTCGACTTCTGATGGAAAGATGGCCCCTGCTAACCTTTGGGGACATCCACAGGAACAGGAGAAGAAGATGGCAGATGAGGAGTGGGACCGCCTCTTTAACCAGGAGAATGGGTTTGAGGAGGAAGATCTTGGGGCCGTCTATTATACAGACGCCGATGAAGCCGTGAAGTTAGAAGACCCCGCCGGGCGGGAGATTGACAATACCAGGTTTTACGATGCCCTTATCTTGGCGCATGTCTTGCCCCGGCCGGATTTTCGGAGCGCTCCTTGGCGGCGTCGTTTGTGAGATGAAAAGATTGATCGGTCTGCGGGATGAAGAGCGGGAAGCCAAAAGTTGGTTGCGAAGATGCAACCAACTTTTTTGCAATAATTAGGGGGAAAAATAGGGTTAGCACTGATGTATACTTAATACTTAGCAAGGTTTAGGGATTTATGACGGAAAAGATGATATAATCGATAGAAAGTTTTTTCTTATTAATTTAGCCTCGGAGGTGACCAAATGCTGGAGTTTAACGAAAGAAGCAATACGTTGGAGCAATCGGCTTATAAATATACGTTGCAGGATGTTAAAAAACCCAATCTGTACCGGCATTTATACAACTATGATGAAGTGCCGAAGATTCCATTTAACCACCGGCATGTGCCAATGCGCCCCCCGAAGGAGATTTGGATTACAGACACGACTTTTCGGGATGGGCAGCAAGCGCGCGAACCTTATACGGTTGAGCAGATTGTGCACCTATACAAGTTGTTACACAAATTAGGCGGCCCGAAGGGAATTATCCGCCAGTCCGAATTCTTCCTCTACAGTAAGAAGGATCAAGAAGCGGTTGAACGCTGTATGGACTTGGGCTACGAATATCCCCAGATTACCAGTTGGATCCGGGCGGTGAAGGAAGACTTTCAACTGGTTAAAAATATGGGGATTAAAGAAACGGGGATTCTGGCTAGCGCTTCCGATTATCACATCTTTAACAAACTGAAGATGACTCGAAAACAAGCCATGGAACAGTATCTTTCTATTGTCAAATCTGCGCTGGAGATTGGGATCATTCCCCGGGTTCACCTGGAAGATATCACACGGGCTGATTTTTACGGCTTTGTTGTTCCCTTTGCGATTGAGCTTAACAAGCTATCTGAAGAAAGTGGTATTCCCATTAAGATCCGGGCTTGTGACACGATGGGCTTTGGGGTTAGTTATCCTGGGGTCGCCCTCCCCCGCAGTGTACCGGGGATCATTTACGGCTTGTGGCATCATGCCGGTTTCCCCAGTGAGCAATTGGAGTGGCATGGCCATAACGATTTTTACCGGGCGGTGGCCAATGCCGGAACGGCATGGCTTTACGGTTGTTCCGGGGTGAACTGCACCTTGTTGGGAATTGGCGAAAGAACAGGAAATTGCCCCCTGGAAGCGATGGTTTTTGAGTATGCCGCGCTCCGCGGTACTTTAGACGGGATGGACCCGACGGTGATTACTGAGATTGCCGAGTATTATACCAAGGAATTAAACTACCGGATTCCACCGATGACGCCGTTTGTCGGGCGCTATTTCAATTTTACCCGGGCGGGGATCCACGCCGATGGTCTCCTGAAAGATGAGGAGATCTATAACATCTTCAACACCGAAAAACTTTTGAACCGTCCAGTAGTGGTGGCCCTCAACCAAACTTCGGGGGCGGCGGGGATTGTCTTCTGGATTAACCAGCGTTTTAACCTGAAAGGGGATCAACGCCTTGACAAAAGGGACCCCCGCATCCAAAAGATTAAAGAGTGGATTGACCGGGAATACGCGGAAGGGCGTAACACCGTGATTGGCGACGAAGAAATGGAAGAAGTGATTAAAACTGAAACCCCTGACCTCTGGAAAGAGTTGGCGGCGCATGACCCCTATTGTTAGGGGATAATACAGGTGTTACCTTATAGAGCCACGTTTGATACGGGTGGCTCTTTTTTTATATAATTATTACTAAAAGGTAAATTTATTAGAAATAGTTAGCAAAAAGACGAAAAGCAAAGATAACATGTAAAAATACGTCCTATTTCGCAACTAGGGATTTAGGAGATTGTAACAAAACGTGCTATAATGACATCGATGACACACGAGTTATAGCTTTAAGGAGGAGGAAGAAACGTGGGCATGTTAAGCAAGGCCAAGGGGACGAGAAGAGCCTATTGGTTTATTCTACCGGCCGCTTTATGTATGTTGTTTGTTCACTTCATTCCAATTATCTGGGGGGCCTACATTAGTTTATTGGACCTTGATGTTTATACGCTAACCCAATGGACTTCGGCTCCCTTTGTTAAATTAGGAAATTATATTAAACTTTTTAGTGGCAAGTTTGCCGTTGGTCAGAGATTTTTGCGTTCGGTATATAACGTATTCGTTTATGGACTGGTAACCATTCCCACCGGGTATATCATCGGATTATTAGTGGCACTTCTTTTAAACCGGAACTTTGTTGGTCGGACTTTTGTACGGGGTATAATTTTGCTGCCATACATCACTCCCGACTCGGTGGCCTACAATGTATGGCGGTTTATCTTTCAGGCCCGGATTGGTCTAGTTAATAAATATCTTCTTAAATTTGGACTAATCCAGGAACCCTTGGTTTGGTTGGTGGGGAAACGTGCCTTAACTGCTGTAATTATCGCTAGTATCTGGAAGGGATGGCCCTTTGCCTGTCTTATTTTACTAGCTGGTTTACAAGGAATTCCTGCTGAATTATACGAAGCGGCAAAGATTGATGGGGCTTCCGTTTGGCAACAGTTTAAGATGATTACCTTGCCGATGTTAGCTCCAGTGACCAAAACTTTGTTGCTGCTCAATGTAATCTGGAATTTCCACGCTTATAACCAGTTCTATATTTTACTTGGGGGTAGCGTTGGTGAAGCCCATGTTCCTTCTACTTTCATTATGCAGGAAGCCTTTACTAATCTCCACTATGGAATGGGTTCGGCAATGTCTGTTGTTTTAATGATACTGATCGTGATATTAATTGCTATTTTACTAAGGAGTAAGAGGAGGGCTAGCTATGAAAGCTGAAATGCAACAGTCATCGAGATTCACTCTTAATGAAATATCAAGGAAAAAGCTGTTTACGAAAGAAGTAGTGTTGCGGATTCTACTATATCTTGGTGTATTTCTCGTTTTGGTGATAGTGTTAGCTCCTTACCTCTGGATGGTTTCCGGTTCGTTTAAAACCTCGTTGGAGATTCAGGCGGCTGATGTAACCCGTCCGGACTTAGAACCGCGGTGGATTCCACGGACATTTACCTTAGAAAATTACGCTAAGATCAATAAAACTGTGCCGATGCTTGATTATTTCCGGAACAGTATCATAATTAGCCTTGGGACAATGTTCTTTTCGATTATAATCAGTATTACCGCGGCTTATGCCCTCTCTCGGTACAATTTCAAGGGCAAAACGGCCGTCACTTTAGGAGTCGCCTCCACCCAGCTGTTTCCGGGAATCGCCTTTCTTATTCCCTACTTTATTCTGTTCACCCTTATCAACCGGTATTTCGGGATCCAGTTAAGGAATACCTACCCGGGAATGATCCTGACCTATACTACATTTGCCATTCCTTTTAGTATTTTGATGCTTCGGAATTTTTTAGATACGGTCCCTCGGGAGATTGATGAACAAGCCCAAATTGATGGCTGTTCTCCTTTGGGTGCTCTTTTTCGGGTGATTATTCCGCTTTCGGCACCGGGGATTGTTGCCGTTGGGATCTACTCCTTCATTATGGCTTGGAATGAAGTCCTTTTTGCTTCAATTTTGACGGGGAGAGCGACCAAGACGGTGGCTGTTGGAATTTTAGAGTATATTACTCAACAGCAGTCGAGGTGGTCCCAGATGATGGCTGCTTGTATTATCATCTCGATTCCGGTATTGCTTCTCTTCACATTTATGCAAAGGTATATAGTCGAAGGTATAGTTAGTGGTGCAACTAAAGGCTGAATCAGAGAACTGATTCGGATAGTAAAGGGGGGATTTATGGTTTCTGACGGGCTAACCACCTCAAAGTACTCAAAATAGTTAATAATGAAATTTTAGGAGGGAAATTTTTATGTCGAAACGGGTAAGAACTGTATTTTTGGGGATCGTTTTAAGCTTAGTTCTTTTGACATCGTTGGCAGTCAGCGGGCAATCGAAGTCGATTACCTTCTGGTTGATGCCGAATGCTCCCGATGACACCCATATTCCTTGGTTGGAGCAGAAGGCTGCGGCTTTCCAAGCGAAAACCGGTGTGAAAGTTAACGTTGAGATTATCGGATGGGATGTAGCTTGGCAGCGGATTACTACCGCCATTGCCACTGGGGAAGGTGCGGATGTTTTCCAGGTTGGAACCACTTGGAACCCGCAGTTAGCTGCGACTGGTGGGCTTGAAGAGATCAAAATTAACGAGTTCGGCGGGAAAAATGCGTTCATGAACGCCAACTATGTATCGACCACCTATAAAAACAAAAGCTATGGTGTACCCTGGTTTGCTGAGACCCGTGCGCTCTTCTATAATGTGGATATGTTTAAAAAGGCTGGAGTACAACCGCCGAAGACCCATGATGAGCTCTACAAAGTAGCGGAGAAAATTGTGGCGACCTATGGTGAAGGTAGTGCGATCGCTTTAGCAGGGACCAATGCCCATGACATTTTACATAACTGGACGATTATTCTCTGGGCCAATGGTGGCGATCTATTAACAAAAGATAATAAGATGGCCATGTTCAATAACGATGCTGGTGTTAAAGCCATGCAATGGTACGTGGATTTAGTTCGGAGAGGTTATGCGTCCAAGGCTTGTGCCGAGTATGATCAGAACCAAGCCGATGCGGCTTTCATCAACGGTAACGTTGCCATGTGTTACATGGGGCCCTGGAATATTGCTGGTATTGAACAACAGAACCCGGGTTTGAACTATGGTGTGGTTGAACCACCAGCAGGTCCCAAAGGAAAAGCTTCCTTCTCCGGTGGTAGTAACCTAGTGGTATTGAAAGCTAGCCGGAATAAGGCTGCCGCTAAAGAGTGGATCAAATTCCTCCTGGAGAAAGACAATATGGTCGAATACACCAAGAATCTGACCCACATGCTGCCGGCACAGGTGGAAGTCTTTGCAGACCCCTACTATGATTCTGGTGTTTGGAAGACCTTCAAGACCACTCTGGAGTATTCCACTGCTTATCCGCCGTTGGCAACCTGGGGCGACATCGAGAACATCGTTAAGCAAGAGTTCGTTAACGTGTTGTCTGAGTATGTCGATGGTACCTACAACGACAATACGGTTAAAAAACATTTAGATGCGGCCGCCGATCGAGTCAACGATGTCTTAAAACGGGAAAGGTAAGGAGATGGCGTGCCGGGGAAGAGCGGAAACGCTCTTCCCTTTTTCCTTCAAAATATGGATACTCGTAAAGGCATTTTCTAGGTGGGACGGTGTTTTCTTATAAAGTAGGAACGGAGGTCCAAGAGGTTGAAATTTGGATATTTCGATGACCAAAAAAGAGAATATGTAATTAATACGCCGCAGACTCCCTACCCCTGGATTAATTATCTTGGGACGAAGGAATTTTTCGGTTTAATCTCTAATACCGGCGGTGGCTATTGCTTTTATAAGGATGCTAGATTAAGACGAATCACTAGATATCGCTATAATAACATCCCTCTTGATACCGGAGGGCGTTATTTCTACCTTAAAGACGGAGCGACAGTTTGGGCACCCACTTGGCAACCGGTGCAGACACCGTTAGATCATTATGAATGTCGCCATGGTTTAGGTTATACCCAGATTACCGGGGCGAAAAACGGGTTAACGGCGGAGGTTCTTTATTTCGTTCCTTTGGATGAAAATTGTGAAATTCATCGTCTGCTCCTCCGTAATACGACAGCAGCGGAGAAACAGATCCGTCTTTTCTCCTTCATCGAGTTTTGCCTCTGGAACGCCTATGATGATATGACGAATTTTCAGCGAAATTATAACACAGGCGAAGTCGAAGTGGAGGACAGCGTAATCTACCATAAGACCGAATACCGGGAACGCCGTAACCACTATGCCTTTTATGGGGTTAATCATCCTTTGGCTGGCTTTGATACGGACCGGGAGGAATTTCTCGGCCTTTACCATGGTTTGCACAACCCCCAGACGGTAATGGACGGTGAACCGAAAAACTCGCTTGCCTGTGGGTGGGCACCGATTGCTTCCCACTGTCTCGACATCCGGCTTGCGCCCGGTGAAGAGAAAGAATTGATCTTTGTCCTTGGTTATATCGAAAACGATCCGGCGATGAAGTTTGCGGAAACAGGGATCATCAATAAAGAACCGGCCCAGAAAATACTGGGTAAATTTGCGACTGGCCCGGCGGTGGCGAGGGCTCTTACGGAGTTAAAAGAGTATTGGGTACAGACATTAAGTGGTTATCAGGTGGAAAGTAACGATTCGAAACTAAACCGGATGGTGAACATCTGGAATCCGTATCAATGTATGACTACCTTTAACCTATCGCGGAGCGCCTCTTATTTTGAGTCCGGGATTGGCCGCGGGATCGGTTTTCGCGACTCGAATCAGGACATTTTGGGTTTTGTGCGTATGGTACCGGACCGGGCACGACAACGTATTATCGACCTGGCGGCGACGCAGTTCAGTGACGGTGGGGCCTATCATCAGTATCAACCGTTAACCAAAAAGGGGAATGCGGAGATCGGCGGCGGCTTTAATGATGATCCCCTCTGGTTGTTATA